>NZ_WBMR01000113.1 GCF_008923365.1 Actinomadura montaniterrae
CGGGTTGCCGCCGGTGCCGGCGCCGAGACCGGCCGCGGGCCCGAAGTCGTCCTGGCGGAACGCGCCCCCGGCGGCGGGCGGCTCGGCGCCGGTGGTGGTGAGCGCGGCGAGCTGGCCGTGGCCCCCGGTGTCGCGGGAGCCGAGGCCGCGGGCGCCGACGCCCGCGGGCTCGCCGGGGGTGACCGCCGCGTCCGGCAGCACGACGAACGCGGTGAGCCCGCCGCCCTGCGCGGCCCGCAGCTCGACGCGGATGCCGTGCCGGACGGCCAGGCGGCCGACCACGAACAGGCCCATGCGGCGCGCCGCGGAGAAGTCGATGACGGGCGGGTTCGCCAGCCGCCAGTTGGCCTGCTCCAGCTCCTCGGGGGACATCCCCACGCCGTTGTCGGTGATCTGCAGCATGGAGCCGCCGCCGCTGAGCAGCTGCCCGGAGACGGTGACCTTGGTGTGCTCGGAGGAGAACACCAGGGCGTTCTCCACCAGCTCGGCGAGCAGGTGGACGAGGTCGTTGACGACGGGCCCGGCGACGGTCATGTCGCCCTGGACGCGCAGCGCGACCCGCTCGTACTGCTCGACCTCCGACAGCGAGGCGCGCACGACGTCGATCAGCGGGACGGGCTTGTTCCACCGGCGGGCCTGCTCCTGGCCGCCGAGGACCAGCAGGTTCTCGCAGTTGCGGCGCATGCGGGTGGCGAGGTGGTCCAGCCGGAACAGGCTGCCGAGCTGCTCCTCGTCGCGCTCGCTCTGCTCCAGCTCCTCGATCAGCCGCAGCTGCCGCTCGATCAGCGACTGGCTGCGCCGCGACAGGTTGACGAACATCGCGTTGATGTTGCCGCGCAGCACGGCCTCGTCGGCCGCCAGCCGGACCGCCTCGCGGTGGACCTCGTCGAAGGCGCGCGCGACCTGGCCGATCTCGTCGGTGGAGTCGATCTCGATCGGCGCGACCTCGATGCCGCCGGCGGCGGCCTCGGGGTCGCGGAGCCGGTCGACCAGGCCGGGCAGCCGGCTGCTGGCGACCTCCAGCGCGCCGGACTGCAGCCGCCGCAGCGGCCGCACCAGCGACCGGGCCATCACGATCGTGACCAGCAGGACGATGATCAGCAGCGCGGCGACCAGCGCCGAGTCGAGGATCGTCGCGTTGCGCGCGGCCGTGCCCTGCTCGTCGCTGTGCGCGTGGACGTCGCCGGCGAGCCTCTGCTCGACCTGGCGCATCTGGTCGACCATCGCGGTCATCGCGGTGCGCATCGCGCTCGCCGCGTGCGACGTGCGCAGGGAGGCGGGCAGCAGCCCGTTGTTGGCGCTCGCCGACGAGAGCACCCGCTGCCGCACGTCACGGGCCTGGTCGACCTTGGGGCCGACGACCGTGTCCTCGTACAGCTGGATCTGGTCCAGGGAGGCCGAGTCGCGGAAGGCCGCGAGCTCGCTGTCCTCCTGCGCGCGCGCAGCGGTGAGCTCGTTGAGCTCCTGGATGTCGAGCTGCTTGCTCCGCGCGCCGATGAGCAGCAGGGCCCGCTCCCGGGAGACCGCCTCCTTGGCGCGCGCGAGGGCGCCGAGCGCACGGACGGACTCCGCGAGCTTGTCGTCGGCCACGTTCTGGGCGATCCCGTCCAGGACCGACGTCAGCTCCCGGGTCGCCTCGGTGTACTTCTCGAGGACGATGAAGGGCGGGACCTTGGTGCCGACGACGAGGGAGCGCAGCGCCTTCAGCCCGTCCAGGCGGCTCTTCACCGTGGTGGCGTCGCGGACGGCCTCGGAACCGTAGGAGCCGTTGATCTTGTCGGTGTCCTCGAGCACCGGCCTGACCAGCGCGTCGGTCTTGCGCTGCTGCGTCTGCAGGGCCGGCAGGAGCGCGTCGGAGCGGCCGGCCGCGATGTACTCGACGGCCGCGTCGCGTTCGGCGATGAACTCCTGGACGAACCGGGTGATCTCCACGCCCACCTCGGCCATCTGCTCCACGCGGCCGTAGCTCTCCGCCTTGTCCACGGAGGTGGAGATCCGCAGGCCGGCCAGCACGACGGCGGCGACCGTGGGCACCAGGATCAGCACGATCAGGCGCTGGGGCACCCGCCAGTTCCGCAGCCGGAGCCGCCCGCCCGATCGCGGCGGACCGCCTGGCCGTGCCGGATGGTCCGACTGCACCTCGACGTCACCAGGCCGAGCACGGTCGCGACCCTCGTCGCTTGGTTGCATCCGCCGTCAACACCCTCTCCCTCACGATGCCGCACTCTCCGTGGCCTCATCGGCGCGAAGGGTCATGGCAACATCGTCTCGACCTCCGGCGCCCGATATTGCAGCACATCCATGGATATGCCGCAAAGGACCCTAGGGGAGTGGATAAGAACCGACAGGGCGATCGCGAGTTCATGCCCATATGTCCGTTTTCACGGTCACGGGACGTCACGGTGCGCACCCAGACGAAGCGCATTCGATCGATTACAGCCGGTGAACACACCTGCTCTCGCCGTTCCTTCCGCCGATCCGCCAGAACGGCGCGATCGCGACCCGAAAAGCCGATCACCCTCCGTATTCGCTTAGCAATGGATTGTCACAGCACCCGCGAGAAGCCCTTAACGGCAAGGGGAAAGCGCCACCCGCCGCGGCTATTCGACGCGTTATCGAATCGAATCCGCGGGCCCATACCGATCGGTAACCATCGGCGGCCCGTCCCCCGCCCCCGGCACCCCGTCCACGACCCTCACCAGGAATGACGCCGGGGAAGCGGCGCGGCCGATCGGTCCACTGAAGGACACAAGAGAGTCACGCAATTCAGACCCAAACCCCCTAAGACGCCCAGTCCGCGATACTCTCCCGACGCACGTGATCTTCAGGCACGGCGGGAGAGGTGGCCGCAGTCGTTCCCCTGGCTCATGAGCCCTGGCCTGCCCAAGCCCTGCCGAAGCAACTTCCCCCGTGAGTTAAGGAGTGCCCGATGCGGCAATCCAGACGTCTTCTGGCGCTGGTCAGCGCCCTCGCCCTCGTCACGTCCCTGGCCGCAGGCTGCGGAGGTTCGGACGACTCCGGCGGCGGCAACGGCCTGGAGAAGAAGGACATGAAGGTCGCCTCGCTGCCCCTGGTGGACGGCGCGGCGCTCTACATCGCCCAGAAGCAGGGCCTCTTCAAGGCCGAGGGCCTCAACGTCAAGATCGTCCCGGTGGCGCAGAGCATCAAGGCGCTGCCGGCGCTGAAGAACGGCGAGGTCGACGCGATCGCCGGCGCCAACTACGTCTCCTTCCTGCAGGCCAACGAGCAGGGCGCGATCAAGCTGAGCGTGCTCGCCGAGGCCGCCACGCTGACCTCCAACATGATGAACGTGGTGGTCATGCCCAACTCCAAGATCAAGACCGCGAAGGACCTGGAGGGCAAGAAGGTCGCGGTCAACATCCTGAACAACATCCAGGGCCTCACCCTGGACTCGATCCTCAAGGCCAACAACGTCGACCCGAAGAAGGTCAACTACGTCGCGGTCCCGTTCCCGCAGATGGCCGCCGCGCTGCAGAAGGGGCAGGTCGACGCGATCCACACCGTCGAGCCGTTCCTGTCCGACACCGAGAAGAAGCTCGGCGCCCGCGTCGTCGTCGACGGCGGCAGCGAGCCGGTCACCGGCATGCCGATCAGCGGTTTCGTGAGCACCCAGGAGTTCACGAAGAAGAACCCCAAGACCGCGGCGGCGTTCCAGCGCGCGATCATCAAGGCGCAGAAGATCGCCTCGCAGGACCGCAAGCGCGTCGAGGAGGTGCTGCCCGGCTACGCCAAGATCGACCCGCAGGTCGCCTCGGTCATCACGCTGCCCGGCTACCCCACCTCGCTGAGCACCACCCGGATGCAGCAGATCGTGGACCTGATGACCTCGGCGGGCCTGCTGAAGCAGAAGCCCGACCTGAAGTCCATCCTCTTCCAGCCGACGTCGTGACGGCAGGACGCTGATCCGCTCATGGCACACGAGCCGACGCCGCCCCGCGGCCTCTCCCGCCCAGGAAAGTGGGCGCGGGGGGCCGCCGGGGTGGCGGTCCTGTTCCTGGCGAGCGAGGCCCTCGGCCGAGCCGGGATTGTGGACCGTTCCTATCTGCCCCCCGCATCCAGCGTCACCGCCCGCGCGTTCGAGCTCTTCGGCGACCCCGACTTCCTGTTCAACGTGCGCGTCACCCTCACGGCGTGGGCGCTCGGGATGCTGTTCGCGATCGCGATCGCGGTCCCGCTCGGGCTGCTGCTCGGCAGCGTCCCGGCGGTCAACACCGCGGTCCGCGCCATCGTCGAGTTCCTGCGGCCGATCCCCTCGGTCGCCCTCATCCCCCTCGCGGCGCTGCTCCTCGGCTCCGGCCTGAAGATGGAGGTGCCGCTCATCGTCTACGCCTCCAGCTGGCCCATCCTCTTCAACACCATGTACGGGCTGGACGACGTCGACCCGACGGCGAAGGAGACGCTGCGCAGCTTCGGCTTCGGCCGGATCCAGGTGCTGCTGCGGGTCTCGCTGCCGAGCGCCGCGCCGTTCATCGCCACGGGCGTGCGGCTGGCCGCGTCGATCGCCCTCATCCTCGCCGTCGGCACCGAGATCCTCTCCGGCTTCGGCGACGGCCTCGGCATGTTCATCGCGCAGGCCGGCAACGTCCCCGACGGCACCCGCGACGTCCTCGCCGGGACGGTGTGGGCCGGCTGCATCGGCCTCATCATCGACACCGTCCTGGTGCAGGCCGAGAACCGCGTGTTCCACTGGCACAAGGCGCAGAGGAGTGGTGCATCGTGACCGCGGCGACGCTCACCGCCGGCCCGGCCCGCGGCGCCCGCGGCGGCGCGGCCGCCCGGGTCGTCCGCGGGGTGCTGCACCGGCTGCTGCCCCTCGTCGTCCTCGTGGCGTGCTGGGAGGGGGCCACCCGGGCCTCCGGCAGCGTGTTCTTCCCGCCCCCCTCCAAGATCGTCAAGCGGATGCGGGAGATGTGGCTGTCCGGCCCGCCGAGCCACCTGTACTTCAGCGCCGAGGCGGGCGACTCCATCGCGCCGAGCCTCGGCCGGATGGCGCTGGCGCTCGTGCTGTCGGTGATCGCGGGCGTCGTCCTCGGCATCGCGCTCGGCCGCTCGGAGCGGGTGCTCGCCTACCTGCAGCCGCTGATGCAGTTCGCCCGCGTGATCCCGCCGCCGACCCTGGTGCCGGTGTTCATCGTGCTGTTCAAGCTCGGCACCGAGATGCAGGTCGCCTCGATCGTCTTCAGCGCGATCTGGCCCGTCCTGCTCAACACCGCGGACGGCGCGCGCAGCGTCGACCCGATGCAGATGGCGACCGCCGAGGCGTTCCGGTTCTCCGCGGCGGACCGGATCCGGTACGTCATCATCCCCGCGTCGCTGCCCAAGATCTTCGCCGGGCTGCGGCTCGCCCTGTCCCTGTCCCTGATCCTGATGGTCTTCTCCGAGCTGCTGCCCGGCACGTCCGACGGGCTCGGCTTCGAGCTGACGAACGCGCAGAGCCAGTCCGACCTGCCGACCATCTGGTCGGTGATCGTGCTGCTCGGCGTCCTCGGCTACCTGTTCAACACGATTCTGCTCGCGGTGGAACGGCGTGTCCTGTCCTGGCACCGCGGGGCGCGAAAGGCGGATTCATGACGACCGAGCTCACGGTCCGGGAGGCGTTCTTCGACTTCTGCCGGAGGGTGGGGATGACCACCGTCTTCGGCAACCCCGGCTCGACCGAGCTGCGGATGTTCCGCGACTTCCCCGGCGACTTCGAGTACGTGCTGGCGCTGCAGGAGACCGTCGCGGTCGCCGCGGCCGCGGGCCACTCGCTCGGCACCGGCAACGCGACGCTGGTCAGCCTGCACTCGGCGGGCGGCGTCGGCCACTCGCTCGGCGCGGTCTTCAACGCCTACCGCGACCGGGTGCCGGTCGTCATCATCGCCGGCCAGCAGTCGCGCGCGATGCTGCCGGCCCACCCGTTCCTCGGCGCGGACGAGCCGGCGCTGTTCCCCCGCCCCTACGTCAAGTGGAGCCGGCAGCCCGAGCGCGCCGAGGACGTGCCCGCCGCGCTCGCCGAGGCGTACCGGGTCGCGATGACGCCGCCGCGCGGGCCGGTGTTCCTCTCCGTCCCCGAGGACGACTGGGAGCACCTCGCCGAGCCCGTCCCGGACCGCGAGGTCCGCAGCGACTTCACCGCCTCCCCCGCCGCGCTCCGCGAGGTGGCCGAGGCGCTGAACGGGGCCGCGAACCCGGTCATCATCGTCGGCTCCGGCGTCGAGGACGAGGACGCGCTGCCCGGCGTGCTGGCGCTCGCCGAGCGGACCGGCGCGCCGGTCTGGATCAGCCCGCTGTCGGGGCGGTCCGGGTTCCCCGAGGACCACGCGCTGTTCCGCGGCTTCCTGCCGCCCGTCCGGAACCAGCTGTCGGCGCGGCTGGAGGGCCACGACGTCATCCTGGCGCTCGGCGCGCCGATCTTCACCTACCACGTGTACAGCGAGGGCCCCGTCATCCCGGCCGGGTCGCGGCTGTTCCACTTCGACTGCGACCCGTCGCAGACCGCGTGGGCGCCGGTCGGCACCAGCGTGCTGACGACGATCGCCGCGGGCGTGTCCGGCCTGCTGGAGCTGGTCGACAAGGCCGACCGGCCGCTCCCCGAGCCGCTCGAGCGGCTCGCGAAGCCCGCCGCGACCGACCCGATCGACGCGGCGCTGGTCGTCGAGACGCTGCGGGAGCGGATGCCCGAAGACGCGGTCATCGTCGAGGAGATCCCGAGCTACCGGGACATGTTCCACGCCCGGCTGCCGATCACCCGGCCCGGCGGCTTCCTCACCACCGGCAGCGGCGCCCTCGGCTGGGGCCTGCCGGTCGCCGTCGGGCGCGCCCTCGCCGGGTCGGGCGAGCGGATCGTCTGCGTCATCGGCGACGGCGCGATCATGTACTCGGTGCAGGGGCTCTGGACGGCCGTGCAGCACAACGCGCCGATGACGGTCGTCGTCCTGAACAACCAGGGCTACGGCGCGGTCAAGGCGCTCGGCCGCCGCATCGAGATGGACAGCGTCCCGGGCACCGACCTGCCCGGCATCGAGTTCGTCACGCTCGCGCAGGGGTTCGGCTGCGCGGGCCGGACCGTCACGAGCGCGGCGGACCTGGACGGCGCGCTGGCGGAGGGCCTCGCGCACGACGGGCCGTACGTCATCGACGTCCGCGTCGCGGCCGACAACGCCGCCCTCTACGACGAGCCAGGGACACGGTGAACGCGATGCTGGAGATCTCCGGACTGGGCCACGCCTACGGGACGCACCGCGTCCTGGAGGGCATCGACCTGAAGGTCGGCGAGGGCGAGCTGGTCACGATCGTCGGGCCCTCCGGGTGCGGCAAGTCGACGCTGCTGCGCTGCATCGCCGGCCTCGTCCCGCCGACCGAGGGCAAGGTCGTGCTGAAGGGCGCGCCCATCGACGGCGTGCCCGACGACCTCGCCGTGGTGTTCCAGGACTACAGCCGCTCGCTGCTGCCGTGGCTGACCGTCCGCGACAACGTCGCGCTGCCGCTGCGCCGCCGCGGGCTCGGCAAGGCCGAACGCCGCGCGCAGGCCGTCAAGGCGCTCGCGTCCGTCGGCTTGGAGGACGCGGCGGGCAAGTACCCGTGGCAGCTGTCGGGCGGCATGCAGCAGCGCGTGTCGATCGCCCGGGCGCTGGCCTACAAGCCGACGCTGATGCTGATGGACGAGCCGTTCGGGTCGGTCGACGCGCAGACCCGCGAGGACCTGGAGGACCTCGTCCTTCAGGTGCACCGGGCCGAGGGCATGACGATCCTGCTCGTCACGCACGACATCGACGAGAGCGTCTACCTGGGCGACCGGGTCGTGGTGCTGGCCCGCAACCCCGGCCGGGTCCGCGACGAGCTGCCGGTGACGCTGCCGGCCGGCCGGGACCAGATCGGCACCCGCGCCGACGCCGAGTTCGTGCGGCTGCGGGCCGAGGTGGGACGGCTCGTCCGCGGCGTCGTCAAGGACTCCGAACCGCCGGACGCCACGGACGCCGAGGACGCCGACGCCGAGGCCGTCGCCACCGCCGTGGAGGAGCCCGCGAAGAAGTAGCGCACGTCCCGAGGGGCCCCGGTCGCGTGGCGGCCGGGGCCCCTGTCTTTCCGCGCGCCGAACCGCGGAACAATCCTGTTCACAATTTTCTCCCCATATCACCACATACGCCACATTTCTCCCGCGATCAGGCAGGCGATGCGCTACGCTCCCCGCACTCGTTGAAAGATCAGTTTCATGCCGGCTGCCCCTCCCGCAATGGAGCGTCGCCCATGTCCGCCACCCTCCCCCGCGCCGTCCTCGGCGGCGCGCTCGCCGTCGCGGTCGCGCTCTCGGCCACCGCGTGCGGCGGCTCGGACGACAAGAAATCGGCCAACGGGCTCGAGGAGTCCACGATCACCGTCGGCACCATGACGATCGCCGACACCGCGCCGCTGCAGATCGCGATCCAGAAGGGCCTGTTCAAGGCCGAGGGACTGACCGTGAAGACCCGCGTCGTCAGCGGCGGCGCCGAGGCGATCCCGCTGCTGAAGAGCGGCCAGCTCGACATCACCTTCGGCAACTACGTGTCGCTGTTCACCGCGGCGTCCAAGGACCCCGGCTTCAAGCCGAAGGTCGTCGCCGACGGCTTCCAGGGCGCGCCGAAGACCCACACGCTGATGGTCCGCGGCGACTCCCCCTACCGCACCATCAAGGACCTGGCCGGGAAGAAGATCGGCGTCAACACCAAGCGCAACGTCAGCACGCTGCTGGTGCGCGCCGCCGGGCAGGCGCAGGGCGTCACCTTCGACGAGGACAAGAACTTCGTGGAGATCCCGCCGCCGAACATGCAGGCGGCGCTGAAGAACAAGAGCGTCGACGCCGTCCAGGCGATCGAGCCGTTCGGCACGCAGATGCAGCGGTCGATGGGCGCGCGGATGCTCGCCGACCTGTCCAGCGGGCCGACCGCGCAGTTCCCGATGGCCGGGTACGCCGCGATGGCGAAGTTCGCGAACAAGAACCCCAAGACGGTCGCCGCGTTCCAGCGCGCGCTCGTCAAAGGCGAGGGCATGGCCGCCGACCGCAAGCTCGTCGAGCAGATCCTGCCGACCTACGCCAAGGGGATCGACGCGAGCGTGGCCGCCGCCATGAGCTACGGCACCTACCCGACGTCGCTCGACGCGACCCGGCTCCAGCGGGTGCCGGACGTCATGCAGCAGTTCGGGTACATCTCCAAGAAGATGGACGTGAAGCCGCTGCTGCTGACCGCGGCTTCATGACCCCTCGCCGCATCCTCCTCGGCGCGGCCGGGGCGGTCGTGGTGGTCGGCGTGCTCGAGGCGGTCAGCCGCTCCGGCCTCGTGGACGAGACCTCCCTCCCCCCGGCCTCGACCGTGCTGAAGGAGGCCGGGAAGCTGGCCGTGGACCGCGAGTTCCTGGTGGACGTCGGCGCGACGGTGCGCGAGTGGCTGCTCGGGCTGCTGCTCGCGGTGCTGGCCGCGGTGCCGCTCGGGGTGCTGCTCGGCTCGGTGCCGCTGCTCGGCACCGCCTCCCGCGCGCTGGTCGAGCTGTGCCGGCCCGTCCCATCGGTCGCGCTGATCCCGCTGGCGACCCTGCTGTTCAGCTCGCCGGCGCAGACGAACATGTCGCTGATCTTCTACGCCTGCCTGTGGCCGATCCTCGTCAACACGCTGTACGCGCTGCGCGACGTCGACCCGGTCGCCAAGGACACGCTGCGCGCGTTCGGGTCCTCGACGCCGGCGGTGCTGTGGCGGGTGTCGCTGCCGAGCGCGGCCCCGTTCATCGCCACCGGCGTGCGGATCGCCGCCTCCGTCGCCCTCGTCGTGCTGATCAGCACGGAGCTGCTGGTCGGCGGCGACAACGGCATCGGCATCTACCTGACCGAGACGCAGCAGGGCGGCGGGCGCACCGACCTGATGCTGGCCGGCGCCTGCTGGGCCGGGGTGCTCGGGCTGCTCGCCAACACCGCGCTGATCGCGCTGGAGCGGGTGGCGTTCCGCTGGCACGCCGCGCGGGTGGAGGGGATCGCATGAGGATCGGCCGACCGGCCCGCGGGCTCGCCGAGCGGGTGTGGCTCGTCGCGCTCGCCGCGGTCGTCTGGCAGGTCGTCACGTCCGCGGTGGACGAGACGTACTTCCCGCCCCCCACGAAGATCATCGAGGCGCTGCACGAGGTGTGGTTCTCCGGGCCCGCCTCGCACGCGTTCCTCACCGGGAACGCGGTGGACGACTTCTCCAGCAGCCTCGCGCACCTGTTCACCGGGTGGGCCGCCGCCGGCGCGGCCGGGGTGGCGATCGGCGCCGCGATCGGCCGGTCCCGGGTGCTGAACAACCTGCTGGACCCGGTGCTGCAGTTCCTGCGCGCCGTCCCGCCACCGACGCTGGTGCCGTTCTTCATCGTGGTGTTCCAGATCGGCGCCACGATGCAGATCGTCACGATCGCGTTCGGGGTGGTGTGGCCGGTGCTGCTGAACACCGCCGACGGCGTCCGCGCGGTGGACCCGCTGCAGCTCGACACCGCGCGGGTGTTCGGCATCTCCCGGCCGCGCCGGCTGCTGCTGATCATCCTGCCGGCGGCGGCGCCGAAGATCTTCGCGGGGCTGCGCGTCGCGCTGTCGTTCGCGCTGATCCTCATGGTGCTGTCGGAGATCGTCGGCAGCACCACCGGCATCGGCGCCGAGCTGCTGGACGCGCAGCGCGCGTTCGAGCTGCCCACCATGTGGGCCGGGATCGTCATGCTCGGCGTCCTCGGCCTGCTGTTCAACGGAGCCTTCATGCTCCTCGAACGGCGGCTGCTGGCGTGGCACACCGGCGCGCAGCGGCTGGCGAACTGACCCCCGACAGGAAAGGCGTCCGCGATGCTCCGGATCACCGGCCTCACGCACACCTACACCGGCGGGCACACGGCGCTCGACGGGCTCGACCTCACCGTCCCGGACGGGCAGCTGCTCAGCATCGTCGGCCCGTCCGGGTGCGGCAAGTCCACGCTGCTGCGCTGCATCGCCGGGCTGATCCGGCCGACCGGCGGCACCCTGGAGATGGACGGCGCGCCGGTCGACGGCGTGCCCGACGACCTCGCCGTGGTGTTCCAGGACTACAGCCGCTCGCTGTTCCCGTGGCTGACCGTCCGCGACAACGTGGCGATGCCGCTGCGCCGGCGCGGCGGGTCCAGGGCCGAGCGCCGCGCCGCCGCCGACGAGGCGCTGGAGTCGGTCGGCCTGCACGACGCGGCCCGCAAGTACCCGTGGCAGCTGTCGGGCGGCATGCAGCAGCGCGTGTCGATCGCGCGGGCCCTGGCGTACCGGCCGCGGCTGATGCTGATGGACGAGCCGTTCGGGTCGGTGGACGCGCAGACCCGCGAGGACCTCGAGGACCTCGTGCTGGGCGTGCACCGCACCGGGAAGATGACGATCCTGCTGGTCACCCACGACATCGACGAGAGCGTCTACGTCGGCGACCGGGTGGTCGTGCTGAACCGGTCGCCGGCCCGCGTACACGCCGACATCCCGGTGGGGCTGCCCGCGTCCCGGGACCAGATCGAGACCCGCGGGCTGCCGGAGTTCGTCCGGCTGCGCGCGGAGGTCGGCCGGCTGGTCCGCGGCGGCGCCCGCGTCCCGGGGGCCGCGCCCGCGGACGGTCTCACCGCGGACGGGCCCACCGCGGACGGTCCCGCCGCGGACGGCGGGCCGGATCCGGACGGCGAACCGGAGACGGGCGCCGGATAAGAGATCATGAGTGCATGCGCGTACTCATCGCCGGGGCCGGGATCTGCGGGCTCACCACCGCGTTGAGCCTGCACGAGGCCGGGATCGAGGCGCTCGTGGTGGACGCGGCGCGGCGGCTGCGGCCGCTCGGCGTCGGCATCAACCTGCTGCCGCACGCGGTCCGCGAGCTCACCGAGCTGGGCCTCGGCGACGACCTCGCCGACATCGGCGTCCCGACCGCGGAGATGGTGCATTTCGACCGGTTCGGCGGGCGGATCTGGGCCGATCCGCGCGGCCGCGCCCTCGGCTACGACTGGCCGCAGTACTCCGTCCACCGGGGCGAGCTGCAGATGGCGCTGCTCGACGCGGTGCTGTCCCGGCTCGGCAAGGACGCCGTCCGCACCGGCACGATGCTGGAGGGCTTCGAGCAGGACGGCGGGCGGGTCCGGGCGCGGCTGCTGGACCGGGCGTCCGGGACCGCCGAGACGGTGGAGGCGGACGTGCTGGTCGGCGCCGACGGCCTGCACTCCACCGTCCGCGCGCAGCTGTACCCGGACGAGCCCGCGCCGCTGTGGAACGGCATCCGGATGTGGCGCGGCGTCACCGAGTCCGAGCCGTTCCTCACCGGCCGGACCCTGGCCGTCGCGGGCAGCAACGCCGCGGCGAAGATGGTCGTCTACCCGATCTCGATGCGCGCGGAGCGGCGCGGGCGGGCCCTGCTGAACTGGGTGGCGGAGGTCAAGCTCGAAGGGGACCGGCGCGCCGGTGCCGCCGACTGGAACCGGAAGGGGCGGCTGGAGGACGTCCTCCCCCACTTCGCGGACTGGACGTTCGGCTGGCTCGACGTCCCGGCGCTGATCAAGGGCACCGCGGAGATCCTGGAGTACCCGATGGTGGACCGGGAGCCGCTGGACCGCTGGACGTTCGGCCGGGTCACCCTGGCCGGCGACGCAGCGCACCCGATGTACCCGATCGGGTCCAACGGCGGCTCGCAGGCCGTCCTGGACGCGCGCGTGCTGGCGTACGAGCTTGCCCGCGCCGCCGACCCCGGCGACGGCCTGCTGGCGTACGAGCGGGAGCGCCGCGAGACGGCCAACGCGGTCGTGCTGGCCTGCCGCGACATGCCGGCGGAGCGGATCCTGCGGATGGTGAGCGAGCGGGCGCCGGACGGCTTCGACGCGATCGAGGACGTCCTGACCGCGGAGGAGCTGGCGAGGCTGACGGGCGCCTACCGCAAGACGTCGTTCATCGACGCGGAGGCGCTCAACGGCCGCCCGTCGTACTCGGTCGTCCGCTGAGCGGCCGCCGGCCTCGGGTTCAGTGCCCGGCGGTGGTCACGGCGGCCAGCAGCGAGGCGACGGCGCGGGTCGCGCGGTCGTACAGCGACGGGTCGTCGTGGAGCAGGGCGTGGGCGGCGCCGGTGCGGCAGACCGCGTCCAGCTCGAAGGCGAGCTGCGGGACGTCGGCGGACGCGTCGATCTCGCCGCGGTCGCGCGCCTCGCGCAGGCAGCGCTCCAGCAGGGCGCGCCAGTCACGCTGGGACGCGGCGATGGCGTCGCGGACGCGGCCGGGCCGGGCGTCGAACTCGGCCATCGTGGAGTGGAAGAAGCAGCCGCCGGGGAAGACCGGCTGCCGCTGGTAGCGCTGCCAGGCCTCGAGGAGGGCGCGGACGCGGCCGAGCCCCTCGGGGACGACCAGGGCGGGCTCGACGACGTGCTCGCGGAACACCTCGACGGCCTTGGCGACGGTCGCGAGCTGCAGCTCCTCCTTGGAGCCGAAGTGCGTGAAGACGCCGCTCTTGCTGATCCGCAGCTCGGTGGCGAGCCGGCCGATCGACAGGCCCTCCAGGCCCTCGGCGGAGGCGATGTGGGCGGCGCGGCCGAGGATGACCGCGCGCGTCCGCTCGCCCTTGAGGACGCGTCCGTCGGTGCTCACGCCGACTAATCTGCACGACCGTTCGTACAAAGTCAATCCGGCCAACCCCTTGACGAGAGCTGCCTTCACAGAAGAGTGTACGACCGTTCGTTCTTTTTGGAGGCCCCTTCCATGACCGCCACCACGGCACCGCCCCTCTCGGCGGGCGCGCGGCGGGACGTGCCCTGGCTCGCCGCCGGCGCGACCTTCCTGGCCATGCTCGACGCCACCGTCGCCAACCTCGCCGTCCCCGACCTGCACGCCGACTTCCCGGACGCCTCGCTGTCCGGCCTGACCTGGATCGTCACCCTCTACGCGGTGCTGTTCGCGGCGCTGCTCGCGCCCGCCGGGCGCCTCGCCGACCTCGTCGGCCGCCGCTCGCTCTACCTGTGGGGCACCGGCCTGTTCACGCTCGCGTCGCTGGCCTGCGCCGCCGCGCCGAACGTCGCCGTCCTGCTCGCGACCCGCGGCGTGCAGGGCGCCGCCGCGGCCGCGATGATCCCCGCGTCGCTCGCGCTGCTGCTGCACGACACGCCCGCCACGCGGCGCGCGGGCGCCATCGGGCTGTGGAGCGCCGCGGGCGCGTTCGCCGCCGCCGTCGGCCCCGGCCTCGGCGGGCTGCTCGTCGACGGGTTCGGCTGGCGGGCGCTGTTCGTCATCAACGTCCCGTTCGGCCTGGCGATGCTGGTCGGCGGGCTGCGCCTGCCGCGCACCGCCGGCGCCGCCGGGCGGCTGCCCGACCTCGCCGGGACGGTCCTGCTCGGCGCCGGCGTCGGCGGCGTCGCGCTCGGCGTCACCCAGGCCGGCGACTGGTCCTGGACCGACGCCCGCACGCTCGCGCTGCTGCTCGGCGGCGCCGTCCTCGTGGCCCTCGCGCTGTGGCGGTCGGCGCGGCACCCCGTGCCCGCCCTGGAGATCGGGATGTGGCGCGCCCGCGGGTTCGCCCTCGCCAACGCCGCCTCGTTCCTATACGGGACGGCGCTGTACTCCTGGCTGCTGCTCGGTGTCCTGTACCTGACCGGCGAATGGCACTACTCGATCCTCAAGGCCGGGCTCGCCTCGACGCCCGGCGCGTTCACCGCCACCGCCGCCGCGGTCGCCATGGGCCGTCTCACCGGCCGCATCGGCGTCCGCCCCGCCGTGTCCGGCGGCGCCCTGATCATGGTCGCGGCGGGGATCTGGGCGGTCGCCGGGCTGCCCGCCGAACCGCACTTCCTCACCTTCTGGCTGCCGCTCGGCCTGCTCGCCGGGACGGGCATGGGGATGGTCACCACCGGCACCGCGTCGGGCGCCGCGCTGTCGGCCGGCCCGCAGCGCTTCGCGGGCGCGACCGGCCTCAACACCACCGCCCGCCAGCTCGGCGGCGCGCTCGGCATCGCCGCGCTCGCCGCGATGCTGCCGGACCGCGCCGTGCACGGCGACTACACCGCGATCTACCTGTTCTGCACCCTCGCCGCCGCGGGCGCCGGCCTCGCGGGGGCGTTCCTGACCGTCCGTCCGAGCACGTCCTGATGGGAGACGCCATGACCGGTACGACCTCCGCCGGAACAACGCTGACCGAGGAGACGGACCCGGCCGTCCTGCCCGCCGCCGAGGCCGCCGCCCTGCTGGTCGGCGCCCCCTGGACGAGGATGGTGACGATCGGCGACAGCGTCGCCGAAGGCGTCCGCGACCCCGTGCCCGGTTACCGCGACCTGTCGTGGACGGACCGCGTCGAGGAGGCTCTGCGCGCGGTGAGCGGCGGCTTCGCCGCGCTGAACCTCGCCCGCCGCGACCTCGTCGCCGCCCAGGTCGCGGCCGGGCAGCTCGCGCCCGCGCTGGAGTTCGGGCCCGACCTGGCGTTCGTGGTGGCGGGCGGCAACGACATGCTCCGCCCGCACTTCGACGAGGACGAGGTGCGTCGCGAGCTGGCCGCGATGGTCGCCGCGTTCCGGTCCGCCGGCGCGGACGTCGTCACGATCGGGCTGCTGGACATCACCGCCGCCGGGCTCGGCCCCGCCCGCTTCCGGGAGGTGCTGTCGGCGCGGACGCGGCGGCTGAACGCGCTGACCGCCGAGGTCGCCGCCGAGCACGGCGCCTGCCACGTCGACAACCCGCCCGGCCATCCCGTGGCGGCCGACCCCGGCATCTACAGCGCCGACCAGCTGCACCTCAACGCCCGGGGCCACGCGTTCGCCGCCGCGAACACCGTCCGCGCGCTCGCCGCTCACTTGGCGTCGGCGTAGCGGTCCACCACCGCGATCTCCATCGGGAAGGCGACGGGCGTCGCGCCGAACAGCAGCCGGCGCGCCTCCTCGGCGGACGCGCGGACGGCCTCGCTCACCGCCTCCGCGAGCTCCGCCGGGGCGTGCACGATGACCTCGTCGTGCTGGAAGAAGACCAGGCGCGGCGGGCCGAGCGCGGTGAGGCGGCGGCGCAGCGAGCCGAGCAGCGCGAGGGCCCAGTCGGCCGCCGTCGCCTGCACGACGAAGTTGCGGGTGAAGCGGCCCCGGCTGCGCAGCGCCTGCGCGGCCGTCGCCGGACGGCGCGCCCCGTCCGGCGGCGCCGCGGGAGCCGCCTGGCCCGGGTCGCGCTCGTCGTCGCCGGCCAGGGTCAGCTCCCGCCAGCCCGCCGACGGCGGCGGGCACGTCCGGCCGAGCAGCGACCGGACGAGCCTGCCGCGCTCCCCCGCGCGCGCGGCGGCCTCGACGTACTCGAACGCGTCAGGGAACCGGCTCTTCAGCACACCGAGCAGCTGCACCGCCTCGCCCGTGCCGCCGCCGTACATCGCCGACAGCAGCGCCAGCTTCGCCTTCGCGCGCGCGGACAGCCCGCCCGTCGCCTCGTCCGAGCGGAACGCGTCGGACAGCGCCTCGTAGAGGTCGCCGTGGGCCGCGGCGTCGGCGAACGCGCGGTCGCCCGCGAGAGCCGCGAGGACGCGCGGCTCCAACTGCGCCGCGTCCGCCACCACCAGGCACCAGCCGGGATCGGCGACGACGGCCCTGCGCAGCACGCGCGGGATCTGCAGCGCTCCCCCGCCGTTGGTCGCCCACCGCCCGGACACCACGCCGCCCACCACGTACTCGGGCCGGAACCGCCCGTCGCGCACCCACGTGTCGAGCCACGCCCAGCCGTGCGCGGCGTGCAGCCGCGCGAGCTCCTTGTACTCCAGCAGCAGCGGCACCGCCGGATGGTCGACGCGCTTCAGCACGTGCGCGCGGGTCGACGGGATCGGCAGGCCCGCCGCCGCGAACGCCTTGAGGATCTGCGCCGGCGAGTCGGGGTTGACGTGCGTGCGGGGGCCGAACGCGGCGCCGATCCGGTCGGCGAGCTCCTGCAGCCGGCGCGGCCGCAGCCCGCCGGACGGGCGCGGGCCGAGCAGCTCGGTGAGCAGCGCGTCGTGCTCGGCGGCCGACCAGGGCAGCCCGTCGTGGCCCAGCTCGGCGGCCACCAGCGACCCGGCGGACTCGGCGGCGGCGAGCAGCGCGAACCCGTCCAGCCCGGCGATGGCGCGCTGCTGCGCGGCGTGCACCTCGACGATCCGCCCGAGGTCGTCGGACGGCGCCGCCCGCTCGCCGGCGTCGTCGTCGCCGAACAGCGGTGCCTGCGCGGACGCCGCCTCGTGCGCCGGCGGCGGGTCGGGCGGGACGGGCCGCCCGTGCAGCCGCGCCCACGCCGCCGCGACCGAGCGCGGCTCCCCGTAGCGGCCCGCGTGCCCCAGCAGCAGGTTCTCGACGAGTTCGAGGTCGTGGCAGCGCGCGACCCGCACGCCGGCGCGCAGCAGCCGCGGGTACAGCCGGGCGCCGGACGCCCACACCCAGCGCGGCGCCGCCTCGCGCTCGCGCGCGGCGATCTCGCCGGCCAGGTCGGCGACGGCGTACGCGGGCCCGGCGGGCGTGCCGTCCTCCGCCAGCGGCCGCAGCTCGCCCCCGTCCCCCGCCCCGGCGGCCACCGCGATCCTCACCCGCCCATTCTCGCGCGCACCTATGACAGAACCCCCTCCGCGGGAGGCGGAGGGGGTTCGGAGCCGTTCCAGGAGGCCAGGGCCGCGGCCCCCTTGCGGGGTTGGAGCGGGTCAGGCCGCGCGACGGTCAGGCCGCGCGACCCTCAGGTCACGCGACGGTCAGGTCACGCGACCAGGGAGACCTGCTGGCCCGCCGGGGTGTCGCCGTAGCGGTCGACGACCTTGTTGATCTGGATCTGGTAGTACAGCACGCCGAAGCCGAGGATGCCGAGCAGGAAGCCCATGCCCCCGCTGCAGGTGGCGGGCAGGCCCGCGGCGCGCTGCGCCTGGGCGATGCGCCCGCCGAGCTTGCACCACACCACCAGCGGCCAGATGCCGAGGGTGATCCAGCCGAAGATCATCGACAGCAGCGCGCCGGTGGCGGCGTCGTCGATGCGGCGGTCGTACTGGTGCAGCTCGTTGTGGACCTTGAACATCCACACGAGCCCGTAGACGCCGAGCGTGATCATCGGCAGCCCGAGCCAGGCGCCGACGGGGTTGCGGCGCTTCATGTTGGCGCCCGCGCCGCGGGCGACGGCCTGCTGCTGTTGCTGTGCCGGGGCGGGCGAGTAGCCGCCCTGGTAGGCCTGCTGCTGTTGCTGCTGCTGCTGGTAAGGCTGGCCCTGACCCTGCTGGGGGTAACTCATCGAGTCGCTCTCCTGTGGACGCGGTCGTTCTCCGGCCGACCGTCCGTTACCGGTCACCTGTTCGGTGAGCTGAGACTGTAACGGCATTACGGCACGTCGCGCGGCAAATCGACGCATTTTGTCGACATTTCTGGCGGATTCTCCAATCCGCCCGCCACTCCCGCCTCACCGGAGCGGGATCGTCACCTCGTCCTCGACCGGCGGAGCCGCCTCCTGGTCGCCGCAGCCGGTCGCCGCGAAGCAGCGGACCCGGAGCTCCGACGCGGTCACGTCCAGCCGCAGGAAGCTCTTGAAGAACGGCGGGCTGTCCCAGTCCGCCATCTCCGAGCGGAACCGCTGCGGCATCTTGCGGACCGGCAGCCGCAGGAAGCGCGGACGGCGCCGCCCGCCCCGCGGCACGCCCAGCACGAACGCGACGAACCGGGCCCGGCGGGACGGCTGGAGCCCGTCGTAGGTACGTCCCGGCACGATCCCCACCCGCGACCGGATGACGGCCGTGGCCTCCTCCGGGGTGAGGTCGAACAGCCCCGGCATCCGGGTCCAGCGCCCGTACAGCTGGCTGTAGCGCGACAGCGAGTCGCCCCGCAGCGGGTAGCAGCGGAAGTCCTTCTCCTCGACCACGTCCGCGCGCGGGATCGTATGCGTCGCGTGCATGAACGCGCCGCCGCCGCCCGACACGAGGTACTGGATGACGCGTCCCGTCGCGTCGACCTTCACCGGGTAGCGCTGGTAGTTGTGGATGTCGCCGCCGACCGCGAGCACGTAGTTGTGCGCCGGGTCCCGGACGATCTCGTCGACCGTCCCGCCGCCCTCGATCGGCCCCGGGTGGTGCTCGTCGTCCACGTACAGCGGCTTGCCGGTGACCAGCATCTTGGGCTTGGGACCCGCGGACACCTCGCGCAGCCATTCGCCCTGTTCGCGGTCGATGCCGCCGAGGATCCCGGTGTCGATGCCGATGATGCGCAGCGAGGGCGTGTCGATCGCCCAGTACGGCCCGGGCTGGACGGCCTGCTGCCCGGGCGCGCCCCGGTACAGCGAGCGGGCCTCCGCGAGCGCGCGCCGATCGACGTTCCCGGAGTGCCGCCAGAACAGGCGCGGGATGAACGAGAGCGGCCCGCGCCAGTGCGGCGCGCAGTCCGCGTCCAGGCCGCAGAAGATGTGCAGGAAGCCGCGGAGGCCGTCGTACCAGTCGTGGTTGCCGGGGACGGCGTAAATGGGCGCGGGATAGTCCCGGTAGGGCCGGTAGAACTTCTCGGGGTAGTCGCCCGCGTCACCGGTCGGATAGATGACGTCGCTGGCGACGACCATGAAGTCGGTGCCGGCGGTGGCGTGCAGCAGCGGCGGCACGACGGCGTACTGCGACCGGTCGCCCTCCCCCGTGTCGCCCAGGAGGGCGAAGGAGAACTCCTCCTCCGAGCGGTGGACGGTGAACGCGGCGGGCGTCCCGCGTTCGCGCAGCGCGGCGACGGCCCGGCGGCGGATCGCGTTGGACGGGTCGCCGAACAGCCGCGCGACCACGTCGTTGCGGGACCGCCACAGCACCTTCGGGCGGCGCCAGGAGAAGTCCGGGACGTGCTCGGGCAGCAGGTCCCGGAACGTGCCCGGCTTGCCGCACGCCCATCCGGCGCCCGCCTCGGACGCGCGGGAGTTCTCGGGGGCGGCGGCTTGCTCGGCGCACAAGGGGGGCCTCCGGCAGGGGGTGAAGGGGGTGCCTCCAGCCTGTCCGCAGGCGATCTCGGGCGTCAAGCAACACGGCCCGCCGGAAGGGGCGTGTCGCTTATGCCGGGGCGCTCAGGTTGGGGGCGCTCATATGCCGCCGCGCTTACGCGGCGCCGAAGGCGCGCGGGTCGCCGGACGGGACGATCTCGCGGCCGAGGGGCAGCAACGAGATCGGGATCAGCTTGAAGTTGGCGATGCCGAACGGGATGCCGATGATCGTGACGCAGAGCGCGATCCCGGTGAACAGGTGGCCGAGGGCGAGCCACCAGCCCGCGACGATCAGCCAGATGACGTTCCCGATCGCCGAGCCCGCGCCGGCGTCGCGCCGGCGCGCCACCGTGTAGCCGAACGGCCAGAGCGTGTACATCGCGATCCGGAACGCGGCGATGCCGAACGGGATCGTGATGATGAGCACGCAGCAGATGAGGCCCGCGACCGCGTATCCGATCGCCAGCCAGAGGCCCGAGAAGACGAGCCAGATCACGTTGAGGAGGGTGCGCACGCGCTCAGCCTAGGCGTGCGCCACCCGCGCGGGAACGGGGCGCGCCGGGGCGGGGGCGGCGGGAGCGGTGAGGCTCCGGATCGGCACGGGGCGGGCCGGACCGAGCCGGAACCGGACCGTGGTGGGCGCCGGCGCCACCCCCAGAGACGCCGGCGCCACCACGCGGAGGGCGCCTGCGGCCATCATGAGTCCCCCCAGAACGGCGAGCGATCGCCTTCTCATGATGCCTCCACAGACGACCCCAAGGTCCCGAAAGCGGGACGTAATTGACGCTATACGGAGGGCCGTAATGGGTGTGTAAACCACCCCAAACGAGCGTCCAAAAACCGTGGATCTTGCGTCTGTGCAGGTCAGAACAGTTATTTTCGCGACCCGGATCGGCGGGTCACGGGGCCAGGACGTGGAGCGCCCCGGGCATCACCTTCGCGGTCACCGGCAGCACGCCCGGCAGCTCCCCGTCCGCGCCGTAGGGCAGCGTCCGGCCGGGCGGCCCGGCCAGCTCGATCCGCACCTCCCGGCCGCGCAGCACCTCCACCTGGGGCCGGCGGACGTGCGTGCCGGCCTCCAGCTCCCGCATCACCGCGAAGAACAGCGTCCGGGGGGCGTCGCGGACCAGCACCACGTCGAGCAGGCCGTCGTCCACCCGGGCGTCCGGCGCGATGTGCTTGCCGAACCCGTAGTAGCCGGAGTTCGCGGCGACGACGGTGTAGCCCTCGCGGCGGTGCTCCTCGCCGTCCACGATCACCCGGTAGTCGGCCGCGCGCCAGGAGACGATCGCGCGCAGCGCCCCGACGTAGTAGGCCGCCGAGCCGCGCAGCAGCCGGGTCTTGTTGGCGTTGGCGTTGGCGACGGCGTCCACCCCGGCGTAGACGCTGCCGAGCACGGGCGTGCCGTTGGCCTCGATCGCGTCGACCGCGCGGGGCTCCCCGTCGAGCAGCAGCGGGGCGAGCAGCTCCGGGTCGGACGGGACGCCGAGCTGGCGGGCGAAGTCGTTGCCGCGCCCGGCGGGCACGATGCCGAAGACGGCGTCCGTGCCGGCGAGCGCGCCGCCGACGCAGCCGATCATGCCGTCGCCGCCGACGCCGAGCACGACCCGGCCGGCCGCGGCGGCGTCGCGGGCGACGGTGTGCGCGTGGTCCAGGCCGCGGCTGTACTCGACGGCGACCTCGGCGCCGGCCTCGCGCAGCAGCCGGGCGAGCGGGATCAGCGAGGACGCGGACGCCGACCCGCCGGCGGCCGGGTTGACGATCGCGGTGAACGCGCGCGAGGTGGTCATGGCGGCTACTCCCCGGCGGCCGGCGGGACGAGGACGCCGGGGTTGAGGATCCCGGCGGGGTCGAGGCGGTCCTTGACGGCCCGCAGGATCCCGGCGCCCAGCGGGCCGATCTCCCGGGCGTACCAGTCGCGGTGGTCGGTGCCCACGCCGTGATGATGGCTGATCGTGCCGCCCGCGTCGATGATCGCGTCGGACGCGGCCCGCTTCGCGCCGTCCCAGTGCGCCACGGGGTCGTCGCCCTGCGCGGACACGACCGTGAAGTACAGGGACGCGCCCGCCGGGTAGACGTGCGAGATGTGACACATGACCAGCGGCGGCGTGCCCGCCCCGGACAGCGTGCCGATCAGCGCGCACCGGACGGCCTCGTACAGCGCCGGGATGTCGCTCCAGAACGCCGCGGTCTCCAGCGTCTCGGCGAACGCGCCGACGTCGAGCAGCGCGTCGCGCAGGTAGGGGGCGCTGAAGCGGCCGTGCCGCCACTTCTCCCCCGGCGCGTCGCCGAGCGGTTCGCCGCCCGCCTCCCGCAGCACGGCGGCCGTCTTGGCGCGGCGTTCGGCGATCTCCTCGGCGGTGCCCTCGTAGCCGAGGACGGCGAGGCATCCGGCGGCCGAGGAGCCGCCGCCGATGGCCGCGGGGTCGGCGAGGCCGATCATGGTCTCGGTCTCGTCGGACAGCCGCAGCACCACGGGGAGCGGGCCGTCCTGGGCGAGGCGGCGCAGCGCGGCGGCGCCGTCGGCGAACGAGGCGAACCTCCAGCCCTCGTACGCCAGCTCCGCCGGGACGGGCCGGATCCGCACGGTCACCGAGGTGATCACGCCGAACGCGCCCTCGGAGCCGAGCACGAGCTGGCGCAGGTCGGGGCCCGCCGCCGACTTCGGCGCCCGGCCGAGCTCCAGGGTGCCCTCCGGGGTGGCGACGGTGAGGCCGGTGACCATGTCGTCGAACCGCCCGTACCCGGCGGACGCCTGGCCGCTGGAGCGGGCGGCGGCGAACCCGCCGATCGACGCCCACTCGAACGACTGCGGGAAGTGCCCGAGCGTGTAGCCGCGCGCGCCGAGCAGCTCCTCGGCGCGCGGCGCGAGCATGCCGGGCTGCAGGACGGCCGTCCGGGACACCTCGTCGAGGGAGACCAGGGCGTCCATCCGGCGCAGGTCGAGCGCGACGAACGCGTCCACCCCCTCGGGCGCCAGCCCGCCGACGACCGAGGTGCCGCCGCCGAACGGGACGACCGCGACGCGGTGCGCCGCGCAGGCCCGCAGCACCGCGAGGACCTCGTCGTGGTCGCCGGGCAGCACGACGGCGTCGGGTGCGTCGGAGGTCTCGCCGGCGCGGATGCGCACGAGGTCGGGGGTCGACTTGCCGCGGGTGTGCCGGACGCGCGACTCGGCGTCGGTGCGGACGTGCTCCGCGCCGACGGCCGCGGCGAGCGCGGCGAGGGCGTCCTCGGTGAGCCGGGGGGCCGCGACCTCGATCGCGGCGAGGGCGACGGGGGCCGCGTCGCCGGTCTTCACGCCGAGCAGGTCGCGCAGGAGCCCGACCATCGGCTCCGGCAGCGGCGCGGCCTTGGCGGGGTCGCCCCAGCCGCTCCACAGCATGTCCCGCGTCCGCCCCGTGCTGGTGGTCAAGGCGCCTCCCCTCCGACGGGCCGCTCCCGGCACCGCGTTCCCGTCCACCTGTCCCGGTGGGCTTACACTGTGACACATGACGTCGAATCGTCACAACAGGTCGGCGGCCCGGACCGCCGACGACGCCGTGCTGGACGCCGCCCGCGACTGCGTGCTGGCCGTCGGGGTGCGCCGCACCACGCTGACCGACATCGCGCGCCGCGCCGGGGTCTCCCGCATGACGCTGTACCGCCGCTGGCCGGACGTCCGCACGATCGTGGCCGACCTGATGACCCGCGAGTGGACCGCGATCGGCACCGCCATGCACCCCGCCGACGACGGCCGCCCGGTCCGGTCCCGGCTGGTGGACGGGCTGGTCGCCGGCGTGCGCACGTTCCGCGACCACCCGCTGCTCCGCAAGATCGTCGAGGTCGACCCGGAGGCGCTGCTGCCCTACCTGCTGGACCGCTGCGGCGCCAGCCAGCAGGCCTTCCTCGAGCTCTTCGAGGAGGCGCTCGCCGCCGGGCACGCCGACGGGACGATCCGTGTGGACCACCCCGGCCGCCAGGCGCGCGCGCTGCTGCTGGTCGTGCAGTCGTTCGGGCTGTCCGCGCAGATCGTGATCGACGAGTCCGACCCCGAGCTCCGCTCCGACGCCTTCGACGCCGAACTCCGGCACATTCTGGAGAGGATGCTCTCGCCGTGACCCCTGCCGCCGTCCCGCCGCCCTCGTCGCTGAACGCCGCCCGCCGCGAACGCGACCTCGCCGCCCTTCCCGGGCAGGTCGTGGACGTCCTCGTCGTCGGCCTCGGCGCGACCGGCGCGGGCGCCGCGCTGGACGCCGCGTCCCGGGGCCTGTCGGTCGCCGCGGTCGACGCGCACGACCTGGCGTTCGGCACGTCCCGGTGGAGCTCCAAGCTGATCCACGGCGGGCTGCGCTACCTGGCGTCCGGGCAGGTGGACGTGGCACACGAGAGCGCCGTCGAGCGCGGCGTGCTGATGTGCCGGACCGCCCCGCACCTGGTGCGCGCCCTGCCGTTCGTGCTGCCGCTGACGCCGCTGGTGTCGCGGTCGCAGGCGGCGGTGTCGCGGGCGGGCCTGCTGGCCGGGGACGCGCTCCGGCTGGCCGCCCGCACCCCGCGCTCGGTGCTGCCCGGCCCGCGCCGGCTGTCGCCGGTGGAGACGCTGCGGCTCGCGCCCGCCCTGCGCCCGTACGGGCTGCGCGGCGGCCTGCTGTCCTGGGACGGGCAGCTCGCCGACGACGCGCGCCTCGTGACCGCGATCGCCCGGACCGCCGCCGCGCACGGCGCCCGGATCCTGACCCGCTGCCGTGCCGTCGAGCTGACGGGCGACGGCGCGCTCGTCCGCGACGAGCTGACCGGCCGGGAGATCACCGTCCGGGCCCGCGCGGTGGTCAACGCCGCGGGCGTCTGGGCGGGCGGGCTGGTGGACGGCGTGCGGCTGCGCCCGTCGCGCGGCACCCACCTGGTGCTGGGCGCGGAGTCGCTGCGCGGGCTGACCGCCGGGATGCACGTCCCGATCCCCGGCGCGAGCAGCCGGTTCATGCTGGTGATCCCGCAGGGCGACGGCCGCGTCTACGTGGGGCTGACCGACGAGCCGGCGGACGGCCCGATCCCCGACGTGCCGGAGCCGACGCCCGGCGAGATCGGCTTCCTGCTGGACATCCTGGGCTCCGCGCTGGACGTGCCGGTGCGGCGCTCGGAGGTGCTCGGCGCGTTCGCCGGGCTCCGCCCGCTGCTGGACGGCGGCGAGGGCGCCACCGCCGACCTGTCGCGCCGGCACGCGGTGCTGACCTCGCGGGACGGCGTCGTCACGATCGTCGGCGGCAAGCTCACCACGTACCGGCGGATGGCGCAGGACGCCGTGGACGCCGCGGTCGCGGGCCGCGGCCTGCCCGCGGGCCCGAGCCGCACCGCGTCGCTGCCGCTCGTCGGCGCCGCGCCGCGGGACCGGCTGGACGCGCTCGACGCGCCGCGCCGCCTCGTCCAGCGCTACGGGACGGAGGCTCCGCTGCTGGCCGCCATGGGCAGGGACGATCCCGCACTGCTGGAGCCGGTCGTGCCCGGGCTGCCGGTGCTGGGCGTGGAGCTGGCGTGGGGAGCGCTGCACGAGGGCGCGCTGGACGCCGGGGACCTGCTGGACCGGCGCACCCGGATCGGCCTGGTGGCCGCGGACCGCGCCGCGGCGGTTCCGGCGGCGGAGGCCCTCCTCCCGCGCACCGCGGTGCACTGACGGCGCACTGGGTACAGACACCCCAAAGGCCCCGATATCCCCCCGACCAAGCCGGCACCTCGGGGACCCCGCTGGTGAGCCCAGAGGGGCTTAGGTTACCCTTACCTAATCATCGACGATCGGACCGTCCGGCCGGGGGGACTCATTTGACGCGCGGGAAGGGCTGCGGGCACTGCCCGGGAAGCCACACCGGCGAGCGGCCGTGCCTGGCGAGCGCGACCGTCAAGGCGCGCTCCTGGCTGCTGATCGAGCACCCCGGCCCCTGGCCCGAGCGGGTGGCCGACCTGGACGGGCCCGCCCCGGTCGCCGCGGCCGTGCGGGCCGCGCAGGCGGCCGGCGTGCGGCCGCAGCTCATCCGGCGGCCCGGGCGGCGCCGCACGACCCCGCCGATCCAGGTCTACGCCGGGTTCTCGCAGGGCCGCGAGGCCTGGATCGAGGGCCGGGAGCTGGCCGATCCGGAGGAGCTGTCCGGGCTGGACCTGCCCGCGCTCGCCGCGGGCCGGTCGCCGGGCCTCGGCGAGCGGCAGGCCGAGCCGGTCCTGCTGGTCTGCGCGCACGGCCGGCACAACGCCTGCTGCGCGCGGACCGGCGGCCCGCTGGCCCGATCCCTCGCTGGACGTTTTGACCGGCTTGTCTGGGAAACCACCCACGTCGGTGGTGACCGATTCGCAGCGAACCTTGTATGTCTTCCTCACGGGATCTATTACGGCGACCTCGGCGAGACCCAGGCCGTGGCCGCGATCGACGCCTATCTGCGCGGCGAGGTCGTGCTCGACCGGCTGCGTGGGCGGGCCGGAAGCCCCGAGCCAGCGCAGGCCGCAGAGCACTTCGTCCGCGCGCACACGGGACGCCTCGAACTGGACACCGTGACCGTGGAGTCGATCACAGGGACATCTCACTACGAAGCGATCGTCGCCGTCCAGGAGAGCCGTTACCGGGTCATCCTGGACGCCGTCGAGCAGGCCGCGTGCGGCCCGGGGTGCGCCGAGAACCTGAGAACCTACGCTGTTACGGAACTCACCCTTCTCAACGAGGCCGCCCTCGTGTAATCTCTCGAAGGCCCCATTCGAGGGTCTCCCTGTCGCACGACCCCAGGTTTCCGGAGTAACCGGACGGGGAACAGAGCGGCAACTCCAGACGTTGGAACTTTCGGCGCTTCTGACTCATGTCACCCGAAGCACGTCGATGCGTCCATGTCCCGAAATTGTTCGAAACCAATCAAGGTGGGTGTTCCATGGCTCAGGTACGTCGGCAGGCAAACCTCCCTCGTCCCAGCTGGGGCTGGCAGGACGCCGCGGCGTGCCGGGGGGAAGACCTCGTGCTCTTCTTCGGCCCCGACGGCGAGCGCCAGCCCGAGCGTGAGATCCGCGAGCGCAAGGCCAAGCAGATCTGCATGGGCTGCCCGGTCCGCACGGAATGCCTGGACTACGCCGTGTCCCGGCCCGAGAAGTACGGCACGTGGGGCGGTCTGAACGAGGACGAGCGCGCCTCCGAGCGCCGCCGTCGCATGCGCCGCGCCAACGCGGCCTGACCGCCGCACGGCACGCCAGAACCGCTCCCAGCGCGCACCCCGGCACGCCACCGAAAAACGACTCGGCCCCGCCCCGCGGGGCCGTTTGCGTTGCTCAGGGCCCGGCCGTCACGGCCGGGCCCTGCCGCGTTCGTCACATGTGCGTCACATCTGTGTTGCGGCCCGCCCGGATTTCCCGGCCGCTTTTACCGCAGTGGACGCTTCCGCGTGGCTTTTTCACCGAAATTCGCCGCCGCCATTTCCCGGCGCGCGCGGCCGGCCGGTCCGTCACGCCGCGTGTCAGGTCGCATGCCGGTCGCGCGTCAGGTCGCGTGGCGCTCGCGCGTCAGGTGGCGGTCCCGGCGCGCTCAAGCCACCCGGTCACGTCGCGGTCGGTGAGCTGGTCGAAGTCGCGGTACCACTGCCCGACCGCGCGGAAGTCCCAGGGCGCCGCGGGCACCACCAGGTCGTCCACCTCGGCCGCCAGCGACCGCACGGTGTCCTCGGCGCCCACCGGCACCGCCAGCGCCAGCCGGGACGGCCCGCGCCTGCGCATGGCCCGCACGGCCGCGCGCGCGGTCCCGCCGGTGGCGAGGCCGTCGTCGACGACGACCACGGCGCGTCCGGCCACGTCCGGCAGGCTCCGGCCGCCGCGGTAGGCCGCCACGCGCCGGTCCAGCTCGGCGCGCTCGGCCCGCACCGTCGCGGCCATGTCGTCCTCGGTCAGCCCGAGCCGGTCCAGCAGCCCGCGGTCGAACACCGGCTCGCCGCCCTCGGCGATCGCGCCCACGCCGAGCTCCGGCTGCGGAGGGAAGCCGATCTTGCGGGTCACCAGCACGTCCAGCGGGGACCGCAGGCGCCGCGCGACCTCGAACCCGACCGGGACGCCGCCGCGCGGCAGCGCGAGCACCACGGCGCCGTCCAGGCCCATCGGCGCGAGCCGGTCGGCGAGCACCCGGCCCGCCTCCCCTCGGTCGGCGTAGGGCAGCGGGACGGTCCGGTCCCCCGTCGGCGCCCGCTTCGCCGTCCTGTTCCAAGACATCGGCGCACCCCCTCCCGGGGTCGCGGAAGAGCTCTCCATCCAGCCCTACCCGCCGGGGGCGCCGGGATTCAGCCCGCGGTGAGCCAGCGCAGCGGGTTCGCCCGCAGGATCGTGTCGAGGGTCGCGTCGTCGGCGCCGGCGGCGCGCAGCGCGGGCAGGAAGGTGCCGAACAGGTAGCCGTAGCCGGCGCCCCCGTACCGGACGATCTGCTCCATCCGCGAGACGCCGGTGCTCAGCAGCACCCGCTCGGCGTGCCCGGCCTCCAGCAGGTCCATGACCGCGCGCACACGGGCGCCGATCGCGGCGTGGTCCTCGCCCGCCAGGCCGAGCGTGCCGAACGACACGTACCCGCCGGACTCGGCGATCTTGCGGTGCTGGCCGGGGTCGTCCACCCGGTCCTGCTGGCCGACGGCGACGCGGTCGGCGGGCAGCCCGGCGGCGGTGAGGATCTCCAGCTGGGCCACGCCGGCGCGGCCGTAGGTCGCCACCGACAGGCCCGAGTAGCGGGCGGCGCGGGCGGCGGCCCGCAGGCACAGCTCCTCGGCCTCGGTCGGCGCCTCGCCCCACGTGCCGATCTCGCCGATCACGCCGGGCAGCGCGTTGGTGCCGTCCATGCCGAAGCCGATCTCGGCGAGGAGCCGCTCGGCGAGCCGGTCCACGCCGGACTGGCCCTCCGGGCCGGCGCCGGCGGCGAGGGCCTCGCGGACGAACGCGGGGTGGAACGGCTCGGTGAACACGCCCGTCCCGGCGACCACCGCGACCCGGGAGCCCGCGCTGATGCGGGCCAGCGCGGCGGCGTTGCGCCCCATGCCGGAGCAGGTCAGGTCGACGACGAGGCCGAGCCCGTGCTCCTTGCGCAGCTCGTTCAGCTCGCGCTGGACGCCCTTCTCCTCGTCCAGCCAGCGCGCCGGGTCGGACCCCACCTGCTGCGGCCGGGCCGGCCAGCGCAGGTCCATCTGCAGGTGCTCGTGGGAGAGCACCGGGCCGGTGATGTCGGACGTCGCGATCGTGCCGGTCACGGTCCGGAGCCGGCCGGTGTCCTCTCGGGGGGTCATGGGAAGCGAGGCTACGACATGTTTGGCCTTTTCAGAGCCTTATTCGGTGCAGTTTTTACCATTCGTCCCGGCGTTGCCGGGGCCGCCCGGCGTGTCGTCGGCGTCGTCCGCCGCGTCATCGGCCTCGTCCGCCGCGGAGGCGGCGGTGGCTCCGGGCTCGCGTGCGGCGTCCGCCTGCTGCTGGGCGCGCGTCTGCGCGACGGCCCGCGCCCGGGCGGTGCCCGCGCTGGGCCACAGCCGGTCGATCTCGGCGTTCAGCGTCGCGCCGATCAGCACCGCGAGCGCCGCCACGTACAGCCACGCCAGCACGGCGATCGCGGCGGCCAGCGAGCCGTACACCGACACCCCGCTCAGCGACCCGCTCAGGTAGATCCGCAGGACCAGGCTGCCGACCACCCAGATCACCAGCGCCAGCACCGCGCCGGGCACCTCGCGCCACCAGGCCGTCCGCACCGGGACGCTCATGTGGTACAGCAGCGCCAGGAACACGATCGACAGGGTCACCAGCACCGGCCAGTACAGCACCTGGACGATCGTGGCGCTCTCCGGCACCGCCTGCCGCGCCAGCGTCGGCCCGGCGACCAGCAGCGGAGCGACCACCAGCCCCACCAGCAGGCCGACGACGTACAGGATGAACGCGCGCGTGCGGGTGCGGATGACGCCGCGGATGCCCGACAGCCCGTACGCGATCGTGATCGTGTCGATGCAGACGTTGACCGCGCGCGAGCCCGCCCACAGCGACAGCACGAAGCCGATCGACACGATGTCGGGGCTGCCGCCCTTGATCACGTCGTCCAGCAGCGGCCTGACGACCGTGTTCACCGCGTTGGGGGTCAGCACGGTCTGGGCGTGCTCGATGGCCCGGTTGCGGATGTCCTCGACGGTCTCCTCGCTGATCACGTTGTGGAAGTGGCCCATGGTGCCGATCAGCCCGAGGGCCAGCGGCGGCAGCGACAGCAGCGCGAAGAACGCGATCTCGGCGGCGAGCCCGGTCACCCGGTAGCGGAACGCCCCGACCGCCGTCCCGCGGACCAGCCGCCAGCCCACCGGGCCGCCGGAGCGCGCCAGGACGCCCAGCGCGGCGCAGAAGGCCGTGCGGACGCGGCCGGCGGCGGCCCGGACGCGCGCCGCGGCGGTGCGGGCG
>NZ_WBMR01000114.1 GCF_008923365.1 Actinomadura montaniterrae
CGCGCCCGGCTGGACGCCCTGCTCGTCCGCCGCCCCGGCGCCCGGGTCCGGTCCGGTCAGCGCGAACGCCGCGGTGGGCAGCGCGGCCAGCGCCGTGCCCGCGGCGGCGCCGGCGGCGGTGCGGCCGAGCGCTCGCAGTCCTCGTGATCCACTCAACCCACGTAATCCACGCGATCCACGCGCTCCACACACCATGCCGGTCTCCTGTCGCTGTCGGTGCGGTTCAGCGCCGCGGGCGGGGCCGCGGGCCGTGCTCCTGGACGGGCGGGGTCTGGTCCGCGCCGGGCAGCGCGGGCGGCGGGAGGGACGTGACGCCGGTGACCGCGTCGGCGAGGGGCCCCTTGGTGCCCGGCAGCCGCGGGAACGCCTCGCCGCCGGGGCGCCCGCCGAAGTCGAACGCCGAGGTCAGGTCGCCGAACGCGGCGCGGCGCCAGTCGCTGATGTTCGGGATCCCGACGCCGGTGACCCGCTCCAGGAACCGCAGCGGGGAGGTGTGGTCGAACGGCTCGCTCGCGATCCAGCCGCCGCGCGTCCACGGCGACACGATGACGCACGGGACGCGGAACCCGGCGCCGATCGGCACGCCGTCGACGAACTCGCCGTCGGTGCCGGGCGGCGGGACCGGCGGCGGGACGTGGTCGAACAGCCCGTCGTTCTCGTCGTAGTTCAGGATGAAGACGGTCTTGGCCCACACGTCCGGGTTGGACGCGATCGCGTCGATCTTCGCGGCGACGTAGTCGGCGCCCGCGGCGGGCGTGTAGTCGGGGTGCTCGGACTGGTAGCTGGTCGGGATGATCCACGACACCGCCGGCAGCCGGTCGTGCGCGGCGTCGTACTCGAACTGGCCCGCCGAGTACGTCCGCATGCCGTTCTTGTAGAGCGGGGAGCTCGTCGGGGCGTCCTGGTAGGCGGCGAACGGCTCGAGGATGTTGCAGCCGTAGTTGTCGGCCTCCTGGTACACCTTCCAGCTCACGCCCGCGTCGGTCAGCGCCTCAGGGTAGGTGTCCCAGGTGTAGGGCTCGGGGTCGACGTTGCCGGTGATGGGGCCGCCGTCGTCGCCGTCCGGGTCGATGCTCGCGCTCATCAGGTACAGCCGGTTCGGCCAGGTCGGGCCGAGCACGGAGCAGTGGTAGCGGTCGCAGACGGTGAACTGCTCGGCCAGCGCGTAGTGGAACGGGATGTCCTCGCGCGTGTAGTAGCCCATGACGTAGGGCGCGTTGTCCCCGTCGGCGGCGCGGTGCGCGGCGAGCCAGCCGTCCATCCTCCCGTTGTTCCAGGCGGCGTGCTGGACGCTCCACGCGTGGCTGGTGGACGGGATGGCCTGCGCGCTGCTCCTGGTGGTGTCGAGGTGGAACGGCAGGACGTAGCCGGCCTCGTTGACGTCGTCGGGCTGGTAGAACACCGGCCGGCCGGTGCTCAGCGTGATCGCGGCGGGGTCGGAGAACCCGGCGACGCCGGGCAGCGTCCCGAAGTAGTGGTCGAAGCTGCGGTTCTCCTGCATGAGGATCACCACGTGCTTCACGTCCTTCAGGCTCCCCCGGCGACGCGCCGGCGGGGCGGCCAGCGCGCGGCGCACGTTCGGCGGGAGGAACTCGGCGGCGAACGCCGCGGCGGTCGCGGCGCCCGCCGCCGACAGCAGCCGCCGCCGCGTCAGCGGCGCCCCCGGGCGCTGTCCCCGCCGCTCACCACTCAAGATCACTTCGCGAGCGTAACCCGGCCGACCTGGGCGTCCGCGGATCCGCGCGGCGCTCGGCGAGCCGGGCCGGGGCGCGCCCGGAACGCACACCGGGCCGGGGCGCGCGTCCCCCGGCCCGGCGGCCCGCGGCTCAGCGGGCGTAGACCTCCAGGGTCCACGTGCCGTCCGGCTTCACGCCCTTCATCGCCTTCGCCAGCGCGGCGTCGTCGGTGCCGCCCACCTTCGGCACTTCGGCCGGCAGCACGGCGACATCGACGGCGTCCGTCCCTCCTGGGACATCGGTGTCCCAGACGACGCCCTTCGACTCGGCGGCCTCGCATTCGACGACCTTCGCGCGCCCGGCGATCCGGACCACGGCGTGCGCCGCGCCGTCCGCGCACGTCACCCGCAGCCGCAGCGCCGTGACCCGCTCGTGGAGCGGCACCGTGCGGGCGCGGCCGTCGGCGGTGCCCGTCGCCCGGCCCAGGCTCGCCAGCCCCGTCAGGGGCGGCTGCGGGGCGGGTGCCAGACGCCGCATCAGCTTGCAGTTGGCGGACGTGCAAGGCCCGCTGTAGACGCGGACGCTCCAGTTCCCCCGCCTCGGCTCGCGGCCCGCCAGGTACCGGTCGAGCGCGGCGGGGTCGTCCGTCATGTCGAATCGCCGCGCCTCGTCCGCCGGAAGGACCGCGATCTGGACGGTGGTGGGGACACCGGGGGTGGTGAGCATGAACTGCGCTCCGCCGCAGTCGGCGTTCGCCAGGTCTCCGTTCATCACTTCGAAGCTGGTGGCGCCGTTCGAGCAGTAGGTGGTGAACATCGTGTACGGCCCGGTCGGGGTGAACGTGATGCGCGCGAGTCGCCCGTACCAGGAGAACCGCCGCTCCGTCACCGGCTTCAGGCCCTGGACCGAACGGCTCTTGGGAAAGGCCCGGTCGACGGCGCCCGTGATCGCCGACCCCCGCTGCTCCGGGTCCGCCGAGCCGCCGGGGCCGAACCGCTGGACGGCCCCGAACGCCGTCCCCGCCACCAGCACCACGCCGAGGGCCGCGGCGGCGGCGCGCAGCCGGTTGCCGCGCCGGACGCGGCGGCGGACGCCGTCCAGCAGGTCCGGCGACGGGACGCCGCGGGCGCTCTCGGCCTCCATGACCGCGGTCAGGTCCTTCAGGTCGTGGGCCATGGTCACTCCCCTCCCCTTGGCGCGGCGGCCAGCACGCCGGGATCGATCCGGAGCTTGGCGAGCGCCTTGCTGGTCTGGCTCTTCACGGTCCCGACCGAGCAGCCGAGGATCGCGGCGACCTGCGGCTCGGACAGGTCCTCGAAGTAGCGCAGCACCACCGTCGCGCGCTGGCGCTGCGGAAGCCGGCCGAGGGCGGCCCACAGCACGGCCTTGTCCTCGGCGGCGCCGATGCCGTCGGCCGGGTCCGGGCCGTCCGGCGGCCGCTCGGTGGGCCGCTCGCCGCGCCAGCGCCGCTTCGCCCACGACGCGTGCGTGTTGACGAGGATCCGGTACACGTACGGGTCGGGGTTGTCCCCGACCCGCCGCCACGCCCGCCACGCCTTGACCAGCGCCGTCTGCAGCAGGTCCTCCGCCAGCGCCCAGTCGCGGCACAGCAGGTAGGCCGTTCTGAGCAGCCGCGGCGACCGCTCCGTCACGTACGCCGCGTAGTCCGGTCGCTCCCGCATCCGACCTCCCAGTAGATCGTCCGCCGACATCTACCGGCCGGGCGGCCGCAATGGTTGCCCGCGCGGCGCGGCTATTTCCCGCTCTTGGCCCGCGCCTTGGCCTTCCCGCTCTTCTTCTTCGGCGCGGTGGTCTCCGCGGCCGCCTTCTTGCCCTTCTTCGGGGCCTTCTGCGGGGCCTTCTCCGGCGCCTTCTTGCTGGCGGCCTTCTTGCCCTTCTTGGGCTTCTTCGGCCGGGCGGGCGCGTCCTCGACCGCGGGGGCCGCCTCGGCGGGCGCGGCCTCCACAGCGACCTCGGCCGGGGCCGCGACCTCGGCGGGGGCGGCGCTCTGCGCGACGCGGTTGCGGAACGTCTGCCCGAACCGGAACGTCGGGACGAGCGCGGCGGGCACCTCGACGGGCGCCCCGGTGCGCGGGTTGCGGGCGCTGCGCGCCGGGCGGGAGGACCGGTCGAACGCCCCGAACCCGGTGACGACGACCCGTTCCCCGGCGGACACCGCCTCCATGACCGCCTCGAACAGGGCGTCGACGTGCCGGCGCGCGACCGCCTCGTCGCCGCCCGCCCGGTCCGCCACGGCCTTGACCAACTCGCTGCGATTCATGCGCCCTGCCTCCATTGCGGCGTTTCGTGCGCTCAGGCTAGCCCAGCGTGACCGCCGAATTCCCTGGATACGGCCGGATTTCCGGATCCGGCGGCGGCCGGACGCGGCGCGGCGTCACGGTTGGTAGCGGCACCCCCGTGCCCGGGGTCCGGCGAGCGGGCGGCCCGCCGCGCCCGGGTCCGGCCAGACCCGCCGCGCACGGCGCCGGCGGCGGTAGGCTCGCGTCACCGAGCCGGTGACGAGGCGTGAGGGAACCGTCCATTGAGCGTGATCAACGTCGGCCAGTCCATCGCCCTCGGCGTCGTCGAGGGCCTCACCGAGTTCCTGCCGGTGTCCTCGACCGGGCACCTGAAGATCGTCGAGGGGCTGATGGACGTCCCGGTGGACGACAAGGGCGTCGTCGGGTTCACCGCCGTCATCCAGGTCGGCGCCATCGCCGCCGTGCTGGTCTACTTCTTCTCCGACATCGTCCGGATCGTCGGGGCGTGGTTCAAGGGCCTGGCGAACAAGGAGGAGCGGTACCACCACGACTACAAGTTCGCGTGGTGGGTCATCTTCGCCACCGTCCCCGTCGTCGTCGTCGGGGTCGCCGCCAAGCCGCTCATCGAGGGGCCGCTCGCCTCGCTGTGGGTGGTGGCCGGCTCGCTGATCGTCGGCAGCGTCGTGATGTGGCTCGCCGACCGGTACGGCCGCAACAAGCGCGGCGAGGACGACACCGGCTTCCGTGACGCGATGCTCGTCGGCTCCTCGCAGATCCTCGCGCTGCTGTTCCCCGGCTTCTCCCGGTCCGGCGCGACGATCTCGACGGGCCTGCTGCTCAACCTCGACCGGCTCGCCGCCACCCGGCTGTCGTTCTTCATGGGCATCCCCGCGCTGACCGGCGCCGGCCTGTACGAGCTGCCCGGCGCCCTCGGGTCCGGCGAGAGCGCGCTGCCGCTGGCGATCGGCACCGCGGTGTCGTTCGTGGTCGCCTACGCCTCGATCGCCTGGCTGCTGCGGTTCGTCGCGCGGCACACCTTCACCGCGTTCGTGGTGTACCGGGTCGCCGTCGGCCTGCTGCTCTTCGCGCTGCTCGGCGCCGGAACGCTCAACGGCTGACGCCGGAGCCCCGACGGGCGTCCCCGGCGAGCGGTCACCGAAGCGGCGGGGTGCCCGATCGTCCGGCGGGGCCATGGGGCAGACTGGCACGGTCCGCACGGCCGGTCCGCGGACCGCGCCCGACCGTGTCCACATCCGCATACGGAGCGTTGCGCACCCATGACTGACCAGATGCAGGCCGGCACCGTCGCGATCACCGGCCATGAGGGCGCCGAGCTCGAGGCGTACCTGGCCCGCCCGCTCGGCGACCGGCCGCGCGGCGGCGTGGTCGTGATCCACCACCTGCCCGGCTACGACGAGGGCACCAAGCAGATCACCCGCACGTTCGCCGCGCGCGGGTACGCCGCGATCTGCCCGAACCTGTACTCGCGGGAGGGCAAGGGCGTCAGCCCCGACGACCAGGCCGCCGCCGCCCGCGCCAAGGGCGGCGTCCCGGACGAGCAGCTCGTCGGGGACGTCGCCGGCGCCGCCGCGTACCTCAACTCGCTGGAGGGCGCCAACGGGAGGATCGGCGTGATCGGGTACTGCTCGGGCGGGCGGCAGGCGTTCCTCGCCGCGGTGTCGCTGGACATCGACGCGGCCGTCGACTGCTACGGCGCGTTCGTGGTGAAGGAGCCGCCGGCGGAGTTCCCGCTGAAGGCGGGGCCGCTGATCGACAGGGCGGGCGACCTGTCCTGCCCGCTGCTCGGGCTGTTCGGCGAGGACGACCAGTTCCCCGCGCCGGACGAGGTCGCCGAGCTGGACGCGGAGCTGACGAGGCTCGGCAAGGAGCACGAGTTCCACAGCTACCCGGGCGCCGGGCACGCGTTCTTCTCCGTCGAGCGGACCGCCTACCGTCCCGAGGCGGCCGTCGACGGCTGGAAGCGCATTTTCGACTTCTACGGCCGGCACCTCGCGTCCTGAAGGGAGACCCCCGCATGTGCACCTACCAGACCCACAAGGTCGCGCTGGCCGGAGCCGCCAAGGGCGCGTCCGGCTGGTTCACGCTGACGGACGGGGCGGTCTACGTCGACCACCCGTTCCACTCGACGCACGAGCACACGCTGAACATCGACTTCACCAACCCGTCCGAGGGGCCGTCCGCGCGGGTCGCCGTGGAGCTGACCGAGGAGGCGGCGCTCGCGCTCGTCGAGGCGATCCAGCGGGCCCTCGCGTCGGCGCCGCCCGGGATGGCCTCCGCCGCCGGACCGCGCGGCGCCTGAGCCCGCGCGTCCCCCGCGAGGGGGACCCCCGGCGGATCAATTCAGATTAAACCAGTAGGAATAGTTGCATAGAGGGCGCCCGCCGTGTTCTCATACCGGCATGCGCCTCCGGCCCCGCCTCGTCCGCCGCCGCCACGTGGACCTGCTCCGCGTGGCCGCCGCGCGCTGTCCGGCCTGACGACCCGCCCGCGGCCCCCGCCCCGCGGAGCCCGCCCGTCCCGTCCCCCAGGTCCGGCGCCCTGCACCAGGGCACGAGCCGGCCGCTCGCCCGAGGAACACACGTTTCCCATGCTCACAAAACCCCTGCCCGGAGAACCCCTGCCCGGACGGCCGCCGCGCGCGAGAGCGCGGCTCGTCCGGATCGCCGCGGCCGCGGCCGCCCTCGCGATCGCCGCCGCCGGGTGCGGGACGTCCGCGCGCGGCGCCACCGGCACCATCAAGATCGGCTACTTCCAGGGCGCCGTCGCCGGCCCCGAGGCGGTGGTCGCGGCGCGCAAGGACCTGGCGGACAAGGTCCCCGGGAAGATCGAGCTGCGCCCGATCGACAGCGGCGTCGCCGGCATGGCCCAGCTGCGCGCCGGCGCCTTCCCCTTCGTCGCCGGCGTCGGCAACCCCCCGTTCACCGGCGCCTTCACCAGCGGAACCGACGTCACGGCCGTGTACGTGGAGGGCATCGACGCCTCCGGCCTGGCCGTCGACGACAAGATCAAGGCGCCCGGCGACCTGCGCAAGGTCGGCGTGCTCGTCGGCTCCACGCTGGACTTCCAGCTGCGCGGCTGGCTGAAGTCGCAGGGCCTCACGGACCGCGTGCAGATCGCCAGCTTCGCCAGCGAGGCCGCCGAGGCCGCCGCCTGGAAGGCGGGCAAGATCGACGCCGTCTACATCAGCCAGTCGTTCCTGCTCGAGCTGGAGAAGCACAAGGCGCGCGTGCTGGTGCGCTCCACCGACATCGCCAGGCTCGGCTACGCGGCCGTCAACATGCTGGCGGTCTCCACCCCGTACGCGCGGCAGCACCGCGACGTGGTGCAGGCCCTCGTCTGCCAGATGTCCAAGGCCGAGGCGCTCGTGAAGGGGCCGCAGGCCGACGAGTACATCGCCCCCGCGGCCAAGTTCGTCGGGGTCACGCCCGCGGACGCGATCGCCGCGACCAAGACCTACCCGTACATCCCCGCCGCCGAGGAGGGCGCCTGGCTCAAGGGCCCCGACGGGACGGCCGCGACGGGCAAGCTCGCCCAGAACTTCAAGCTGACCGCGGAGTTCCTCGTCACGCAGGGCCGCGCGAAGAGCGTCCCAGACCAGGCCCAGATCGCGCGGCACATCGATCCGTCCTTCTGGGACAAGGCCCAGTCCGGAGGCTGCAAGTGAGCGCCATCGAGACCCGAACAGCGACCGCGGAGCCCGCCGTCGACGAGCCCGCGGGGGTGCGGCTGCGGGACGTCCGCAAGACGTTCAGCCGGCGGCGCCGCCCCGGCCGCCCCGCGCTCGACGGGGTGACCCTCGACGTCCGGCCGGGCGAGTTCCTGTGCCTGCTCGGCCCGTCCGGCTGCGGGAAGTCGACGCTGCTGAACATCGTCGCCGGGTTCACCGAAGCGGACTCCGGCGAGGTGCTGGTCGGCGGCCGGCCGGTCACCGGGCCCGGCCACGACCGGGGCGTGCTGTTCCAGACGCCGAACCTGTTCCCGTGGCTGACGACCTGGCAGAACGTCCTGTACGGGCCGAAGGCGCGCGGCGCGCTGACCCCGCGGGTGCGGGAGGAGGCCGAGCGGCTGCTGGAGACGGTCGGGCTCGCCGACGCCCGCGACGCCTACCCGCACGAGCTGTCCGGCGGGATGCGGCACCGCGCCGCGTTCGCGCGAGTGCTGGTCAACCGGCCGGGCGTGCTGCTGATGGACGAGCCGTTCGGCGCGCTCGACGCCATCACCCGCGCCGCCATGCAGCGGTTCCTGCTGGAGCTGTGGCAGAAGCACCGCACCACCATCGTGTTCGTCACCCACGACGTCGAGGAGGCGGCGCTGCTCGGGGACCGCGTGTGCGTGCTGTCCGCGCCGCCCGCCGGCACCAAGGACGTCATCGACATCGAGCTGCCGCGCCCCCGCGCGTACGAGGACACCGAGACGCTCGCGTTCGTGAACGCCAAGCGCCGCATCCGGGAGGTGCTGGAACGGTGACGACCACGACCGAAGCCCCGGCCGCCGCAGACGCGTCCGCCGGCGCCCCTCGCTCCTCGCGCTCGTGGCGGCGGGTCTGGACGGGCGCCGGAGCGATCGCCCTCGCCCTGGTGGTCTGGGAGATCGCCGCGCTGGTCATCGGCGACGCCGTCACGCTGCCGACCGTCACCGAGACCGCCCGCACGCTCGCGAAGTACCTCGGCAAGCCGTACCCGGAGGTGCAGGGCAAGACGCTGGTCGCGGACGCGCTGATCAGCACCGGGCGGATCCTCGCCGGGTTCCTGCTCGGCACGGCCGCCGGGCTGGCGCTCGGCGCGTCCATGGCCGGGGTCCGGGTGATCCGCGAGCTCGCCGACCCGCTCATCGCGATCATGCGGCCGCTGCCGCCGATCGCGTTCATCCCGCTGCTCGTGGTGTGGTTCGGCATCGGCGAGACCTCGAAGATCGCGCTGATCTTCTTCGGGGTGCTGCCGGTCGTGACGGTCGCGACGCTCGGCGCGCTCGACGCCGTCCCGCCCGACCTGCTGAACGCCAGCCGCAGCCTCGGCGCCTCCCAGGTGCGGACGATGCTGCACGTGCGGCTGCGCGCCGCCGTGCCCGGCGTCATCACCGGGATGCGGATCGCGATGGGCGGCGCGTGGACCGCCATCATCGCCGCCGAGATGATCGCCGCCACCGGCGGCGTCGGCTACCTCATCCTGCAGGCCGGCAACTACCTCCAGACGCCGCTGATCTTCAGCGGGATCGCCGAGATCGCCGTGCTCGGCTTCGCCTTCGACGGCCTGCTGCGGCTGCTGCTGCGGCTCGCCGACCCCACCGTCCGCCGCTAGAAAGGGCTCGCATCATGACCGAATTCCGCCGCATCGGCGGCCGCATCGGCGCCGAGTACACCGGGGCCGACCCGAACGACCTGCCCTTCGAGGAGGTCAACGACGCGCTGCTCGCGCACAAGGTGCTGGTGTTCCGCGGCGCCGGCCTCGACGACGAGGGCCAGCTCCGCTTCGCCTCCCGGTTCGGGGAGCTCACCCGGGCGCACCCGACCGTCCCGTCCGTGGACGGCCAGCCCGACATCCTCCCGGTGAACGGCGAGGAGGGCATCCGGTCCAACAACTGGCACACCGACGTCACGTTCGTCCGGACGCCGCCGAAGCTCAGCACGCTGCGCGCCCTGGTCGTCCCGCCGTACGGCGGGAACACGCTCATCGCCAACTCCGCCGCCGCCTACCGGGACCTTCCGGACCAGCTGCGGGACTTCGCCGACCGGCTGTGGGCCGTGCACACCAACGACTACGACTACGCGGTGCCGCGCAGCAACACCGAGAAGGCCCTCGAATACCGGAAGGTGTTCACCGCGCGCCGCTACCGGACCGTCCACCCGGTCGTGCGGGTGCATCCGGAGACGGGCGAGCGCGGCCTGTTCATCGGCGGGTTCGCGCAGGAGATCGTCGGGCTGTCCGGGACGGAGTCGCGCGACATCCTGCGGCTGCTGCAGCGGTACGTGACCCGCCCGGAGAACATCGTCCGGGTCGCGTGGAACCCCGGCGACCTCGTGCTGTTCGACAACCGCATCACCCAGCACTACGCCCCGGACGACTACGGCGACCTGCCGCGCGTCCTGCACCGCGTCACCGTCGCCGGCGACGCGCCCGTGGGCGTGGACGGCGAGTCGAGCCGCATCCTCGAAGGCGACGACGCCGGGCACTACACCCCGGCCGCGGCGGCCGCCGCGGCGTAGCGCACCGAGCCGGGCAGGGCCCGGCGGTCCCGGACGGGGCCGCCGGGCCCTGCCCGTTGAGGAACACGTGTCCACCCGACTACATGCTGTCACTCCAAGGCAAGGTCATTGCCTGTTGTAGTCACCCTGAAGCTGTGAGTAACTGGTTCCGGCCGACCACGCCATGATCCAGCGAGGGGAACGACGATGGACGAGTGCAGCGTTGCCCGCGGACCCGGCTGCGCGACGGACGGGCCGGCGCCGGAGGCCGAGGCCGGCTCCCCCGACGGCGCCGCGGCCGGCCGAGCGGCGGCCGAGCGGGTGAGCCGGCTGCTGTCCGGGCCGAGCGGGCTGGGCACGTCGGCGGCGCGCATCCTGGACGCCCTCCGCACCGTCCCGCCGCCGACCGACGCGCCGGCGCCCCCGCCCCTCGACGCCCCCGAGGCACCGGCCGCGCAGGAACCCGACGTCCTTGAGCCCGATCCGCCGGCGCCGGATGCGCCGGACATCGCCGAGCCCGACGCCGCCGAGCCGGGCGTCCCGGACCTGGGTGCGCACGAACCGCCCGAACCGGACGCCGCGCTCCCGGTCCTGCCGACGCCCCTGCCGAGCCCCACGCGCAAGGGCGGCCACTTCTCGCCGGGCTACGCCGAACGCCCCTGGGGCGACGGCTCGTTCCCGCCGCTGTACTGCCCGCTGACGGCCCGGATCGACGACGACCTCGCGCTCGTGGTCAACGACCGGCTCGTCGAGTGGGCCGACGAGGTGGGGATCTACGCCGACCAGCTCGACAAGTTCCGGAACACCGGGTTCGGGCGGCTCGCCGTGCTCGCCCATCCCGAGACCGACGACGTCGACCCGCTGCTGCTCGCCGCCAAGATGAACGCCGCGTGGTGGGCGTGCGACGACTACTACGCCGACGAGAGCGACCTCGGCGCCACCCCCACCGAGCTGCCGCCGCGGCTGGCGCTGGTGATGTCGGCGATGGACCCGCCGCCGGACGCGGGCAAGTACACCGTCCAGGTCGAGGGGGCCGTGGAGTCCGACCCCGTCCTGCGGGCGCTGCGCTCGGCCACCGCGCACCTGAAGCGGCACGCCGGGCCGTCGCAGGTCATGCGGATCCTCAACACCACGTTCCAGATGTACGTGAGCTGGACGGCGTACGCGGCGTGGCGGCACCTCGGCGAACTGCCCCCGGTGTGGCGGTACCTCGCGGCGCGGCAGCACGACAGCTTCTACACGTCCATGACGCTGATCGACGTCGTCGGCGGCTACCAGCTGGACGCGAACCTGTTCTATGAGCCGCGCGTACACCGCGCGGTGATGCAGGCGGGCACCGCCTCCGTCATCGTCAACGACCTGCACTCCGTCGAGCGGGAGGCCGCCGACGACCTGCCCGACTGCAACGTGGTGCTGCTGATCGCCGAGGAGGAGGGCTGCCCCCTGGAGGAGGCGGTCCGGACGGCCGTGGCGATGCACAACGACTTCGTCCGCGGGTTCGAGGACAGCCAGCGCGAGCTGGCCTCGGTCCCGTCCGCCGAGCTGCAGCGGTTCCTGCTCGGCGTGCAGAGCTGGATGGGCGGCTGCCTGGAGTGGCACGGCGCGTCCGACCGCTACAAGTGACGACCCGACACCCCGACCCGACGACCCCGACCCGACGACCCCGACCCGATGACCCGAACCCCACGAAAGGATCACCGGACATGACCGCAACCCAGGACTCCCCCGTGCTCGGCAGCCTCTACCAGCACTCGGTCGCCGAGTACTGGAACGCCGAGCGCAACCCGGTCAACCTGCGGCTCGGCGAGGTGGACGGGATCTACCACCACCACTACGGCGTCGGCCCCGTCGACTGGACGGTCCTCGACGGCCCGGCCGAGACCCGCGAGCAGCGGACCATCGCCGAGCTGCACCGGCTGGAGAGCGCCCAGGCCGACCTGCTGATGAGCCACCTCGGCCCGGTCAAGCCGTCCGACCGGCTGATGGACGCCGGGTCGGGGCGCGGCGGGTCGAGCCTGGTCGCCAACGAGCGGTTCGGCTGCCGGGTCGACGGGGTGTCGATCTCGGAGTCGCAGGTCGCGTTCGCCAACGACCAGGCGGAGCGGCGCGGCGTCGCGGACAAGGTCCGCTTCCACTTCAAGAACATGCTCGACACCGGCTTCGAGACCGGGGCGTTCCAGGCGATCTGGAACAACGAGAGCACCATGTACGTGGAGCTGGGCCTGCTGTTCGCCGAGCACGCGCGGCTGCTGAAGCGCGGCGGCCGGTACGTGACCATCACCGGCTGCTACAACGACGCCTACGGGCTGCCGTCGCGGGCGGTCAGCGAGATCAACGCGCACTACATCTGCGACATCCACCCGCGCAGCACCTACTTCCGGGAGATGGCGGCGAACCGGCTGGTCCCGGTGAGCGTCGTCGACCTCACGTCCGCGACGATCCCGTACTGGGAGCTGCGGGCGAAGTCGACGCTGGCGACCGGCATCGAGCAGGCGTTCCTGGACGCCTACAAGGGCGGCAGCTTCCAGTACCTGCTGATCGCCGCCGACCGCGTCTAGCTCTGGCGGGGGCATTCCGCGGCCCGCCGGTGGGAGCACCGGCGGGCCGCGGGTTCCTGATCGGGACGGGGGTTCCTGATCGGGAGGGGGTCGGCGGGCGTCAGCTCGCCAGGAAGGTGCGGACGGAGTTCAGCACCACCGTGTCGGTGAGGTAGGTGAGGTGGTTCTCGCAGGCCACGTAGTTGTTCGTGGCGCCGCTGAGCATGGTGCTGGTGTAGGGGTTGATGACGCCGTCGCACGGCGAGTACCAGGTGGCGTACTTGGTGTCGCCGGGCGTCTCGTCACCGGAGGCGAGCGTCTGGATGAACGACGAGCCGGGCGACATCTGCTGGCAGGTCGTGTAGATCAGGCAGGAGTAGGCCGCCGTGGTGCCGTGGTTGGCGCCGGCGAGGGAGGCCAGGTGCCTGACGTACTGCTGGCCGCCGAGCTCCTTGATGTACCACCAGCTGACGAGCCCGCCCATGGAGTGGTTGACGATGTCGACCTTGTCCGCGCCGGTCTGCGCCCGCACCTGGTTCACGTAGGAGGCCAGGCTGGCGGCGTTGGTCTTGTTGTCGCCGTAGGAGTTGTAGTTGAAGGCGAACATCTCGTTGCTGCTGTAGCCGGCCGCGGCGAACACCGCCTCCGCGGTGACCCAGTTGGACGCGTTTCCGGTGTAGCCGTGGACGAAGACCACGGGCGTGTGCCCGGCCGCGTGCGCGGGCGCGCTCACGCCGACGACGGCACCGAGCACGGTGACCGCCGCGGTCAGGAGTGTGCCGAGAATCCGGCGCATCGCTCCTCCTCGGGGGGTGGGGGTTTCGTCACCGAGTGTCGCTGCGGTCGCCGGTCACCGCATCGGCGAAATCACCGGTCTCGCTCGTCCGGTGCGTGCTCGCGCTGGAACGTCGCGTAGAGCCACCAGAGCGACGGCAGGAGCAGCAGCGCGCCGGCGCCGAGGGAGGCGAGGCTCGCGACGAGCACGGAGTCGGCGGCCGCGGCCTGGTCGAGGTCGACGCCGGGCAGCAGGTGCGGGTACTGGCCGGCGCCCCAGCCCCACAGCAGGCCGACGACGGCGAGCGCGGCGGTGGCGCGGACGGCGACGTACGCGCGCCGCCACAGCAGGACCATCGACGCGATCCCGGCCGCGATCGACACCACGAGCAGCGGCAGCCCGCGCCCGGACGTCAGCTCGGTGAACAGGCGCGGCGCGTCGGCGTGCAGGACGGCGAGGCCGCCGCCGGACAGGACGCCGACGACGGCGCCCGCGGCCAGCGCCCGCCGCCGGAACCGCTCGGACAGCTCGGGGTGCCCGCCGCGCTCGGCGTCGCGGGTGAGGTAGACGGCGGCGAGGTAGGCGGCGACGCCGACCGCCAGGGCGCCGCTGATCAGCGACGTGGGATTGACCCAGCTCGTCACGAGGTCGCCCTCCGCCAGCCCCGGCGGGACGCGGAAGGAGGCGATCGCGCCGGCGACCGTGCCGAGGAAGAACGGGGTGGCGAGCGAGGAGAACGCGAACGTGAAGCCGAACAGCCGCTGCTGCCACAGCGCCGTGCTGGCCTTGCGGAACGCGAACGCGGCGCCGCGCGCGATGATGCCGAGCGCGGCGAGCGTCAGCGGGATGTAGAGGGTGGAGCAGAGCGCCGCGAACACCGCCGGCACGCCCGTCCAGGTGACGACCAGCACGAAGATCAGCCAGACGTGGTTGGTCTCCCAGACCGGGCCGATGGAGTGCTCGATCTGGGCGCGCTGCGCGCGGCCGCGCTCGCTGCCGCCGGCGAGCAGGTCCCAGACGCCGCCGCCGAAGTCGGCGCCGGCGAACAGCACGTAGGCGCTGAGGCCGACCCACAGCACGGCGAGCAGGATCGCGGCCGCCACGGTCAGACCACCGTGAACCCGGTGACGTCCTGCTCCTGCGGCGCGATCGGCACCGGCTTGTCGCGGGCCATGCGCCGCAGCACGTACACCGACGCGGCGGTGAGGACGGTGTACACGATCCCGACCAGGACGGCGCCCCAGATCAGGCCGGGCGCCGGGTTGACGGCGTCGGCCGTGCGGAGGACCCCGTACACGATCCAGGGCTGCCGGCCGACCTCCATCGCGCGTCGCTAGGTACCCTTTAAGGGTGGAAGCTACAGAAACCGCCCAGGAGCTGGGCAAACTGCGTCTCGGGCTCTACCTCCGAGAGTCCAGGGTGGCCCACGGGTCCACTAACGAAGTCGAGAGCCAGGAAGACGAAGGCCGGGAATGGGCCGACGACCACAACTCGACTATCGCCCCGGATGCTATCTACGTCGATAACGACAAGTCGGCATCCGACTATTCAACGAAGATCCGCAGCGACTACTTCCGGCTGGTCTCGGACATAGAGGCTGGTAAGCTCGATGCGATCTGGCTGTGGTCTACCTCGCGGAGTGACCGGAAGGTCTTGAACTTCGCGGGATTCGTGGACCGCTGCCGGAAGCACTCCGTCAAGCTGGTGGTCGGTGACCGGATATTCGATCTCGACAATCCCATCGACCTCCAGGCCCTTCTCAACAGTGCGGTCAATGATGAGGTCTTCTCCGTACAACTCTCGAAGAACGTCAAGCGCGGGATGAAGAAGCAGGCCCGCAAAGGAAAGCCGCACTCGCACACGACGTACGGCTTCAAGCGCATATACGACCCGAAGACCGGCGAATACATCGAGCAAATCGCCAACGAGGACACCGCGCCAGTCGTCCGCGACATCATCCGCTCTATCGCCAAGGCCGAGGACATCAGCAAGATAAAGGCCCGGCTGGAGAAGGCGAAGACGCCCAACCCGTCCGGCCGCCAGGGCTGGGCCCGTTCGGTCATCAGGGGAATCGCGACCAACAAGGCGTACATCGGGACGCGCGTCCACCAGCCGACGAAGGTAGTCGAGCGCGAAGGCAAGAAGGTCCGGGTCAAGTTCGGGGAGCCGAAGGAATACCCCAATTCGTGGGACGCTCTGATTGATGAAGAGACGTTCTGGAAGGCGCAGAACGTTCTCAGCGACCCGAAGCGGAAGACCACCCGGCCGAGTCGCGCGCAGCACCTTCTCTCGTACAACGCGCGGTGTGAATGCGGCGAGTGGGTCAACACGAAGGACGACAAAGCGCAGCGTCGCGAAAAGGTGCGTTACTACGCCTGCGTTAAGCGCCACAGCTCCATAAAGGCGGACGACCTAGACGAGTTCGTGAAGGCGCATGTTGACGCCTATCTCTCGCGGGAAGACGTCCGGGAGTTCCTGCGGTCCCGGATGTCGGACGACGCAGCAGCCATTGAGGCGCGTACAGAAGCGGCGAAGTTCCGCGCCAAGCTCACCGAGATTCGCGACGCCCACAAGGCCGGTCGGCTGGAGCTGGACGAGTACATCGAATTCCGCGACGACCTCAAAGCCAAAATCGCCAACGCAGATGAGCGCGCGGAGCAGGCGGCCACGCCCGCGATTCTCCGGCCGGGAGCGGTGGACTGGAGCGATATCCCGGCCGCCCGGCGGATGGTCGCGGAGATCTACGACATCCGGCTACACCCCGTAGGGAAGGGACGCCGGAACGTGCCGGTTGCGGATCGGGTGACCCTCACGCCTCTCATCGGGCCGGACGCCGCTTAGTTGCAGCGAACGCAAAAAGGGAGCGACCCCAAGTTGGGGGCCGCTCCCTTTTGCTATGTAGCAAGATCGTTGGTCAAAAGCGGGCATTCAGGAAATCGGGTACGTTCCTCTCATCGCTCGGTTCCGCCTAGCGGAGCGTCGCAAGTCGAAGGCGCTCTGTAATCGACGGGATAAGCGACTACGCCACGGAGCGCATTGGGCCGTCGTGAGACGACGGTCGGGAGCTAGGCAGCGCGGGACGTCGATCCCGCCCCAGGGGCTCCCGCCTACCGCGTAGCCACCAAGCGCGACCTATCCAACCTCGGGTGTGGGTCCGGTCGTCCCGTGGCTTCTCCGGCCATCTCTGGGCGTTCTAGGGCTCCCCCGGCAGGGCATGGGAGCGGAACCTTGGGCTACAAGATCCATCCGGCGGTGGCGCGCCATTCGCGGCGTGTCTCGGCTGCCGTCCGAGAAGGCCACGAGGCCGAAGAGGAGAAGGCGCGGCGGGATCTCGCCTGGGCAAAGGTCCAGGCTGCCGCAGAAAAGGCCGTAGCGGACTACCCGCTGCCAACTCCGGAGCAGGCCGACCGAATTCTTGGCCTCCTTGGTTATGAGGCGGCGGAATGAACCTCGTCAGACGCGGTGACAGCGTAACGGTCACGTTCGTCAAGCCACTCGAAAGCGCTGGCCGGTACATCACGGAGTGCTTCGGCTGGGTGGAGGCGACGGACCTAAGCGGCGTTCGGATCGACGTCGAACAGTTCAAATTTCAGCACGGAAAGTACCAGAGCGAGTCCGGTCAAACCCTCGTGATTCCCTGGGCGAATATCCGCGCTCTCTGGCTGAACGACGACGAGTAAAAGTGCGAATCGCCCCGGCCTGGGCAACCGGGGCGATTCGAGGAGGCCGGGGACAAACGGCCAGACGATACCAAGAAGGACACTCCCACTGGGGGCGGGAATGCGAGAGGAAGCTTAGTCGATGCCCAAAAGGATCACGCGTAAGCACACCGCGACCTACGTCTACCGCGACAAGGCTGGAGAAAAGGTCGTCAAGAAGCTGCGCTATTCCGTCGTGGACTCCGCGACCGGTGAGGAGTCGAAGGACTTCCGCGTGTGGAACCGGCCCGATCCGGAGGACAAGCCGAATTACTGGGAGCCGTCCGTGGGGGCGTACGGCGGGCAGCTCCTGTACCGCCTCCCGCAATTGCTGGAGGCTAAGGCGCGCGGAGAAGACCTCTTTTGGTGCGAGGGTGAGAAGGACGCGCGGACCGCATATAAGGCGTGGGGGATCGCGACTACGACCCATCACCAGGGCGGGGCTGGTGCCCGCTTTAGCCAGGCAGAATGGTTTGCCGGCAGCAGCGGAGTGATCTGGATCGTCTTCGATCGGGACGCGACCGGAATGCAGCTAGCGGACCATCACGTCCGCCTTTTGCGGAAGTGGGATATCCCGCGTTCCCGGATCGGCCTGCTGTTCCCGGCCGTCACCGACGATCACGCCGATCTCACCGACCACATTGAGGCCGGATGGGGCCTGGACGACCTAAGAGAGCTACCGCATAAGGAGCTACGGCACATAATCGACCGGATCGGGCCGCTTCCGCGCGGACGCCATAAGTCCGGGCGCTGGGGAAGTGGGGGAACCGCCCGATGAGCGAGAAGGCCAAGCGGGATTTTGCGGAGGCTGCTACAGGGGCCGTCGCGGACGAGACTGAGGAATTGGTCGAGCAGGCCGAGAAGACAAAGAAGGGCAAGAAGGGCGGAGACCAGGACAACGAGACCCAAGCGCAAAAGCTCCTGAAGATTGCGCTGGAGCGTTACCGCTTTGGGCGCGATGAAGTGGGGAAGCCGTTCGCGGTCCCGCTCGAAGGGTCGGGAGTCGTCCGGTACTTCGACAAGGGCCAGGGCGAACTACTCAACGAGCTAGCGCGGGAGTTCTACCGTGCGCACGGCAAGCCTCCGGCTACAAACTCCCTAAACGAAGCGAGAGGCGTTCTAGCGGGCATCGCCATGGAAGTAGACCCGGAGCCCGTGGCGCTGCGCGTAGGGCGCGAATCCGGGCCGTCTAGGGGCATCGTCATCGACCTCGGGGACGCGGACGAACGGGCCGTCATCGTCCGGCCTGGCTCGTGGGAGATCGTAGACAAGTCCCCGATCCTCTTCCGCCGGACAAAGGCAACCATGCCCTTCCCGGAGCCAAGGAAAGGCGGGACCTTCGACGGAATAGGCGAATTGCTGAACGTCTCGCAACGCGACCTAGACCTACTCCTGGCCTATGTCGTCGTCTCGTTCATCCCGGAGATACAGCACGCCGTTCTCTACATCAATGGAGAGCAGGGCACCGGGAAAAGCGACCTCACCAAGATGCTCGTTACGCTGATGGACCCGACGTCCGTTCCGCTGCGGAAGAAGCCGCGCGACGATAAGGACTGGTCGAGTGCGGCGAATGCCTCGTGGGTCGTCCCGCTGGAGAACATGTCCAAGATTCCCGAATGGCTAAGCGACGACCTTTGCCGGGCCGTCTCGGGTGATGGGGTGATTGAGCGTCAGCTCTACACAAACGACGACATCGCCATTCGCGCCTTCAAGCGCGTCATCGTCCTCAACGGGATCGAAGTCCTAGGCATTCGGCCGGACCTGGCCGACCGAATGTTTATGGTGACGCTGGCGCCTATTCCGCCAGAGGAGCGGCGCAGCGAGGCAGCTATTGCCGAAGACTTCTCTGCGCTTAGAGGGTCGGTGTTTGGTGCGATTCTCGACTGTCTGGGCAATGTCCTGGAAGTTATGGAGAGCGGAAGGCATATCACCAAGAAGGCGCCCCGACTCGCGGACTTCGCACACGCCCTTCGTGCTGTCGATTTGGTCTGGGGCGACACAAAGACACTCCAGCGTTTCTGGAACCTCCAGCGGCAGCAGGCCCGGGGAATTGCTGAGGGCGACTCGCTAACGGTCGTCCTCAAGATGATCGTCGCCAGTCACAAGGGCCATTGGCGCGGAACGCCGGACCAACTACTCACCGAGGTACAAGACACGGCGACGCGCTTCGGTAAGAGCAGCGGCATACCGCAGTCGCCACACTCGCTCGGGCACGCCCTTACGCGGCTCTCTCCGCCGCTCCGGGAGGCCGGTTGGTCCGTTACCAGGCCCAGGTCTAACGGCGTCCGCTACGTCGATCTGAGAGCCCCGGAAGAGGCTCCCAAAGAAGAGGAGGGAAAGGACCGTCCCTAACGTCTCTATCGTCCCTGCGCCCCGATCTACCTGGGGCGATATAGGCCGGGAGGAGGGACGATAGGGAGGGACGATCCAGGGACGATATCGACCCTGGGAGGGACGATCCGGCGGCCGGGAGGGACGATCTCCCGGCCTATCGTCCCTGCCTCATCCGGGGCGTTAGCCGAGGTAGGAAGCAGTATGAGTAAGTGAGAGGGACGATAGGGACGATAGAGACCCTGCCTCTCTCTTTAGGGGTACGAGGAAAGGACGAGAGATGAGCGACTACCCGCGACGCGAGAAGCCAGAAGGACCGCCTAAGCCACGTACGGCTCTACCCTCTTCGGGCCGTAGCGCGTACTGGCGACCCGAGGATGAAGAGGAGGACAAGAAGCGGAAGGTCCGCATCCCTGTCGTCGTCCAGTCTGGCGGCGAACTCCATCACATAACGGGCGAGCGGATCGAATACATAACCGTGGACGAAGGCACAGCACAAGACTGGGATGATCGTGTTTGGCGTAACGGCCCGATTGGCGGCGGTGAATCCGTCTTCGACCGTTACCGCAGGCGCGGCAATCCCGCCAGTCGGTAGCCACTCCGGAGCGTTAACAGCACTCCGACCAGGCCAGATGCTGGCCGGCCACATATGACCACATCAACAGGGGTGTAGGGGCCTTCGCATCTGACCGGGGAGGGCAGAAGGACCTCCGAGGTGAGCAGCGTTGTGCCTGGCAGCGTGGCCGCAACCCAGGTACCAGCTACCGTCCGTAACAGTGAGAAGGGGGCAATTCATGCCACAAAGGCCCAAGAGCAACGATCAATTGCGGCTCATCAGCGGGAAGTCGGAGGCCGAAGCAGACCGCAGAGAACACGCCCGGAAGTCACTCGGGGGTGCGGCTCTCGACTGGGAAGAGGTCTCCGTCATCATCCCGGAGGACTCATACGCAGACGAGGAGTGGACGCGCCTTTCCGAGGTGTACGCCAATCAGCCCGACCGGTTCCGCGAAGCCGACCGGGGAATGGTGACGCTTCACTGCGTCTGGACCGGCGTCTACGCGGAATGTCTGGAGCAGATCAACGCGGAAGGTCTGTTCGTCAAGGGCATCTCAAAGCGAGACGCGCATCGGATGGTCCGGAATCCGGCGACCGCACTTCTCAACGTCGCCAGCAATCAGCTTCGCTTTCTGGCGAAAGAACTGGGCTTCTCGCCGGACGCCAGGAAGCGCGCGGGGATCATCGAGAAGCAGGAGGAGCGGAGTAGCAATGAAGACCTCCTCAGCGGATGACGTCCGGGAGGCCGTAGCGCGCCACGTCCCCGCGTCCGTTCTCGCCAACGGAAACGTGCGCATTCTCGGCAGCGCGGACGCGGACACCCGGCCGGGCTGGACGGGCCTTACGCTCCACCTCAGCCCCGCCGGGGACTGTGTATACGCAACGGGCTGGCTCCCCGAAGAGGGCGAGCACGGAGCTATGTGGTTCTCCGTCTGGAGGAATGGCGTCGAAGGGCCGCGAACTCTGTACTGGGACCCGGTGACCGGAGCCGACTACGGCTGGATGGACTAGACGGGAGAGAACGACAATGCGAATCCTCCGCACCGATACCGCAATTACCGACGAAGCCGCCAGCAATTTCGTTGCCGGCATCACCATTCACATTCCCATCGGATCGGCCATTCCGCCGCCGCTCACGCTCGTTCACAAAGCGGACTACACCCCCGGTGTCCCGCAATTCCTGCTCGATGGGGAGGGTGCTATCTGGTCGCTGTGCGACGACGATTCCGCAGAACGCACGGCTGTCAAGGCTGGGGATCGGCTGGAGGTCGTGAAGTTCCGGAATGGCAACGAAGTCGAGCGGGCAATTCTCGGCTAATCTCCATCTCGGTGAACGTCGGCCAAACCGGCCCGTCGCCAAGGGCTGCTTTGTGGTGAGGATCCTGGCCAGGACAAGCCACTATCGGGGAGCCTTTGGCCGCCCGCCGCGTAAGCCGTTCGCAGCCGTCCGGCGTTGTAGGCGGGGCGTGGAGTTTTCCGCTCTCTCCTCCGCGTCCTGCTGATCTCGCCAACGCCGGACGGCTCCCGTTCCCCCATCCTTTCGAGGAGGCTTTTCCCGCCGCACTGCGGCCCGTTGAGCCCAAGACGGATGTTTCTCCATTCAGCATCCCGAAGGGAAAGCAACGTGAGCAAGCTCGAAAACCTCAAGCAGAGGTTCCAGGCGGAAGTGGACGCCGCAAAGGCGCTCCAGCCGAAGGCCGAGAACGGCACCCTTTCGGCGGACGAGACGACCGCATTCAAGAACCACATCAAGAACGCTCGCGACCTCAAGACCGCCATCGAGCAGGAGAAGGCCGACAACGATGTCCGGTCCGGCCTGGCCGCGCTGACGGCCGAACTCAACGGCTCCGGGAATGGCGTGAAGGCCATTCCGGGGAACGCCAAGGTTCGGGCCTCCGGCGGTACGGGCGAGTGGGCGAAGGCCGTCACCGACTACAGCGAGCGATTCGGCATGAAGTCGATCCTCGCGAACGGCGCGGTTCCGGTCCAGGTCCCGATGGACACGGAGCCCATTCCGCTGAACTCGCCGGTCCTTTCGCTCCGCCAGCTCATCCCGGCAGTGGCCGACACGACCGGCGTTTGGAAGTACATCCAGCAGACCGTTCGGACCAACAACGCTTCGACGGTCGCCCAGGGCAAGAAGAAGCCCACTTCCGTCTACACCTACGACGACAAGGAAGGCCGCGCGGTCGTCATCGCGCACCTTTCCGAGTCGATGCCGCGCCAGATCTTCGATGACGCTCCGGCCCTTCAGGAGGCGCTGGAGTCGGAAATGCGACTCGGGCTCGAACTGGAGCTGGAGGACCAGATCATCAATGGCGCCGGTTCTACGACCGGCGTGCTGGACGACATGGTGGGAATCGGCAACACCTCGGGAATCCAGACGCTGGCCCGGACCTCCGGCGATGACGAGTTCATCGTGACGCGGAAGGCGATCACCCTTCTGGAGAAGAGCGCCATCGCTCCAACCGGCTGGGTGATGAGCGCGGACGCCTGGGAGTCCTTCGAGCTGTCGGCAGACGCGAACGACCGATTCATGCTCGGCAATGCGCCGGTGGACCGGGCCGCACGTCGGCTGTGGGGCGTTCCGGTGGTCCTCTCCGAAGCGGTCGCGGACACCACCGTGTACCTCGCGGACTTCGCGAACGCGACCCGGCTGCACGTCCGCCAGGAAGGGCGGCTGGACTGGAGCGAGAACCACTATGCGGCCGACAAGTTCGGCGCGTCCGCTCCGGGCTCCGACTTCGAGGGCAACATGATCAAATGGCGTTTCGAAGGACGGTTCGGGCTGGACGTCCTGCGGCCGTTCTCCATCGTGGAGGTGGACCTCACGCCCGCCGCGTAACAGACTTCCGCGCTGGCGGCTGGCCTCCTTTTATGATGACTGGGGAGGCCGCAACGGGAAACGCCGTCCCCGGCCGCCAGCGCGGAACTGAACGGGACTTCCCGGCTGCTGGTTAAGCCCGCCCAGCCGGGGAGTCCTCCACAAAGCGAGAGGCCCGACCGATTACCACCGGTCGGGCCTCTCGTGTGTTCTAAGCTGTGCTCGGCGGTCGGGGGCACCTAGGGTGTGTCCTCGGCCGTCTCCGGCCCGTACGGGCCAGCTCCGTGGCGGCTAGACGGACATCGCCGCGAGTCGAGCCCGGACGGCCCGCATAGCGTCGGTGTTCGGGTGCTTGTCCTCTGCGAGTTTGACGATCTCTTCGACGCGTTTAGCGATGGACGGCTGGAACTGGATCGGCGACTCCATTTCGGTGATTACGGTGAGAATGTTCTCCGCCGCTCCGTCGATTGCGCCGGACCGCGTTCGGGCCTCCGCGACCGTGAGAAGGGGCTGCGCCCTCCAAAGGGAACCGGCGCCCGTATTGGTCCTGAGCGCTTCCGTCGTGTGTTCTTCGACCAGACCGTGAAGCCGCTCGAAGCTGGAGAGCGAACGGGCGACCGTCATATGGGCCTGATTGGCGGTCCAGCCGTCCGTGACCGGCGACTCGGGCGGACCGGTCTCTGCCAATTCGACGGCTTTGTCTCCGGCCTGGATGGCGACTCCTGCCTGACCGGCGAGAGCGGCGGCGCGCGCCATCATCGCGTGCCCCATTCCCTGACGCTCCGGCGTAGTGCCGTACTTGATCGCGAGAGTGGCGTCTGTGAGAAGGTATTTCGGGTCGATGTCGAAATACATCCCCGCGTTCGCAGATTTGCTGTGGGCGAGTGAGATGAGATTCGGGTCTCCGGCGAGACGCGCGTACGTGTGGGCCTGTGTAAGCCAAGCCGCCGCGCTCTGCTGGTCGAGAAGCGTTACCGCGTTGACCGATCCGAAGATTGCGGTCCACGCCCGGAGGTCGAATACGTTGACGTTTGCGGTTCGCTGGAATTGGTTGAGATTCGCCCAGAGGGCGAGAAGCGCGGGCTGGTTCTGGATGGCGGGTTGGACGAGGAGGTGCGCGCGGATCGCTGCGATTTCGTAGGCGAATCGCGTGCGTTCGTCGTCGGTGTTCCCCTGCTCTCCGGGGAGTCGGACGTACGGTGCTGCGGCCCCGAGGAACGGCGTAGCTGCGGCGAGACCCGCCAGCCGCAACGCCTTCTTCAGGACGGCTCTCCGATCTTCCATGGTTCCAGGGTCGTCACTGCGCGGGAAGATGTCCACTTTCCGGCCCTCTTTCCGGTCTGCCCCCGAACGGCTTGTTGACGCTACCGAGTGTAATTCGGCGCTTACAATCCGGCTAGATCCAGACCGATTCCCGCCGCTCGTGTGGCCCCAACGTACGCCCGGCTGGTAGCGGAGGTGGGACGTTCCACAGATCTGCGGAGCGTTTGACCAGGTCCGGGGTGGTATGACCGTAAGGGCTTCTAGCGTCGTCGCACCTCAGTGACCGCCCATCCCGCTTCGAGCGCGCCGACGGCGGCGAGGCCGGACACCGAGGTGGCGAGCAGGAACCACCGGGTGCGGGGCATGTCGCGTCGGCGCCACCAGGACGCGCCGAGCCAGAGCGCCAGCAGCAGCATCGCCAGCCCGAGGCCGACCATCACCTGGAAGCCCCAGTGCACGATGTTCACCGGCGGGCGGTCGGCGGGCGGCACCGTGTTCAGCCCGATGATCTCCGCGTCCGGGTCGGCGTGCGCCAGCAGCGACAACCCGTCCGGGATCCCGAGCGCGTAACGCAGCCTGCCGTCGATCGCGACTCCGGCGATGTGCAGCGGGACGCCGCGCGCGCTGTCGAACACGCCCTCCATCGCGGCGAGCTTGATCGGCTGGTGGTCGGCGACGAACCGGGCCGCCCAGTCGCCCACGACGACCTGCGGCAGCGCGACGACGGCGGCGACGGTGAACGGCAGCAGCAGGCCGAGCCGGTGGTAGCGGTCGCGGCGCCCGCGCAGCATCGCCACCGCGTACACCGACGCGATCCCGAACCCGGCGACCATGAACGCGGCGAGGATCATGTGGACGGTCTGGGACGGGAACGACGGGTTGAACATGGCCCGCCAGGGATGCACCTCCACGATGCGGCCGTTCACCGCCCGGAACCCGACGGGCGCCTGCATCCACGCGTTCGCGGTCACCACGAAGAACGCGCTCAGCACGCCGGCGACGACGATCGGCACGCCGGACAGCAGGTGCTTGACCGGGCTCAGCCGGTCCCACGCGTACAGGTACAGCCCGAGGAAGATCGCCTCGATGAAGAACGCGATGCCCTCCAGCGTGAACGGCAGCCCGATGACCTGCCCGTACACGCCTATCATGCCGGGCCACAGCAGGCCCATCTCGAACGACAGGATCGTCCCGGACACGGCGCCGACGGCGAACAGCACGCCCATCGCGCGGCCCCAGCGGCGCGCGAGCAGCCGGTAGTTCGCGTCGCCGGTGCGGTGGCCGCGCCACTCGGCGATCAGGGTGATCGCGGGCATGCCGACGCCGAGGCAGGCGAGCACGATGTGCCAGCCGAGCGAGACGGCCATCTGGGTCCGCGCGGCCACCAGGTCGCCCGGGGTGGCGCCGGCCGCCAGCTGCCCCATCACGGTCACGTGCCGCTCCCCCCGGATGCCGTTCGCGCGGGTGTCCGGCGGGGTCGTACCCGGGCGCCGCGCCGCGACGCGGCGGCCGGGACGATCATGAACGGCCGTTGACCATTCCGGGTGTCAGCCCTGCTCGCGGCGGGCGCGGGCGCGGCGCTTGCCCTCGTGCATGGCCTGGACGCGGGCGATGGGGATGGTGTGGCCCTCCGCGACGAGGTCGGCGGGCAGGGGGCGCGCGGCGGGCATCAGCTCGGCCCACGGGTCGCGGTCGGCGAGCAGCCGGGCCGCCGTCCGGACGGTGAAGGCGCGCGGGTCGGCGGCGTCGAGCTCGTCCCACGGGACGGGGAACGATACCGGCGTGCCGGGCCTGATGCGCGGGCTGTAGGCGGCGGCGACGGTCGCGCCGCCCGCCCTGGTCGAGTCGAGGAACACCTTGCCGGCGCGGTCGTCGCGGATGAACGCCGTGGTGGCGAGGGACGGGTCGAGCCGTTCGGCGCGGGCGGCGAGCGCGCGGGTCGCCGCCGCGGCGTCGTCGGCGGCGGTGCGGCCGTCGAGCGGGACGAACACGTGCACGCCCTTGGACCCGCTGGTCTTCACCGCGCCGTCGAGCCCGCAGTCGCCCAGCGCGCGCCGCACCAGGTGCGCGGCGGCGACGGCGGCGGAGAACGGGCCGCCCTCCGGCGGGTCGATGTCCATCACCAGGTGGGTGGGGTGGGCGGGGTCTGCGGCGAGGGCGAGGGGCGGGTGGTATTCGACCGCGCGCTGGTTGGCGAACCACAGCAGCGTCCGGCGGTCGTCGCAGAGGGCGTAGGACACCTCCCGCTGGGACGTCTCGGCCCACACGGTCACGCGCCGCACCCACGGCGGCGTGTACTTGGGGAGGTTCTTCTGCATGAACGGCTTCTGGCCGCGCAGCACGCGGATGACCGACAGCGGGCGGCCCGCCAGCCGCGGGACGAGCCGCCCGGCGACGGCGTCGAGGTAGTCGACCAGGTCGCGCTTGGTCGCCTCGGCGCCGTCGAACAGCGGCTGGTCGAGGTTGGTCAGCCGGACCCCGTCGCGCTCCTCTTCGGTGCTCACTCCCCCACCTTCGCACGCGCCTCCGACAGGCCGGTCGGGTAGCGTCGGGGCGTGTACATACCCGCACATTTCTCGGCCGGTGACGCGGAGGTCCGCGCGCTCCTCGACGGCTGCGGCGCGGCCGACCTGGTCACGAGCACGCCGCGCGGCCTCCTCGCGACGTTCCTGCCCGTCCTGTACGACCCGGACGCCGGCGAGCACGGCGCGCTGCTCGCGCACGTCGCCCGCAACAACGACCAGTGGAACGTGCCCGCGCAGGGCGAGTCGCTGTTCATCGTGCACGGTCCCGGCGCGTACGTGACGCCGTCGTGGTACGCCTCCAAGGCCGAGCACGGGCGGGTCGTGCCGACATGGAACTACCTCACCGCGCACGTCTACGGGCGGCTCGTCGTCCACGACGACCCGGCGTGGCTGGAGTCGCTGGTGCGGCGGCTCACCGGCAAGCACGAGGCGGGCCGTCCGGAGCCCTGGTCGGTGGACGACGCGCCGCCGGCGTTCATCGCCGGGCAGCTGCGCGCGATCGTCGGCCTGGAGCTCGTCATCACCCGGATCGAGGCGAAGGCGAAGCTGAGCCAGAACCGGCCGGCCGCCGACCGGGACGGCGTCGCCGCCGGATACCTCGCGGAAGGCGACCCGGTCATGGCGGAGGCGGTGCGCGCGGCGGCGAGACCGGACGCGCCGGGACGGTGAACGCCCGCACGGTCAGCCCGGTCCTCGTCGGCCGCGAGCGGGAGTCCGCCGCGCTCGACGCCGCGTTCCGCGCCGCCCGCGACGGGACGCCGTCGGCGGTGCTGCTCGGCGGCGAGGCCGGGGTGGGCAAGACCCGGCTGGTCGGCGACTTCGGCGCGCGCGCCCGCGCCGAGGGCGCGCGGGTGCTCGTCGGCGGCTGCCTGGAGCTCGGCACCGAGGGCCTGCCGTTCGCGCCGTTCACCGCGGCGCTGCGCGGGCTCGTCCGCGACGTCGGCGTGGACGGGGTGCGCGGCCTGCTGCCCGCGGGCGCGGGCGACGGCCTCGGCCGGCTGCTGCCCGACTTCGGCGACGCCGACGCGGGCGCCTTCACCGGGGAGTCGCGGGCGCGGCTGTTCGAGCTGGTGCTGACGCTGCTGGAGCGGCTCGCCGCGGCCGGCCCGGTGGTGCTGGTCGTCGAGGACGCGCACTGGGCGGACACCTCGACCCGCGACCTGCTGACGTTCCTCGTCCGCAACCTCGGCGCCGGGGACGCGCTGCTGATCGTCGTCACGTACCGGACCGACGAGCTGCACCGCGCGCATCCGCTGCGCCCGGTGCTCACCGAGCTGGAGCGCGTCGAGCACGTCGCCCGCGTCGAGGTCGGGCGGCTCGGCCGGGACGACGTCGGCGCGCTGGTGCGCGGCATCCTCGGCACCGACCCGCCGGCCGGCACGCTCGCGGACGTGTTCGAGCGCAGCGAGGGCAACCCGCTGTTCGTCGAGGCGCTGGTCGGCTCGGGCGCGGGCCGGGACCTGCCGGAGTCGCTGCGCGACCTGCTGCTCGGCGCCGTCCAGCGGCTGCCGGAGGACACCCAGGAGATCCTGCGGGTGGCGGCGGGCGGCGGCGCGCGGATCGAGCACGAGCTGCTCGCGGCGGTCGCCGGGCTGGACGAGCGGGAGCTGACCCGGGGGCTGCGGCCCGCCGTGGCGGCCAACGTGCTGGTCGTGGACGGCGACGGGTACGCGTTCCGGCACGCGCTGATCCGCGAGGCGGTGCACGACGACCTGCTGCCCGGGGAGCGGACGCGGCTGCACGTCCGGTACGCGCGGGTGCTGGAGGAGCGTCCGGAGCTGATGCCGGACCGGGCGCGGGCGGTGACGCTGGCCCACCACTGGCACGCCGCGCACGACGTCGTCCGGGCGCTGACCGCGGCGTGGCGGGCCGTCGGGGAGACGCGGCGGGCGCTCGCGTACGCCGAGGCGCTGCGCATGGCGTCGCGGGTGCTCGGGCTGTGGGACCGGGTGCCGGACGCGGCGGAGCGCGTCGGCGTCCCGCACGTCCAGGTGATGGAGGAGGCGGTCACGCTGGCCGACCTCGCGGGCGAGCCGGACGTCGGGATCAGGCTGGCGTCGGAGGCGCTGCGGCACGAGGAGGCGGCCGGCGACCCGATGCGCGCGGCGCGGCTGTACGAACTGCGCGGCATGATGCGGCTGCGGTCGGGCAGCGACAGGGCCCCGGCGGACCTGCGCGAGGCCGCCCGGCTGGTGCCGGCCGATCCGCCGTCGGCCGAGCGGGCGCGGGTGCTCGCGACCCTCGCCACGAAGATCGTCGGCCTGCACGGCACCCGGCCGGAGGCGGACGCGGCGGCGCGTGAGGCGCTGGAGGTCGCGCGGGCGGTCGGGGACACCGAGGTGGAGCTGTCCATCGAGCTGAACGTGGCGTGGCTCGACCTGTTCCACGACGACGATCCGGAGGCGTTCTTCGCCCGGATCGAGCGGGTCGCCGAGCGGGCCTCCGAGGTCCGGGCGTTCGAGCCGCTGCTGCGCGCGTTCACCAACCACTCCGACGTGCTGGAGATGTACGGGCGGCACGCGGAGGCCGCCGAGGTGGCCGCCGCGGGCATCGCCCGGGCGGAGGAGTACGGGCTGGCGCGGTCGGCGGGCGCGCACCTGTCGGTCAACGCGGCGGAGCCGATGGTGTCGCTCGGCCGGTGGGACGAGGCGCTCGGCGTGATCGGGCGGACGCTGCCGCGGATGTCGGCGGGCGTCATCCGGGCGGGGCTGCACAACCTGGCGGGGGCGGTGGCGCTCGCCCGCGGGGACCTCGACGGCGCCGAGCGGCACGCGGCGGAGACGCCCGGCCTGATCGCGCGCGGCGCGGCCCGGCGTGCGCAGAACCTGTTCCCGGTGTGCCGGCTGAGCGCGCTGACCGCGCTCGCGAGGGGCCGCCCGGCCGAGGCGCTCGACGCGCTGGACCCGATCCTCACCGACGTCGGCCTGCCCGACGACTCCCGGTACGCTCTGCCGGGGCTCGTGGTCGCGGCCACCGCCTGCGCGGAGCTCGGAGACACCGACGCGCTGGCGAAGGTGCGGGCGCGCGTGGAGGGGCTGCGCGTCTACGGGCCAGTGCAGGAGGCGCACCGGCTGACGTTCGTGGCGGAGGCCGCGCGCGCCGAAGGCGTCCTGGACCAGGCGGCGTGGGACGCGGCGGCCGCGGCGTGGGACGCGCTGCACCAGCCGTACGAGACGGCGTCCGCGCTGGTCGGGGCCGGTGAGGCGGCGCTCGCCTCGGGGGACCGGGACCGTGCGGGCGTGGTGCTGCGGCGGGCCGCCGGCCTGGCGGACGGCCTGCGCGCCGGCCCGCTGCGGG
>NZ_WBMR01000115.1 GCF_008923365.1 Actinomadura montaniterrae
GGGCGGGGCAGGCGGAGCCTGCCCCCATCACCTGCCCAGGGGCCGCAGAGGCTCCAAAGTCAAGGGTGGACGAAGTCCATCGCGAAGCGACGCCGAAGGCGCCCTTGACTTTGGAGGGGCGGCCCCGTACGCAAGCGCCACCCCACCACCCGAACACCCCTCTTGTGACTCTTCCGAGCACCCCACTCGTCGAGGCACCTGAACACCCCTCTTGCCATTCCCCCGAACACCTGCATCCAAGGTCACCCGCACACCACTCTCGTCGAGGCACCCGAACATCCCGTATCCAAGGTCACCCGAGCGCCCTTCTCGCCGATACGCCCGAGCGCCCCTTTAAAAAGAGCCGTTAAGGCACCCTTGAGGTCCTTAACGCACCCCCCACAGGCCTCCCCGTCCAATCAAGCCGGAAATGCGTAGAGATGGTCGACCGGGCCGTCCTTGTTGCCGGCGTCATCGTCTACTGCCTCGTCCTTGGCGAGGACGCAGACGACGTGATTCGCGGTGGCGGCGTTGGAGAGCGGGACGTCCTCGTCCGCGTAGTCCTTGATGGCGGCCGTCCAGCGGGGTGCGCCGCTGTGTGCGTCGACGCTGGAGACGCGGCCGTCCGTTGTGAAGGTGAGGGCGCCGTCGGCGAAGGCGAGGGGACGGTCGGCACCGGACGTCCAGTGCGGGACGGGGACGGTCCAGGACGCGTTCCCGGCGGTGATCGCGGAGACGCCGCCGGTTCCTGCGGCGTAGACGGCGACGCCGGACGGGACCACCGGTGTCAGGCCGCCGGCGGTCGTGCCGGACCAGAGGACCCTGCCGTCGCGCGCCGACACCGCCCACAGGCCGCTCATCGAGTGGATGTAGACGGTGCCGCCGTCCGGGGTGATGGAGGAGTGCGGCTCGAAGAGGCCGGCGCCGCCGGCGGATCTGCCGGAGCGGTGCCAGCGGGTCCGGCCGGTCTTGACGTCGAATCCTGCGAGGTACATCTGGGCGTCGACCGCGCAGACGACGCCGTCGGCGATCGCTGGGCCGCCGGGGAAGCCGATGCCGCCGGCGCGCCATCGCTCTTTGCCGGTCGCGGCGTCGAGGCAGTGGAGGTGCGTGGTGCTGGAGACGGCGACGTGGCCGCCGGACGCGGCGGGCGGGGAGAGCCATCCGCCGGGGGCGAAGGTCCAGCGGAGCCTGCGGTTGACCGGGTCGAGCGCCTGGAGAGCGCCTTTGCCGCCGGGCTCGTTGCGGAGGGTGTAGAGGGTGCCTTCCAGGACGAGCGGTGCGGTGCGCCCGTACATCGGGGACGCGTTGTAGTGGCCGTACGGGGATTGCCACAGTTGGCGGCCCGCGGTGTCGAACGCGTAGAGCTTGCCCTCGAAGGACGCGTAGAACGTGGTGTCGGATGCGGCCATCGAGTAGGGGAACAGGTCGTCGTTCTCGGAGCCGGGGGTGATGTGACCGTTGTCCGCGGTGGCGAAGGTGTGCTTCCACAGCGGTTTCCGGCCGGTCGCCTTGGTGCTGAGATCGGGGCCCTGGCCGCATGCGGCGGCGAGGCCGGTGGCGAGGCCGGCGGCGCCTGCGAGGGCGAGGCCTCGCAGGACTGTGCGGCGCGGCATCGTGCCGTCCGTCATCTGCCTCCCCTAAGCAACGGGCGAATACCTCCCCAAGGCGACGGGCGAATCGTCGCGGTCGGCGGTACACGTTCGGTACATGGCGCCGTGTTGCAGGATGGGAGGCATGCGTGCGCGAGCGATCACGCCCGGGCGGGCGGTGGAGGAGCTGTGCGGCCGGATCGCGGAGGCGCCGCGCGAGGCGTGGCAGCGGGTGGCGGTGGACGGGGCGCCGGCGGCGGAGCCGTGGGGGCTCGCCGACGCGCTGGTGGGGCCGTTGCGTGCGGCGGGACGTGACGTGGTGCGGGTGTCGGCGCGCGATTTCCTGCGGCCGGCGTCGTTGCGGTACGAGTTCGGCCGCGAGGATCCGGACGTGTACTACGACCAGTGGCTGGACGTGGGCGGGCTCGTGCGGGAGGTGTTGGGGCCGCTGGAGCCGGGCGGTTCGGGGAAGGTGCTGCCGAGCCTGTGGGACAGCGAGTTGGACCGCGCCACGCGCGCGCGGTACACGGCTGTGCAGCCCGGCGGTGTCGTGTTGCTGGACGGTTCGCTGCTGATGGGCCGGGGTCTTCCGTTCGATCTGGTCGTCCATCTGACGATGTCGCCGGGCGCGCTAACGCGCCGCACCCCGGAGCAGCTCGCCTGGACGCTTCCGGCGTTCGCCCGTTACGAGCGGGAGGTGGGGCCGTTGCGGGCCGCCGACGTCGTCCTGAAGGTGGACGATCCGCGGCATCCGGCGCTGGTGGAGTCCGTCTAGGCGCGCCATTCCTCGTTGTAGTCGGGGTGGTGGGAGTAGGCGAGCGCGAGGAGGCGGAGGGTCTGCTCGCGGACGGCTTGGGCAGCCTGCTGTTCGGGGGTGGCGCGGCCCTGGGCGATGATCCAGGCGTGTTTCTCGTGGTCGTCGACGATCTGGCGGCGGGCGGCGACCTCCTGGAGGGTGCGGGACGGGTGGTGGCGGGCGATGTGCTCGGCGTAGGCCTCGGTCTCGGCCGACGCGACGAGGGCGGGCTCGCCGTCGGCGTCGAGGTGGACGGCGCCGGAGGGGCCGGCCGTCCAGGACGCGCCGGAGCAGGCCCGGGCGACCTGTTCGTCCTTGGCGAGGCGGGCGCGCAGAAACTCCACCAGATCCATGCGACCATCCTGCCTCGCGGGGCCGACATCGGTGCCCGGATACACTCCCTGCGGGGAGGATCCATGTCATTGACGACATCCCATGGCGAGCCGGGCACGGCACGGACGGGGTTGCGCGCGCGCCGCGAGGGCGGGCCGCTGCGAGTGGTCGAGAGCGAGCTCGTCGACTACGCCGAGGCGATCGCGGCCATGGAGCAGATGGTGCGGGACCGGCAGGCCGGCACCGCGGACGACACGCTGTGGATCCTGTCGCATCCGCGGACGTACACGGTGGGCCGCCGGACGCCGCCGGAGGAGCGGCCGGACCCGGCGCACGGCATCCCGGTGGTGGAGGTGCGGCGCGGCGGGAAGCTCACCTATCACTCGCCGGAGCAGATCGTCGGGTACCCGATCCTGAAGCTCGCGGACCCGCGGGACGTGGTGGGGCTGCTGCGCGACATCGAGAACCTGCTGGTCGGGGTGCTCGGTGAGCTGGGCATCGCGGCGGAGCGGCGCGACACCCCGCCGGGCAGCCCGCTGCTGACCGGGGTGTGGACGGCGGAGGGCCGCAAGATCGTCTCGCTGGGGATGCACATCTCGCGGGGCGTGAGCGCGCACGGCTTCTCGATGGACGTCGACGCCGACCCGGCGCCGTGGACGTGGGCCGTCCCGTGCGGGATGCCGGACGTGGAGATGACGTCGGTGTGCCGGGAGCGGGAGCGGCGCGGGCTGGCGCCGGTCACGCAGGCGGAGGTGCGGCGGCTGATCGTGGACGCCTGGCGCCGCGAGGCCTGAGAACCGCCGGAGGGGCGGGCCGTCGATCGGCCCACCCCCCGGGCGGCGAACTACGCGGCGGAGCAGTTGCCCTGGACGGGCTTACCGGCGAAGCGGTCGGCGAGGAAGCTCATCATGTCCCCTTCGCTTTCCAGGAGACCGGTGGCGTGCTCGGCGATCGGGTAGCCCTTGTAGGTGACGTTGGCGCCCTTGGCGCACCAGTCGTGGTCGAGGGTCTCGGCCTGCTTCGCCGGGATGATCTCGTCCAGCAGCGCCTGCGCCTGGAAGACGGGGACGCTCGGGGCGGTGGAGCCGAGCTTGTTCTCGTCGAGCCGCGCCTTCCACTGCGGGGTGTCCAGCGGGTTGCTGGTGGTGTAGTCGCTGATCTTCTTGAAGGCGGTCTGCAGGACGGTGAGCGGGCCGTCGACGCTGACCAGGCACATGTCCTTGGCCTTGGCGAGCAGCGCGCGGCCGTTGTCGTTGAGGTAGCCGTCGAGCTTCAGCTCGGGGTAGGCGGCGTCGTAGCCGACGGCGGCCATGAACATGAGCGCGACGAACGGGCTGCCGTCGAGGCTCGCGGCGACGGCGCGCAGGTCGGCGGGGACGCCGCCGGCGGCGACGCCCTTGAGGTCGAGGTCCGGCGCGTACGACTTCGCGAGTTCGGCGGCCCATCCGGCGGACGTCCCGCCCTGCGAGTAGCCCTTGACGCCGACGGGGGCGCCGGCGAGCCCGGCGTCGGGGAGGCGTTCGGCGGCGCGCGCCATGTTGAGCACGGCCATGCCCTGGGAGCGGCCGACCTCGTAGGTGTGCTGCCCGGGGGTGCCGAGGCCTTCCATGTCGGTGACGGCGACGGCCCAGCCCTGGTTGAGGGCGTCGATGACGAACAGTTCCTCGTAGTCCAGGCCCTGGGTAAGGGTGTAGGACGGGGCGCAGGAGTCGCCGAGCCCGCGCGTCCCGACGGCGTAGGAGACGAGGGGCCGCTTGCCGGTGCCGGTCCACGGCTTGTCCGGGACGAGCACGGTGCCGGACACCGCGGTCGGGGCGCCGGTGGCGGTCTGCGACCGGTACAGCACCTGCCAGGACTTCACGCCGCCGTAGGGCGAGTGGCCGATCGGGTCGACGGTGAAGACGGACGGGCGGGAGCGGATGACGTCGCCGGGCTGCCCGGCGGGCAGTGGCGAGGGCGGCCGGTAGAACGGGTCCTGGCCTGGAGGCTGGGCGGGAGGCGCGGTGTCCTGCGGCGCGGCGGCGGCGGTCCCCTGGAGGGCGGCCGCGGTCATCGCGGCGCCCACGCAGGACGCCAGCACGGTGCGCAGGACCCGGCGGGCGCTGCTGTGCATGACGGTGAACCCTTCGTGTCGTCCCCCCGTGCCGTCCGGGTGACGGCCACCCGACCCTAGAGTAATTAGACACTTATTCCAATGCGCGCCGGGACGCATCGGCGGGCCCGCTCTTGTCAACCGTCCGACAAAACCCCCGCGACCGGCCTCAATGGCCCGGCGGCGGGTCAGGACGTCTTGGCTCCGACGCCGCACAGGAAGTAGTCGCCGCCCGCGCCGATCGTGCCGGTGCCGGGGTCGGGACGCCATTCGTCCAGCCGGACCAGCCCGGGCTCCAGCAGCGTCCAGCCGTCGAAGAAGCGCAGCTGCCGCTCGCGGCTGCGGTGCGTCATGCCGGTGTTGGCGTGGCCGTAGACCTCGGTCGAGTTCTCCGTGACCGCGTCGTCGCCGGTGATGTGCGAGATCACGACGTGGCTGCCGGGCGGCAGCGCGTCGCGCAGCGCCGCGACGGACCCGTACGGGTCCTCCTCGTCGCTCAGGCAGTGCAGGACGGCCAGCAGCATCAGCCCGACCGGCTCGCCGAAGTCGATCGTCTCCCGCAGCACCGGGTCGGCGAGGATCGCCTCGACGTTCCGCAGGTCGTGCTCCAGGACGATCGTCCGGTCGTCGGTGGCGGTGAGGGCGCGGCCGTGCGCGACCACGACCGGGTCGACGTCGAGGTAGGCGACCCGCGCGTCCGGGACGAGCTCCCGGACGACCTCGTGGACGTTGCCCTGCGTCGGCAGCCCCGTCCCCACGTCGAGGAACTGGCGGACGCCCGCCGCGGCGAGGTGCCGGGCGGCGCGCTGCAGGAAGGCCCGGTTGTGCTTGGCCAGGACGGGCGTGAACGGCGCGCGGGCGAGGATCTTCTCGGCCGCCTCGCGGTCGGCCGCGTAGTTGTCCTTACCACCGAGGTAGTAGTCGTACATGCGCGCGACGTTCGGCACCTGCATGTCGACTTCGCGGGGCGTCCAGCCGTCGTCCACCTCGTGCCTCTCGTCCGGCTCCGGAGCGATCTTCAGCCTAACCCGCCGCGGTGAGGGGAATTCACATTTTCCCCGGACAACCAGCGCTTCGTCGCCGACCGGCCGGATACGGCCGAGCCGTCGGCGGGCGCGAGCGCGCGGGGCGGCGGCCCGGCCGGTGCTCGCGGGCCGGGCGCCGACTCCCTAGAGTCGCCGATGTGACGGAGACGGGGATCGCGGAACTGCAGGACGTCCTGTGGAAGGCCGCCGCGAAGCTGCGCGGGTCCATGGACTCCTCCCAGTACCGGGACTTCGTGCTCGGGCTCGTCTTCCTCAAGTACGCCTCGTCGGCGTTCGGCGGCGTTCCGGAATCGGCGCGCTGGCCCGCCGTCGTCTCCGGCCCCGGGCCGATCGGCGCGCGCATCGACGCGGCCATGGCCGCGGTGATGCGGGCGGAGCCGTCGCTGGACGGCGCGCTCCCGCTGATCTTCGGCGCGGACAACGTCGACCAGCGGCGGCTCGCGGACCTGGCGGCGGTCATCGGCGACGCCCGCTTCACCGGCCGCGACGGGCACGACGGGCACGACGGCCGCGATGGGCAGGGCGGCGAGGCGGCCGCGCGGGACCTGCTCGGCGAGGTCTACGAGTACTTCCTGGAGACGTTCGCCCGCGCGGAAGGCCGCCGGGGCGGCGAGTTCTACACGCCGAAGAGCGTCGTGAAACTGCTGGTCGAGGTGCTCGAACCGTACAAGGGGCGGGTGTACGACCCGTGCTGCGGCTCGGGCGGGATGTTCGTCCAGGCGGAGAAGTTCGTGCTGAGCCGGCGGGGCCGCAGCGGCGACATCGCGGTGCACGGGCAGGAGGCCAACGCCCGGACGTGGCGGCTCGCCCGGATGAACCTCGCCATCCACGGGATCGCCGGTGACCTGTCCGCCCGGCACGCCGACACGTTCTACGAGGACGCGCATCCGGGCCTCCTCGCCGACCATGTGCTGGCCAATCCGCCGTTCAACATGTCGGACTGGTATCGCGATCCCGCCGATCCGCGCTGGCGGTTCGGCGTGCCGCCGGCGGGCAACGCCAATTTCGCGTGGATGCAGCACATCGTCGTTAAACTCGGCCCGCGCGGCGGCGCCGGAGTGGTGATGGCGAACGGCTCGATGTCGTCCCGGCAGTCGGCGGAGAGCGCGATACGCACCGCACTGGTCGAGGCGGATCTGGTGTCCTGCGTGGTGGCTTTGCCGCCGCAATTGTTCCGCACGACGCCGATTCCCGCGTGCCTCTGGTTCTTCGCCAAGGACAAGGGACCGGACGGCGGCCGTGAAGACCGGCGAAAGCAGGTCCTCTTCGTCGACGCCCGTTCCACGGGGACGCTGCTCGACCGCACCGAACGGGTCCTGACCAGCGACGACATCGCCAGGATCGCCGGGACGTACCATTCCTGGCGCGGCGGCCCGAGCGCACGCGCACCGTACGCCGACGAGCCCGGTTTCTGCCGCTCGGTGCCGCTGGACGAGATCCGCGACAACGACCACGTCCTCACGCCCGGCCGTTACGCGGGCGCGGCGGAAACGGCGGGCGAGGCGGGCGAGCCGGTGCGCGACCGGGTCGAGCGGCTCACCAAGGAACTGCTCGCCCGGCTGGACGAGTCGGCACGGCTCGACGACGTCGTCCGGGCGCGGCTGGAACGGCTGGACGGCTGAGGAGATGATCAGGCTCGGCGAGGTCGTCGCCTTCACGAACGGCAAGGCGCGGCCCTCGCCCGGCACCGGCTACCCGACGTACGGGGCCAACGGCGTCATCGGCACGGCGGGGCGTTTCAACACGGAGCGGGAAAGCACGATCGTCGGGCGCGTGGGGTCGTATTGCGGCATCGTCCATTACGCGCGCGAGCGGTGCTGGGTCACCGACAACGCCATCATCGCGACGGCGCGGAAGGGCGTGAATCCGCGGTACGTCTATTACCTGCTGAAAGGGCTCGGCCTGAACCACCATCGGATCGGGTCGGGGCAGCCGCTGCTCACCCACGCGATCCTGAACGGCCTCTCCGTCCGGGACGTGCCGCGTCCCGGCCAGGACGCCGTCGCGGAGATCCTCGGCGCGCTCGACGACAAGATCACCGCCAACGAGCGGCTCGCCTCCGCCGCCGACGACCTGGTCAGGGCCCGGTACACCGAGCTCGCCGCGGACGCGCCCGGCTCGGTCCGGCTGGACGGGCTCGGCCGTCCGGTGACGGTGAGCGTCCCGGCGGCGGACATCGGCCCCGGCGAGAACTACATCGGGCTGGAGCACATCGCGAAACGGCACATGTGGCTCTCCGGATGGGCGGGCGCGTCCACCGTGCTGAGCACGAAGAAACGGTTCCGGGCGGGCGACGTGCTCTTCGGGAAACTGCGCCCCTATTTCCACAAGGTCGGGCTGGCGTTCACCGACGGCGTCGCCTCGACCGACGTCCACGTCGTCCGGCCGGTGGACGACCGCCATCGGGGCTGGCTGCTGGCGGCGCTGTCCAGCGACGAGGTCGTGGCGCACGCCTCCGCGCTCAGCGACGGCACCCGCATGCCCCGGGTGAAGTGGCCCGACCTGGCGCGCCGCGAGGTCCCGTGGCCGGGCGAGCCGCGCGCCCGCGAGTTCGGCGCGTTCGTGGACGCGCTCGCCGGGCGGGTCGAGGCCGCCGCCGCCGAGAGCACCGCGCTCGGCGCGCTGCGGGACGCGCTGCTCCCCGAACTGCTGGCCGGAAGGATCGAGGCCGCCCCATGACCGACGACCGCGCCGGAGCGGGGAAACCCCTTTGCGCCGAAATGGCGGCCGTCCCTAATCTGGGGCCCGACAGCGTGTAGCTCAGCAGTAGAGCATCGGGCTTCAGACCCGAAGGGCGCGGGGGCGGAACCCGCCACGCTGGCTATGAACGAGGACGTGCAGGCGAATCCCGGTTACGCGGCGGGACAGATGGCGAAGGCCTTCGCGACCGCGCTCACGCACGAGAGCGCGGAGACGCGGGAGCGGGCGGAGAAGCGCCTGGAGCGCTGGCGCCGCGTCCTTTCCGGAATGGCGTCCGGATCCCTTTCCATCGGGTCGCGGACGCCCGTCAAGGGGCTCCCCGCATGGGTGACGCCCGAGGTCGTCAAGGGCGGGTTCGCGACCGGGACGGCCGCCGCGAGCGGTCCTCTGCTCCCCTACGAGCAGGACGCGGCACGGCGGGCCGGCGTCGCGTGCGACCGGCGCTCGCTGTTCCTGCACTACCTGACCGACGAGGGTCTCAACGAGCTTTACGCGCTGCTGGACAGCGGTGAATACGACGTCGTCCTTCCGGAGGAAGGCGCGCTGCTCGCGGTCGCGTGGCTTCTGCGTGCGGGCGACCGCACGGGCGCGCTTGAGGTCCTGGAGGCCATCGGCCCGTTCGCCGACCGGCTGCGTTTCTCGCCCCGTCCGGGAATTCCGCTGGGCGACGCTTCGCTCGTACACCGGCAGACCGTCGGCCAGGTCCGCGAGCGCATCGAGGCGAAGCCGAAGAACAAGGCCGTCGCCGCGATGAACGAAGCGCTCGTCGTGTGGAACCCGTTCGCCGACGAACTGCTGGAGCATTGGCTCGAGACCGTCGAGGACGGGCGGGTCTTCGCGGTCCTGCCCGACGGCTGGGGCGAGCGCGGCGCGGAACTTCTCGCGCGTTACCGGCGGCTGGCGCGGACCCACACCCTCTGCGGCAAGCACCGGAACCCGAAGGAGAACCTCGCCATTCTCCGGTCGTCCCTGGAGAGCCTTTTCGCGGGCAAGGGCGTGCCGGGCCTGCTGCAGCACGCCGTCGACTCGATGGTCGCCAAGCGCGGCCTGCCCGGCTCCCCCGAGCACGCGGCGCTCCGCGCCCGGCAGGCCGCCGACGGTGCGCGCCCCGCGCACCACACGGTCGCGCAGATCGTCCTGGCGCGGCTCGCGGACGCGCGCGAGAACTCCGGTGTCCCGTCCATCGACCCGTTCATCGCGCCCATCACCGAGGACGAGTCGCGCCGTACGGGCGTCACGGCGGGCGCGGTCCTGCCCGGCTGGCTGTGCGACATCGTGAAGAGCGCGCTCCGCGCACCGGTGCCGACGCTCATCGAGCGCGGGATCGTCCCGTCGGCGGAAGTGCTGGCGGAGCTCACCCCACAGCTCGTGGCCGCCACCACCGCGTCCGCCTATCCGGACCCCGCGCTTCGCCGCCTGATGGCGGCGCAGTACACGGCGTTCCGCAACAGGCGCACCCTGCTCCTGCTCAACCTGGAGAGCCAGGTGCGGATGGAGGAGCTGCCCTGGGTGCGCGCGATGCGGCACTACCGCCGCACGGACGGAACCGGTGAGCGCGAGGCGCACACCGTCCTCGTCCAGCTCGGCGAGCTGGCGCTCCAGGGCTTCCCCGGCACCGCGCTGCCCAACCCACTGCTGAGCGAGCTGGGCGCGCTCGCCAAGCGCGCGGGCCTGCGCGTGCCGTTCGTGGAGGAGCTGGCGGCCGACATCTTCATGGGCACGTTCTCCACCAAGTACCTCCGGGCCGCGCAGCTCGGCGCGGACGTGCTCGAAGGCACCCTCTATGAGCGGTACTACGGCATCGACTATGCGGCGGTACGGGCGCTGAAGGGCGGACAGCGCACGTCCGACGCGTTCGACGCGCTGTGCCGGGACCGCGCCGGCGACCTGGCCGGAGGCTCGTGGGTCGCCGCCAACGGCAAGGTCATCGAGCAGGCGCAGATCCTCACCACCCACAACCTCGCCGCGCTCGTCCACCCCGTCGGCGTGAGCCCGTCGCCCGGGTGGGACGACCTCGCGCGCCGCGCGTTCGGCACCACCTGCCGCCTCGTCCGGCAGGTCCACGGCAACCCGCGTCCCCTGAGCACGGTCAAGGACGCCGCCTACGCGTGGCGGCAGGCGGTCTTCTTCCTCGCCCTGTGCGGGCTCAAGGAGCAGGTGTCCGCGATCGCATGGATGCAGGACGAGCTGGACCGCCAGCCGCCGCACACCGGAGCCCGCCTCGACCCGGTCCTGGCGGGGCTCCGGCACGTCCTCGCGGGCGGGAGCCTCGACGACGGGACGGCCCCCGCTGCGCGCCGGTTCACCGGCTGGGCGACGGGCCGCCATTGGCTGCTCCAAACCCGCTGACCTGCACCTTCGCCAGCTCAGCCGGATTGTCGGTGGCCGGTGCAAGGCTTTCACCGCCGGCCCGCTCCGAGCGGGGGAACGTTGCGCGGACCATGATCGTCCGCGCCGAGGGTGGAGGTCGATGCGTTGGACGCGGAAGGGGCCGCCGGGCCCTCGCCGGGCGGCGGGGAGCGGCGCAGCGTGGTGCGGGTGGTGCGGCCGGTCCGGCCGCGCAAGCTGGCGAAGGTGCCGTTCGTCGAGCTGGCGGAGGGCCGGCTGCAAGGGGTCGTGTCGAGCGGGTCCGACCTCGCGCGGGTGTACGTCTCGTCCATCGCGGCGGGCACCCACGACTTCAGCTGCAGCACCAACAACAACCGGCCGTGCGGCGGGCTGGGCGGCGCGTCGATGTGCAAGCACCTGCGGTCGCTCGTCGACGAGGCCGTCACCCAGTACGGCCTGGAGCGGGTGGCGCGTTACCTGAAGGCGGAGGCGGCCGACGACCTCGCCGGGGCACTGCGCGGAACGAAGGCGGCGGCGCCGGCGGCCGGGGTGTTCAGCCGGTTCCTGCGCCACCTGTCCTACCTGGAGGTGCCGGGCGTGACCGAGCCACTCCCGGAGATGCACTGGTTCCCGGCGATGGGAGCGGCCGGCTGATGCTGTCGACGCACCTGGGCGAGCTGCTCGCCGCGACCCCGCCGGGCGTCGGCGAGGCCCTCGACGCCGTCGCCGGATTCGACGGCGCGCTCCTGCACGGCTTCGGCCGGCTCGGCGAGGACGGCACCGCCGCGCTGGCCGCGCTGGCGGGCGCGCTGGGCGGCTCCCCGCTCGGCGGGCCGGTCGCCGAGGCGGCGGAGAAGGTCGCGGCCGGGTCGGTCGCCGACGCGCACCTGGCCGCGCTCGCCGGCGGGCGCACCGCCCTGCTCGGCGCCGTCCACGACGCGCTCCTCGCCCACCTCGACACAGCACTCGGACGGTCCCGCGCCGATTGGGTCCCCGGCGACGACGTCCCCGAAGCGGCGCCGAACCTGCTCGCCGGCTGCCGGTCCTGGCTCGGCGAGCTCGCCATCGCCGGCTGGCGCGGCGTCGACCACGACCTGGTGTCCGCGTCCGACCAGGCGATCGAGGCGCTGCTCGCGGAGCCCGCGCTGCGCCGCCAGGCCGTCCTGCTCGACGGCCTCGCCACCGAACTGCGCGCCTGCTCCCCCGTCGCGACCATGGCGGACGTCCCGGTGCGCCGCTGGGCCGACCTGTGGGCGCGCGGCGTGCTGCTGGCGCAGCCGGGCGGCACCGCGCCCGCGCGCGAGACGGTCTCCGGGCGGCTGCTGCTGCTCGGCGTCGACGTCCACGAGCACGGGACGGCCGTCCAGGTCCAGGCGCACTGGCTGCTGGAGCCGGACGGCGACGAGCCGCCCCGGATCGTCCGCACCAGCGCCGCCGCCGCGAAGGTCGACACCATCGTCGGCCCGGCCGTGTGGCGCGTCCTCGCCGACCGTCCCGTCCTGCTGCGGGCCCTGGCCGAGCAGCGCGCCGTGCAGGTCGAAGGCCTCACGCTCGCGGGCGGCGACCTGCTGTGGCAGGAGGACAAGGCCCGTCTCGGCTTCGTCGCCGACCCGTTCGCCACGGCCCGGCTGCACCTGTCCGGCGCGGTCGCCGCGGCCGTCCCGCCGCTGGACCGGCACCCCGCCCGCATCGGCGAGCCCGTCTTCCTGGAGGGCTACACGGTCGACGGGACGTCGCTGCGGCTCGGCGAGCACGCCCTCGAGGTCGACATGGACCGCCTCCCGGCGTGCGGCCCCCTCACCCCCGGCCTGGTGACCGCGTCGTCCGCGTGCATCGGCCTCGTCCGCTGGGACGCCGGCCGGTGGGCGCTGCAACCCCTCGCCGTCCAGGCCACCGTGAAGAAGAAGCAGGTGGACGCGCACAACGGCGACTGGGCCCTAGGCCCCACCGATCCGAAGGTCGAGAAGGCCATGGCGAGATCCGGGGACACGGTCCTGGTCCTCCAGGAACGGGCAGGACGGCTGCTGCGCAAATGACCGCACCCGAAGTGAAGGCTCACGAGAACCGGCGGCAGGCCCTGTACTGGCGGCTGCTCGCCCGCCTCTTCGACCCCGAGGAGCAGGCCTCGCTGGAGGCCGCGAGCGTCGCCATCGTCGACGACCTGGGCCTGCCCGCCGCGCTCCTCGACCCGTCCGTCTCCGTCGACGCCCTCGTCCAGCGCTTCCCCGATCTCGCCGCCGGCTTCGACGGCCTCCTCCCCTCCCCCGAGGCGGCCGCCGACGGCGTTCCCCCGGCCGCCGAGGACGGGAGCGAGCAGGTGCGGCGGGCCGCGCTCGTCTCGAAGCTGCTGCTCAACGTGTTCGCCGCCAGGCCGGGGAACGTCACCGCTGCCCAGCTGTCGGAATGGCAGCGCGACGCGGGGTGGCTGCGGCGGGCGCTCGGCGACGACGGCGGAGCCGGCGCCTGCGGCACGCCCGGAACCGGCACCGGGGCCGAGGCCGGCGGCGAAGGCACGGACGCCGGCGCCACGGGCCCGGGCAGCGGGGGCGCCGGGCGCGGGCTCGGCCCCGGCACCGGGCTGCGCCCCGTGCTCGCCGAGATCGAGGGCGACCTCGTCCGGCGGATGCAGCTGCGGGAGGTGCTGTCGGACAACCGGCTCGCCCGGCGGCTCACGCCGAGCATGTCGCTGATCGAGCAGCTCCTGCGCGACAAGGCGAACCTGTCGGGCGTCGCGCTCGCCAACGCCAAGGCGCTGATCCGCCGGTTCGTCGACGAGGTCGCCGAGGTGCTGCGGACGCAGGTGCAGCAGTCGAGCGCGGGCACGATCGACCGGTCCGTGCCGCCGAAGCGGGTGTTCCGCAACCTCGACCTCGAGCGGACGATCTGGAAGAACCTCACGAACTGGAGCCCGGAGGACGAGCGCCTCTACGTCGACCGGCTCTTCTACAAGCACACCGCCAAGCGCACCACGCCCGCGAAGATGATCGTGGTGGTCGACCAGTCCGGGTCGATGGTCGACTCGATGGTGAACTGCACGATCCTCGCGTCGATCTTCGCGGGGCTGCCGAAGGTGGACGTCCACCTGGTCGCCTACGACACGCGCGCGCTGGACCTCACGCCCTGGGTACACGACCCGTTCGAGGTGCTGCTGCGCACCACGCTCGGCGGCGGCACCGACGGGACCGCCGCGATGGCGCTGGCCCGCCCGAAGATCACCGACCCGCGCGACACGGTGCTCGTGTGGATCTCCGACTTCTACGACAACCGGGCGCTGATGACCGACTTCGAGGCGCTGCACCGGTCCGGGGTGAAGCTCATCCCGGTCGGATCGGTGAACGGCTCCGGGCAGGGCATGGTGGACGGCTGGTTCCGCGACCGGCTGAAGAGCCTCGGCACCCCGGTGATCTCCGGCCACATCCGCAAGCTCGTGGTCGAGCTGAAGACCTTCCTCGCGTAGCGAACGCGAGCCGACGCACGAACCTCGCGCGCCGAGCGCGAGCCCCCCGACGACCTTCCGGCGGCGCGGTCCCCTCCGCGCGCTCCGGCGACCGATGAGGAGAGCGATGACCGACGACATGCTGCGCGCCCCGGCCGAGGTGAAGTACGCCGAGGAGCTGGACTACCTCGAGTCGATCGACGACGGCCCGAAGCCGTTCTCGTGGCGGCTGAGCCCGCGGATGGTGCGGCTGTTCGTGCTCGGGTCCGAGCGCGCCGACGGCCTGGACCGGGAGATCCCGCAGAAGTGGTTCGGCGACCGGAGCTTCGTCGAGCGGAGCATCGTGACGCTCGCGTCCGACCGCGGCCTGCTGCTGATCGGCGACCCCGGCACCGGCAAGAGCTGGCTCGCCGAGCTGCTGTCCGCGGCGATCTGCCGGAACTCGACGCTGGTGGTGCAGGGCACCGCGGGCACCACCGAGGACCACATCAAGTACTCCTGGAACGTCTCCATGGTGATCGCCAAGGGGCAGTCGCGGGAGTCGATGATCCCCTCGCCGATCATGACGGCGATGGAGGGCGGCGTGATCGGCCGGTTCGAGGAGCTGACCCGCTCGACCAGCGACGTGCAGGACGCGCTGATCTCGATCCTGTCGGAGAAGTACGTCTCGATCCCCGAGCTGGACACCGACAACATCGTGTTCGCCAAGCCCGGGTTCTCGATCATCGCGACGGCCAACAGCCGGGACCGGGGCGTCAACGACCTGTCCTCGGCGCTGAAGCGGCGGTTCAACTTCGTCCGGATCCCGGTGGTGACGAACAAGAGGAGCGAGGCGGAGATCGTCCGGTTCCGGACGTCGGAGCTGCTGCGCCGGCACGCGATCGAGCTGGAGGTGCCGCCGTCGCTGCTGGACGTGCTGCTGCAGAGCTTCGCCGACCTGCGCGCGGCGGCCGCGTCGGCGACCAGCGACGACGAGCGGCTGGAGTCGGCGCTGTCGACGGCGGAGCAGATCGGGGTGCTGGAGGACGCGATCCTGCACAGCCAGTTCTTCGGTGACCGGACGCTGCGGTCCGAGACGCTCGGCAGCTCGCTCGTCGGGTCGCTGGCCCGCCGCAGCCCCGAGGACCTGGCGATCCTCAACAAGTTCTGGCACGGGGTGGTGGAGCCGCGCAGCCGCGACGACGACGGCGACGGCCCGTGGCGCGGCTTCCTCGACGGCGGCCGCCAGGCGATCTCGACGCTGTCGTGACGGTCTTCGAGCCGCTGCGGGAGCAGCTGACGGACGCGGCCCGCGCGTTCGGCGGGGACGCGGTCGCCGGGATCCTCACCGGGATCGTCGACGACGTGGACCGGGCGCTGGCCGAGGAGCTGGAGATCTTCCCGGTGTGCCACCACTCGCCGGCGTCGGCGCTGGCGATGGCGCGGCGGCTGCGCGACAAGCGGCCGTCGGTGATCTACCTGGAGCTGTGCGAGGACCTCGCGCCGCTGCTGGCGGAGCTGCGCAACTGCCGGCTGCCGGTGGCGCTGCAGGCGTTCGCGAGCCGGGTCGAGGGGTTCCCGGCGGCGTGGGCGCCGCTGAGCGTCGTCGCGCCGATCACCGAGGCGTCGGCGGAGTACCAGGCGATCGCGTACGCACTGGACACGCCGGGCGTGGAGATCGTGCTGGTCGACCGGTCCACCGACCACGTGTTCCAGTGGGAGCCGCGCGACGACCCCGCGCCCGGCGCCGGGCCCGCGTCCGGGGACGGCGGGGAGCCGGAGGAGGCGCTGCACGGCGACGCGGTCGGCATCGAGATCGGCGAGCTGCGGCCCGGGTTCGCCGAGCTGGAGGAGCACCTGCTGCGGCACGGGAAGGTGCGGCACTGGTCGGAGTGGTGGGACCAGTACGTCGAGCAGCCGCTGTCGGGCGCCGACTACGCCACGTACCGGCAGGTCATGGTGCTGATCGGCAGCCTGTTCCGGCGGCTGCGCCCGCCGGACGCGAGCCGCCGCGACCGCGACGAGGACCGCGAGCGGTACATGTGGACGCGGATGCGCGAGCACCTCGCCGCGACCGGCGCCGACCCGGCGGACTGCCTGTACGTGTGCGGGGCGTTCCACGCGGCGAGCCGCGTCGAGCAGTTCGGCCTCGCGTCGGACGCGGAACCGTTCGAGATCACGCCGCGAACGGGGACGCGCTGGCGGTACGGGCTGATCCCGTCCAGCCATTCGGCGATCGAGGCGCAGTTCGGGCTCGCGCCCGGGTCGGTGTCGATCGCCGCCGCGACCTGGGAAAAGGCGGTCAAGCGGAGCGGCGTGAAGCCGTTCCGGCTCAGCGGGCAGGCGGGCAAGGCGCCGCGCGGCCGCAAGGCGCCAACGGCGAAGGGCAAGGCGCCCGCGGCGCAGGACGAGGGGCCCGCCGACCGGCTGTCGGGGTTCCTGTCCGGCCCGCCCGCCCTGGACGGGTTGGACGAGGCGGAGCTGCTCGGCTGGTGCGTCGACATCGTCCGGCTGGCGCGCCGCAACGGCTACCTGGCCAGCACCGCCGACGCGATCGCGGTGTTCGAGACGTCGGTGCTGCTGGCGGGGATGCGCGGGCGGGCGCGCCCGACGCCGTACGACTTCCAGGACGCGGCCGTCACCTGCATCGAGAAGGACCGGGTGCCGGGCCGGCGGGACGTGGCGCGGCTCTGCGAGATCCTGCTCGGCGGCGATCGGATCGGCGCGGTCGGGTACGACGCGCTGCCGCCGCTGGCCCGCGACGTCCACGACCGGCTGCAGCCGCTCGGCCTGGACCTGCAGAAGCGGACCGTGCAGCGGGCGCTGCTCGACCTGCACGCCGAACCGGGCCTGCTGCCGTGCTCGGAGCTGCTGTGGATCCTGCGGCGGCTGCTGCCGGACGGCGCCGTCCGGCCGATCATGGGGTCGCGGGAGCTGGGCGACCGGCCCGTCCAGGAGAGCTGGGACCTGGCGATCGGCCGGCACCAGCGGACGCTGGTCGAGCTTGGCTACGAGGGCGTGAGCGTCGAGCAGGTGCTTGAGCAGCGGCTGAGGCGCGCCGCGTGGGGCCCGGACGCGTCGGCGGTGAAGGCGCTGGAGGCGGTCGAGGACGCGATCCTCTACCTGGGCGGCGGCCGGTTCGCCGACGAGCTCGGCGCCCGCGCGGTGGAGCTGCTCGCCGCCGAGCGGACCGTGGACGAGGCGCCCGAGGTGGTGCGGCGGATCCGGCGGCTGCTCGCGCACTACCGGGCGTCGGAGCCGGCGCTGCCGCGCTGGTGCCAGGCGTTCGTGGTGGAGGGGTACGCGCACTACTGCACGCTGCTGCCGACGGCGTTCGCGGACGAGGCGGGCGGCGTCCGGCAGGTCGCGGCGATGCTGGGGTTCCTGTTCGGGATGGAGAGCCTGGCGCTGTCGCTGGGCTGCGACCACGCGCAGCTGGAGCTGGCGGTGCGGCAGTCGCATCCGGAGGCGCCCGCGAAGGTGGCGCTGCTGTGGGCGGCGAAGGCGCAGCTCGGGCTGATGACGCGGGACGAGCTGCGCGCCCGCTGCGACGAGCTGCTCGCGAACCCGCTGGTGGTGCCGTCGTTCCCGCTGTACATGAGCGGGTTCGTGCAGGCGCTCGACCCGGCGCCGGCGCTGGCGCCGCTGGTGGTGGAGGCGATGTCGAAGGCGTTCGGGCGGCTGCCGGACGCGGTGCTGCTGCCGTGGCTGCCGAACCTCGTCGCGACGCTGCGCGAGCACGCGCGGGAGCTGGTCCCGGCGCTGGTGCGGGAGGCGGCGCGGACGTTCCCGGCGTCGCTTCCGGCGCTGGACGCGTGGACGCCGCCGTGGGAGTCGGCGGCGGGACCGGCGCCGTCCGCCGTGCCCGCCGCGTCCGGCCCGGTCGCGGACCTGCTCGCCGCGCATCCGATGACCTGCGACGCCGTGGCCGAGCTGCTCGGCCACCCGGTGGAGTGGGACGGTCCCGCGGGAGCGGCCGGCGGGGCCGAGGTGCGCGGCCTCCTGGAGAACCATCCGCAGGCCGCCGAAGCGGTCGCCGGCCTGCTCGCCCAGGCGGGCGCCGCCTCCCGCTAGCGGACCGGCGGGGGGGGGGGGGGGCGCGCCCCCCCCCCCCCCCCGCCGGGCGGGGCCGCCCCCCCCCCCCCCCCCGCCGCGCGCGGGGGGGGGGGGGCCCCCCGCCCCCCCCCCCCCCCCCGCCGCGGCGTCCTGACAGCGCCTCCCCGCCCGCCGTGACGTGGCGGATCTTGGACGGACGGTGACGGCCCGCAGCGTGCCGCAGGGCCCTTGCGCGCATGCAAGCGACGGTGACTGACCCCCGCTCCCTGCGTAAGAGTGTCTGTCGTGTGAGGCGTGCCATGGCGCTCGACGGCCGTGGCATCTCGCGCGTTCCACGTCCACGACCGACTCCCACCAGGCCGAGAGCACATGTTCGCTTACAGCCCGACACGGAGACGTGAAGCCGTCGCTGCCATGAACGCAACCGACGCGGGGACGCCCGCGCTCCTCCCGGCCGCCTCCCCCGCGCCCTCGCTGGAGCTCGGGAGCACCGCCGCCCGCAACGGCACGGCCGCTGGCCGGCTGCTCGGCGAGATCGACCTCGCCGCGACGCCCGCCGCCGTCCGCCTCGCCCGCACCTACGTCCGCGAGCTCGTCGGCCAGTGCTTCGGCGCGAGCCGCGCCGAGCTCGCCGACCTCGAACTGCTGACCAGCGAGGCCATGACGGAGTCGGTCCTGCGGTCGCGGCCGCGCCGGGACGGCACCGTCACCGTGGCCGTGCTCCACCTGGACCGGTTCGTCCGCGTGGAGATCACCGACGGGGGCGTCCCGCCGGGACCGCCCCGGCCGCCGGACGACCAGCTTCCCGGCGGCGGGCGGGGACGGGTGCTGATGCAGGCGCTCGCCGCCGACCAGGGCGCCCACCGCAACCGCAACGGGACGACGACGTCCTGGTTCGGGGTGCCCGTAGGGGAGCGGTGGAGGCGGCCGTGATCCCGGGACCGGCGCCGAGCCTGAGCCAGTGGGCGGAAGCCCCCGGCGACGGGCTTGACGGCGTCGCGTCCGCCCTGCTCCTCCGCGCCCCGAGCGTCGCGCGGATGTACGACTACTTCCTCGGCGGCAAGGACAACTACGCGGCCGACCGCGCGATGGCGGACAAGGCGCTGGACCGGGCACCGGTCGTCGCGCGGCTCGCCCAGGTGAACAGGGGCTTCCTGGAGCGCGCCGCGACCCTGCTCGCCGAGTCCGGGCTCCGGCAGTTCGTGGACGTCGGGTGCGGGCTGCCCGCGGAGCGCAACGTCGCCGACCTCGTCCGCCGCGTCGAGCCGTCCTGCCGGGTCGCCTACATCGACAACGACCCGCTCGTCCTCGTGCACGCGCGGGCGCTGCTGGCGGGCGACCCCGGCACGGGCGCGTTCGGCGGGGACGTGCGCGTCCCGGCGGCGCTGCTCGGCCATCCGGGGCTGCGCCGGCTGGTCGACTTCGGCCGGCCGGTCGCGCTGCTGCTGCTCGGCGTGCTCGACTTCGTCACGGACGCCGAGGACCCGCGCGGGATCGTCCGGACGCTGCTGGACGGCCTGCCCGCCGGCAGCCACATGGTCATCACGCACACCGAGCGGACCCCGGAGCTGGAGGCGCTGGCGGCGACGGCCCGCCGCGCCGGGCTGGCGTTCACACCGCGCGACCGCGCGGAGATCGCGGAGATCTGCGCGCCGCTGGAGCCGGCCGGCCCCTACCCGGCGGCGCTCCCGCTCGCGGACGCCGCGGGCACGGACGGCCCGCTGCCGCTCGTCGGCTGCATCGGGCGCAAGCCGGGCTGACCGCCGCGATGCTCACCACCCTCGGTCACAAGGTGGCCGCACATCCCCGCGAACCGGCCCCGCCGCCGCGCGTTTCGCTACGATCGGAACGTCGGCGACCGGCGGTTCTGGGGCGAGTGATGACAGCGGACGGCGAGCCGAAGTCCCTCTCGGAGATAACCCGGGACATGGGGCTGAACATGTCCGACGTGGCCGCGTTCTCGGGGCTCGACGAGAGCACCGTGTTCCGGCTCTGGGACAACGCGGAATGGCTCGACCGGGTCAGCGGCCGGTCCCTGCAGAGCCTGATGGCGTCCATTCCGGGAATCGCGGAGTACTCGCGGGCGCACGCGATCCGCAAGCGCCTGGACGGGCTCGTCACCGATCTCGGCTCGGAGGGCCTCGCCGTCGACCTGGACGCCCTGGAAGGGTCGCCGGTGCCGCAGCAGCTGCTGCTGAACGCCCTCGAGGCGGGGCTGCGGATCGTGCGGGGCGAGGCGAACCAGCGGACATCGTCGTTCATCGCCCGGTTCTGGGGCCGCGAGCCCGACACGGCGCTGACGGCGCTCTATTCCACCGAGCGCGGGCAGGGCCTGCTCACCGATCCCGCCAAGCTCTTCGAGTCGTCGGTCGAGCTCGCGCCGCGGCTGAACCGCAAGACCTACTCCTTCCATTCGATCCTCGCCCTGAACATCCTCACCCACCAGGTCAGCAAGGTGACCGGGTCGCTGGAGGCCGACCTCGGCTTCGAGGTGCCGGGCCGGCAGACCGCGTTCATGATGCGCGGCGTGGTGATGGGCTCCCTGATCAGTTCGGGCGACATCGAGCTGGCCGAGCGGTACCGCAGGGAACTGGACGCGACGCCGGTGTACGCGGCGCTCGAGGAATGGTCGTTCCCGACCTACATGCGGGACGGCCGGATCAGCTCCGATTTCACCCTGCCCAGTTCCCTTTCGCTGCGGAACACGGCGAACGAGGTGCTGCGGGAGATCGCCGACTACAACGACGCGTACGTGTACTACCTGGCGTCGACGTACATTCCGCTGGCGCTGAAGCGCGATCCGGCCTTCGGCGGGAGGCTCGCCGAGCTGACGCGCGCCCTGGAGGAGCGCGGCGCGGACTGCGAGGACCGGAGGATCAGAGAGACGTGCAACACCCTCGTGCGGCGGCTGAAAGAGCTGCCATAGCGGGTGCTGCGTTCTCGGGGGTGCCGCGCGGCGCATGGGCCGCGCATTGCAGGTCGCTGAGGTGAAAGGCCCGCGAGCGGGCCGGGGAATGGGGAGCCGGTGGAAGAGACGGCGGAAGCCATCGCGAATCTCACCAGGGAGCGGTGGGAGGCCAACGCGGACTACTGGGTGAAGGTGATCAGGGAGGGCCGCGACCGGTACCGCACCGAGCTCACCGACGCCGCGATGCTGGACGCGGTAGGGCCGTGCGCGGGGCTGCGGGTGCTGGACGCCGGCTGCGGCGAGGGGTACATCGCGCGGACGCTGGCCGCCGAAGGCGCCGACGTCGTCGGGGTGGACGCCTGCCAGGGGCTGATCGACGCGGCCCGGGAGGTGGCCGACACGGCGGTGGGCCCCGGGGGCGCGGGCTCGCTGTCGTTCACGCGGGCGAGCGTCGACGCGCTGCCCGTGGAGGACGACCGGTTCGACCTGGTCGTCTGCAACCACCTGTTCAGCCACCTGCAGGACCCGTCGCGGGCGATCGCGGAGTTCGGCCGGGTGCTGCGGAGCGGCGGGCGGCTGATCTCGCTGACCCTGCACCCGTGCTTCTACGTGGCGAACTCCGAGCACGGCGCGAACCGGAGCGTGCCCGCCGCGCAGTACTTCGCGTCCCGGGGGGTCGACCAGCGGTTCCTGGTGGACGGCCTGGAGTCGCCGTCGATGATCACATCGTGGCTCCGTCCGCTGGAGTTCTACTCTGGAACGCTCCGAGACAACGGTTTCGTCATCGCCGACCTCCGCGAGCCGCATCCGACGCCTGAGCAGCTCCGCGACGACCCGTGGTGGCGCGAGGGCTTCCCGACGGCCCTGTTCATGCTCCTGATCGCCGAACGCCGCTGATCCCTCCGTCCGGTCGCGGCGTGTGGTGGTCACGGGGCCGCTCGTGACGACAACACGCCGCGGCTCAACGCGGGGTGGCGGGCGGGGACGGCGAATAGGGTCGTCTCATGGAATCCCGTGGGGGCGGGGTGCCGGAGGCGCTCGCCGGGCATCCCGACAGGCTCCGGTGGAACGCCAAGTACGAGAGCGCGCCCGAGCCGACGTTCGCGCCGCATCCGCTGGCCGTGCGGGCGCTGGCCGAGGCGCCGCCGGACGGGCCCGTCCTGGACCTGGCGTGCGGGACGGCCGGGTCGGCGCTGCTGGCCGCCGAGGAGGGACGGCACGTCACGGCCGTGGACGTCTCGGAGGTGGCGCTCGACCGGCTCGGCGCGGAGGCGCGCCGCCGCGGCCTGGACTCCCTGATCACCCTCGTCCAGGACGATCTCGGCGCGTTCCGGCCCGGGACGGCCGCGTACGCGCTCGTCCTGTGCACGGGCTTCTGGGACCGGGCCGTGTTCCTGCGGGCCGCCGCGGCGGTCGTCCCGGGCGGGCTGCTGGCCTGGGAGGCGTTCACGACGGAGGCCCAGCGCGTCCGCGACGCCCTGCCGGCCGAGTGGTGCCTCGGCGAGTGCGAGCCCGCGTCGCTGCTGGACGGGGGCTTCGCGGTGCTGGAGCAGGCCGACCTGCCGGACGGCCAGAAGCGGCGTTTGCTCGCCCGGGGCCCCGCGGCAGTATCCTGACGAGTCCCTGTGTCCTGAAGAGACCATGCTCGAGGGCGAGCCCCCTGGCAGGAACGCTTCTTCCACGACGAGTGACCGGTAGATTGCAGGTCGGCCTCCTTTGCGCCGTTTTCACGCTGTTCTTAGGCCGGTGCTGGAAGGGTGGTCACTTTCGTGATGTCGTCGACCCCGGAGCGAGTGAGGAACCATGGCCGAGGATGACAAGCCGGCGGTCAAGGCGAAGATCCCTAACGCCAAGAACATCCGCAGCCCGGAGTTCACCCCGCACGGGATCAGCGCCGGGCGCGGCAGCGGGCTGAACCGGCCGTCCGCGCTGACCGCGGCCCAGGCCCGCAAGCGGCGGATCGCGACGATCGCCGGCATCGTGGTGGCCGTGCTCGCCATCGCCGGCGGCGTCACCTACTACGTGACGCGGCCCGGGCCGAAGATCGAGGTGTCCGGCAAGTTCGGGTCCGAGTCGAAGGTGACGATCCCGACGAAGCTCGCGCCGAACAAGACGCTGAAGAGCCGGACGCTGATCAAGGGCACCGGCCCCGCGATCGCCGACGGCGACACGATGTTCGTGCAGTACTCCTTCTACCAGTGGGCGAAGCAGACCGACGCCGACGACTCCAAGAAGAAGAGCACCAGCAAGAAGATCGGCTCGTCCTACGAGCAGCAGGCGCAGGGGTCGGGCGGGCCGCAGGCGCTCACCGTCGGCAAGAGCGGCGTCAAGGGCCTCGACAAGGGCCTGGTCGGCAAGACGGCCGGCAGCCGGGTGCTCGTGGAGGTCCCGCCGTCGATGGGCTTCGGCGACCAGGGCTCGCAGCTCGGCCTCGGCAAGAACGACTCCGTGGTGTTCGTCGTGGACGTCCAGGCGGTCGTGAAGAAGAACGCCGGCCCGCAGGGCGCGCCGCAGAAGCTCGACGACAAGAACCTGCCGAAGGTCGAGGACCAGGGCGCCGGCAAGGCGCCGAAGGTGACGCTCCCGAAGGCGGACGCGCCGTCCAAGCTGCAGGTCAAGACGCTCGTCCAGGGCACCGGCCCGGCGCTCGCCAAGGGCGACGACGCGGTCGTCAACTACCAGGGCCAGATCTGGAAGGGCGGCAAGGTCTTCGACTCCAGCTGGAAGAACGGCCAGCCGGCGCTGTTCCCGATCGGCACCGGCGCGACCGTGCCCGGCTTCGACAAGGGCCTGACCGGTGCGAAGGTCGGCAGCCGGGTGCTGCTGGTCCTGCCGCCGGACGAGGGCTACGGCAAGAAGGGCAACGCGCAGGCCGGGATCAAGGGCACCGACACCCTGGTGTTCGTGGTGGACATCCTCGCCAAGGTGCAGAAGTGAGCGCCCGCGCCGCGTGACGGCGCGCAGGCGGAGACGAGCGGCGGGCGCCCCCGGGTGGGGGTTCCCGCCGCTCGCGTTACCGGGGGATGCGGGTTCCCGGGGGGCGTGCGAGATCCGTCACGACAACCCGGAGGGCGCTTTGGTCGTCCTCTTAACGGGAAGCCAAGGATGTGCATTGGGCGGCCCATCGCATGGATCCCCTCAGGTATCGTCGGTAACGCAATAATCACGGGGGGCTTGTGAGCAGCACGGAAAAAGGTCAGGAAGACGGCGCACAGGGCACTACGGACGATCTTCTGCAAGGCGGAGCAAAAGCCGCTCCGGCGGGCGGATCGGACGGCGACGCGCCGCGTCCGGAGCCGGCGGACACCACCGCCCAGGCCGGCGACCCGGCCCGTGACCAGGAACGGGACAGGGCGGCCGGGCGCGCGGCGCGGCCCCCGGCCCGCCGCGCCGCCACGCTCACCGCCGACTCCGGAGAAACCACCCCGGACCCGAAATCCTCCTTGAACACCGACATATCTCAGAACGGCGACAAGGACCCCGCGGACGGCCCCGCGGCGGCCGCACCCGCCGCCGCGACCGCGCAATCCCCCGCGGCGGGAGTGCGGTCCCCGGCCACCGAAAAGGGCACGTCCCCCGATAACCCCCGGCCCGGCGGGGACGATCCGGACGGCTCCGCGGGCGCTGGTGTGAGCGGCTCCCCGGCCGGAGATACCAAGACCATGCCGGCTGCGTCGTCGAGGCAAGGAGGCCCGCCGGGGCGCGGCCCCGGCGGCGGTTCCGGTGGTTCCGGCGGCGGTCCGGGCGGCCGGGGCGGCAAGGGGCCGAAGAAGGTGCGCAGCCGCCGCGTCCGCTACCTGCGGCGCATCCTGTTCACGCTGCTCGGCATCCTCGGGTTCTTCGTCGCGGCGTTCGCGATCGCCTACATCTTCACGCCGGTCCCCTCGCCGCAGCAGCAGGCGCTCGCGCAGGGGCCCGCGTTCTACTACTCCGACGGCAAGACCCTGATCGCCAAGACCGGCATGAACCGGGACGCGGTGAAGTTCGACCAGATCCCGAAGAGCACCCGCGACGCGGTCATCGCCGCCGAGAACCGCAGCTTCTACCAGGACCCGGGCGTGTCCGTGCAGGGCACCGCGCGGGCGTTCTGGTCCACGGCGACCGGCGAGCAGCTGCAGGGCGGCTCGACGATCACCCAGCAGATGGTCCGCAACTACTACGGCGGCATCGGCAAGGAGCGCTCGGTCACCCGCAAGCTCAAGGAGATCATGGTCTCCCTGAAGGTCGGCCGGGAGAAGTCCAAGGACTGGATCCTCGAGCAGTACCTCAACACGATCTACTTCGGCCGCGACGCCTACGGCGTGCAGGCCGCCGCGCACGCCTACTACAACAAGGACGTCAAGGACCTCACGCCCGCCGAGTCGGCGTACCTGGCCGCCGCGATCCAGCAGCCGAGCAACTTCGCCGACCCGACCGGCCAGCACCGCGTGTACGCCGAGCAGCGCTGGCACGCGGTGGTGAACAACATGGTCCGGGACGGGGCGCTGTCCCCCGCCGACGCCGCGTCGATGCAGTTCCCCATGCCCGGCAAGGAGAAGATCACCGACGTCCTCAAGGGCCAGAAGGGCTACATGGTCAACCTGGCCAAGAAGGAGCTGGAGGAGCGGCGCGGCTACACCGAGGACGAGATCAACCGCAGCGGCCTGAAGATCACCACGACGTTCGACAAGCGGCTGATGGACGCGGCGAAGCAGGCCGTGGAGAACAACGTCCCGGCCGGGATGAGCAAGAAGATCCGGACCGGGCTCGTGTCCGTCGACCCGAACACCGGGCAGGTGCTGGCCTTCTACGGCGGCCGCAACTACCTGACGGAGGCGGCGAGCAGCGCGTTCTACGACACCGCGCAGGCGGGGTCGGGCTTCAAGCCGATCGCGCTGGCCGCCGCGCTGGAGGACGGCAAGAGCCTGTCCGACACCTACGACGGCAGCTCCCCGCAGTACTTCGGCGGGCACTCGATCAAGAACGACAGCGGTGAGAGCTTCGGGAACATCAACCTCGTCACCGCGACCGAGCACTCGGTCAACACCGCCTACGTGAACCTCGGCCAGGACATCGGCAACGACAAGATCGCCGCGATGGCGGAGAAGCTCGGCATCTCGGCGTCGCAGATGACGCCGGCGCAGCGCGCCGCCGCGTCGTTCCCGCTCGGCGTCGTGTCGCTGCACCCGGTGCAGCAGGCCGGGGTGTACGCGACGTTCGCCGACGAGGGCGTGTTCCGGCAGCCGTACGTGGTGAAGTCGGTCACCGACAACGAGGGCCAGACCCGCAAGTTCGCCGAGAAGGGCGACCGGGCGTTCGGCACCCAGGTCGCGCGGGACGCCACCTACGCGATGCAGCAGGTCGTCCAGGGCGGCACCGGCACCGGCGCGCAGCTGCCCGACGGCCGCGACGTCGCCGGCAAGACCGGCACCACCGACGAGGGCCGCGCGATCTGGTTCAACGGGTTCGTCCCGCAGATGGCGACGAGCGTGGCGATGTTCCGCGAGGACAACAAGGCGCTGAACATCCCCGGCTACGGCTCGTACGGCGGGCAGCTGCCCACCCAGATCTGGCGCTCGTACATGACCGACGCGGTCGACATCAAGGGCTACGACCCGAAGTCGTTCGGGTCGCCGTCGGAGACGCCCGGCAGCGGCTGGGGCAGCCCGTCGCCCGGCGGCGGGCCGAGCACCGAGGGGCCGAGCACCGGCGGCCCGTCGCACCGCCCCTCCGGCGGGACGGACGGGCCGCGCGACCCGAAGCCGCCGACGGACCTGCCGACCATCATCCCGACGCTGCCCGGCGGTGGCGGGAACGACGGCGGAGGCGGCAATGACGGCGGCGGGAACGACGGCGGCGGCACCGGCGACGGGGGCGGCACCGGCGACGGCGGAGGCACGGGCGACGGCGGCGGCACCGGCCAGATGTTCAACTGACGACGCGAAGGGGCCCGGTGGTTCGCCGCCGGGCCCCTTTTCGCGTGTCACCCCCCGCTACTGCGCGCACGCCTTCCCGATGCGGGCCGGCGCGTCGTTCATCGCGGCGCTGAGCTGCGACGCGTCACCGGTGCCGACGGTCGCGGCGGCGGCGCGCAGCCGCTGCGACTCGGCCTGCAGCGCCTTCTTCAGCGCCGCGTCGTCGGCCTTCTTCGCCAGCCCGTCGATGCGGGCCGCGAGCCGCTGCGTCGCCTGCCCCCACTGCGCGGGCTCCGCCGCCGGCACGCTCCGCACCTGGGTGACGTACTGCTGGAACGCCTTCTTCGTGTCGGTGCACACCTGGCCGGAGTTGCCTCCCAGCGCCCCGCACGCGCCCAGCAGGCCGGACGCGCCGAGCATCACCACGCCCCCGGCCAGCGCCCGAACCACCCCGTACCGCATCGCACCCTCCCACTTGATCTGCCACAGGCTCCGCATATACTTCCGCACTAGGTCATGAGCGCCAGCGCCAAGCCCCGGCTCGCTGGCCGGCAACCCTTCGTCCGCGATGGGGTGCCCCGGGTGAGGACCTGGCCGGACGCGGGACCGCGTTCCGGCAAGCGCGGATCCCGCAGGCACGGCCCCGGGGTCCCTGACCCCGGAAGGAACCGGCATGCCCGCCACGCTCGCCCCCGCCCCGTCCCGCTCCCCGTTCACGCCTGCTGAGACGCCCGGCACCGCGCCGGAAGTTCGCGCCTTCCCGCGTGTGATCGGCGCGGACGCGCCCGTCCCGCTGGACGACGGCCGCCAGGTCCCCTACGCCAACCTCGACTACGCGGCCAGCGCGCCCTGCCTGGAGGCGGTGCACGAGGCGATCACGCACGCGCTGCCGTACTACAGCAGCGTGCACCGCGGCGCCGGATACGCCTCGCAGGTCACGACCGAGGCGTACGAGCGCGCGCGCGAGACCGTGCGCGAGTTCCTCGGCGCGTGGCGCCGCGCCGCCGTCGTGTTCACCCGCAACACCACCGACGCGATGAACCTGCTCGCGCACGCCGTCCCGTCCGGGACGAGCGTCGTCGTGTTCGAGTCCGAGCACCACGCGTCGCTGCTGCCGTGGAAGCGGCCCGTGCGGCTCCCCGTCCCCGCGACGCCCGCCGAGGCGATCGACGCCGCCGACCGCGCGCTCGCCGCGACCCCGGTCGGCGCGCGGCTGCTCGTCGTCACCGCCGCGTCCAACGTCACCGGCGAGCTGTGGCCGATCCGCGAGCTCGCGCAGGTCGCCCGCCGGCACGGCGCCCGCATCGCGGTGGACGCCGCACAGCTCGTCCCGCACCGCCCGCTCGACATGACCGCGCTCGGCCTCGACTACGTCGCGTTCTCCGGCCACAAGCTGTACGCGCCGTTCGGCGCGGGCGTGCTCGCCGGACGCGCCGACTGGCTGCGCGCCGCCGACCCCTACCTCAAGGGCGGCGGCGCGAGCGCGTCCGTCGCCGACACGGTCCGGTGGGCGCCGGGCGCCGAGCAGCGGCACGAGGCCGGCACCCCGAACGTCCTCGGCGTCATCGCGCTCGCCGCCGCCTGCGAGGCCCTCACCGCCGCCGGCTGGGACGCGCTCGCCGCGCGCGAGGAGCGGCTCCTCGCCCGGCTCCGCACCGGACTCGCCGCGCTCCCCCACGTCCGCGAGCTGAATCTGTGGGGCGACCGGTCGCCGCGCGTGGGAATCGTGTCTTTCACCGTGACCGGCTGGAACGCGCGCGACGTGGCGCTTACGCTGTCCGGGGAGCACGGCATCGGCGTGCGGGACGGCAAGTTCTGCGCGCACCCGCTCGTCCGGCACCTGCTGGGCGGGGACGGCGCCGCCGGCTGCGGCGGCGAGGGGGCGGCCGTCCGCGCGAGCTTCGGGATCGGCACCACCGAGGAGCACATCGACCGGCTGTGCACCGCGCTGGCACGACTGGCACCGCGCTGACCTGCGGACTCGCCCGCAAGCACAGACGTTTATGGCCTTTGGTCCTGTTCGCCCCTGTAGCGTAGGCAGTCGCGCTACTTCCCGCCGGACCTCCCACCGGGACCCGGCGGGTCGGGGACGAGCACGGACGAAAACAGGGGGTGGCGGCGGTGGCCGACGCGTGGCGACCCACGTCGGAACTGGAACGCCGACTGGAGGAGAGCGTACGGGCCGGAGACCAGGAGGGCTACTTCCGCATCCTCGCGGGCAGCGAGCTCGTGGTGCCCGTCCCGGACGACGCCGTCGACGGCGTCCTCGCCGGGCGGGCGCGGCCCGCCTGGCCGACCCGCGAGGAGGACGGCCGCGTCCACGTCCTCGCCTACACCTCCGCCGCCGCGATGCGCGCCTGCCTCGGCCCGTCCTGGCGGCACTTCATGACGCTGCGCTTCGGCGACCTCGCCGAGACCTGGCCCGACGCCCGCTGGTGGCTGGCCGTCGACGCGCCCGGCCACCCGGGCGGCACCCCGCTGCCGATCGAGGCGCGGATGCCCGCCTGGTTCGTCCGCCAGGTCGCCGACGGCGACGGCCGGCCGCCGCAGGTCGGCCGCGCCGACGTCCCG
>NZ_WBMR01000116.1 GCF_008923365.1 Actinomadura montaniterrae
CGGGGCAGCCCGCGCGGGCGCGGGCCTAGCGGGTCGCGTCGCGCGCTCGGGCCGCGGCGGCGAGGCCGGCGCGGCGGCCGAAGAACGAGCCCTCGCCGAGCTGGGTGCCCGAGCAGTATCCGGCGCCGTCCTGGGCGATGTTGGACGCGCAGGCTCCGGCCGCGTAGAGCCCGCCGATGACCGAGCCGTCGGCCCGCCGCACCTCGCCGTCGACCGTGGTGGCCATGCCGCCGAGCGTGAAACCGGCGTACAGGGCGGTGCCGAGGGTCAGGTCGTAGACGCCCCACGGCCCGTTGGTCTGCGGCGCCAGCCAGTCGGGGTGCTTGTGGAAGTCGGGGTCCTCGCCGCGCGCGGCGTGCTCGTTGTAGCGCGCCATCGTCGCCGCCAGCGAGCCCGGAGGCAGCTCCAGCCCGGCCTCCATCTCCTCGATCGTCTCGTAGCCGTCCTTCAGCGGGACGAGCGGCATCCGCTGCTCCTCCATGTGGTCGCTGTCGGCGATGAGGTACGCCGCGGCGCCCGGCTGGCGGAGCACGAAATAGGAGGTGCGCGCGTGGTAGCTGTCCTCGGCCACGAACCGCTCGCCTCGCTTGTTCACGATCAGGCCCTTGACCAGCGACGACGGCGGGTAGAACGGCGCGGTGATGAACGGCTCGTCCATGTGCTCCAGCGCCGCGCCGGCGGACTGGCCGAGCCGGATCCCGAGCCCGTCGTCGTAGGTGCCGCCGAGGGTGAACAGCTTCTCGCCGAGGGCGGGCGTGTAGGCCGCGACCATGTCCGCGTTCATCACGAACCCGCCGGCCGCGATGACCACTGCGGCGGCGGCGACCACGCCGGTCCGGTCGAAGTTCCGCCAGGCGACGCCGGTGACCGCGCCGTCGCCGTCCACCACCAGGTTGGTCGCGCCGGTCTCGTAGCGGACCTCGACGCCGGCCTCCTCGACCCGGTCCCGCAGCAGGTCCATCACGATCTTGGTGCCCTCGGTGTCGCCCGGCACCGGCACCTTGTGGCCGCGCGGCGCCGGTGCGATCTCGTCGCGGAACGGCCACACCTTCTCGTTGCCGGTGAACATCAGCCCCTCGGTGCCGGGCTGGATCACCGCCTTCCCCGGGAAGTAGGACCGCTCGAACGCGAACCCGAGCGACTCCAGCCAGTCGAAGTGCGCGACCGACCCCTCGCAGTACGCCCGGATCTTCTCCTCGTCGGGGTCCTTGGTGCTCTCCATCAGGTAGCGCACCATCGCCTCGACGCTGTCGTCATGGCCGGTGGCCTTCTGCACGGCGGTGCCGCCGCCGAGGTAGAAGTGGCCGCCCGACATGCTCGACGTGCCGCCGTGCACGGCGGCCCGCTCCAGCAGCAGGACCCGGGCTCCCGAGCGCGCGGCCTCCAGCGCGGCGCACCCTCCGGCGATCCCGAAGCCCACCACCACGACGTCGAACCGCTCGGCGTCGCCGGGCAGTTCCGCGGCCGGCACCACCGCGGGCACGGCCATTCCGGAAGAGGTCTGTGCGTTCATCGGTCCCTGTCTCGAGTCGGTGCCGGCCGTCCGGCCGGGATCACTTGTGCGGGATCTGGTTGACGGTGCCGCCGTCGATGACGAACTCCGATCCCGTGGCGTAGGAGGACTCGTCGCTGGCGAGGAAGACCACGAACGACGCGACGTCCTCGGGGACGCCGGGCCGGCCGAGCGGCACCGGGATCATGTCGTCGGGGATGCCCTCGGTGAGCGGCGTCCGGATCAGGCCCGGGTGCAGCGAGTTGACGCGGACGCCGTGCGGCGCGAGCTCCATCGCGACCGACTTGGTCAGGCCGCGCAGGCCCCACTTCGACGCCACGTAGCCGTGCGCCCAGGACGTGCCGCGCAGCCCCTCGATGGAGGAGGTGTTGATGATCGACCCGCCGCCGGCCGCGATCAGCGCGTCGGCCGCGGCGCGGATGCCGAGGAAGGGGCCGGTGAGGTTGATGTCGATGATCTTCTGCCACTTCTCCAGCTTGAACCGGTTGATGGCGGCGCCGTTGGCGATCCCGGCGTTGTTGAACAGCACGTTCAGCCCGCCGAACTCGGCGATCGCCGCCTGCACGGCGGCGGCCCAGTCCTCGGGGTTCGTGACGTCGAGGTGGACGTAGCGGGCGGCGTCGCCCAGCTCGTCCGCGACGGCCTTGCCCTCCTCGTCGAGGATGTCGCCGAGCACGACCTTCGCGCCCTCGGCCACCAGCGCCCGCGCGCTCGCGGCGCCGATGCCGCGCGCGCCCCCGCTGATCAGCGCGATCTTCCCGTCCACCCGTCCCATCGGATGTCCTCCCTCTCGTGTGCGTGCGATGCGTCGACGTGCGGCGCGTCAACCGGAAAGCGCCGTGGCGAAGACGCCGCGGGCGGTGTTGAACGGCAGGTCGAGCGGGGTCCGCAGGCCCGGCGGCGCGGCGACGACGTCGGGGATCGCGTTGACGATGCGCCCGGCCCCGGCGGCGATCGCGGCGTAGTTGTGGTCGCCCTTGGCGCTGGTCGGGCACACGTCGACGCGGTAGGACGGCTCGCCGGTGATCTCCAGCCGGTACGAGCCGCCGTCCTGCGCGGGCCGCGGCCAGTCGGGGCGCAGGTCGTCGCGCAGCCGGGTGGTGTGGTCGATGACCAGCACCTCCTTGCCGGCGGAGACGCCCGTGATCTGGAACCGCATCGCCGCGACGCCGCCCGCCGGGATGTGCCCGGCGGCCACGTCGAACGCCTCGGGCGCCGGTTCCCGCTCGTACGACTCGGTGATCTCGTCGAGCTCGAACCCGAACCCGCGGGCCATCATCCGGAGGCTGACGCCCCAGGACGCCGCGAGGATCCCCGGCTTGAACATCCGCGGCAGGTCGTCCAGCGGACGTCCGAAGCCCATGAAGTCGAACATGACCGGGCCGCCGTCGTAGGTCGCGTAGTCGGCGATCTCCGAGCAGCGCACCTGCTCCACCCGCTGGCAGGTGCTCGCGATCGCGAAGGGCAGCAGGTCGTTGACCCATCCGGGGTCGACGCCGCTGGCGAACAGGCTCGTCCCGCCGGCCTCGCAGGCCTTCTCGACGGGGTCGATCATCCGGTCGGGCAGCAGCCCCCACGGGTAGATCAGCGGCACCGGCGAGGACGCGGCGACGTTGCTGCCGGAGGCAAGGATCTTCTCGATGTCGGCGAGCGCCTCGAACAGCCGGGTCTCGCCGAGCGCGCAGTAGACGGTGCAGTCCGGGCGCGCCGCCGCGAGGGCCGCGTCGAGGTCGGCGGTGGCGGTCACGCCGGTGACCGCGCCGAGGCCGGCGAGGTCGCCGGCGTCGCGCCCGACCTTGCCGGGGTCCGACACGACGAGGCCGGCCAGCTCGAAGCGCGGGTCCTCGATCAGCTGCGACAGGGCGATGCGGCCGACGTTGCCGGTCGCGACGTGCAGGACGCGGATGGCCATGGTGCTCCTCAGCCCTGCTTCTCGGCGGCCCGCGCGGCCTTCCGGGCCGCCTTGGCGATCGTCTCCTCGACGATCGAGTTGAGCCGGGCGCCGTTCGGCCAGCCCGCGTAGTGGCTGAGGAACACGACGGTCTCGCGGAGCGCCTCGTCGTCGAGTTCCCCGGCGGCGTGCGCGGCGGGCACCTGGATGCCGAGCACGTCGGCGGCGCCCTGCCCGGCGAGCAGCCCGATGAGCAGCAGGCGCCGGTCCCGGTCGGACAGGCCGGGCCGCTGCCAGACGTCGCCGAACAGGTGGTCGGCGGTGTAGCGGAAGAAGTCGCCGTCGCCGTCCGTCATGTCGAAGCCGTAGACCTGCTCCATCTTGCGCAGGCCGCGGGCGCGCAACTCGGGGAGGTCGTCGAACTTCCCGGTCTTCTCGTCGCTCATCACTGCTCCTCGGGAAAGCCCAGGCCGGGCGCGAGGCGCTCGCGCGCGATCCTGGCCAGCGGTACGTCGACGCCGAGCTCCTCGGCCAGCGCGATCGCGAAGTCGAGGTCCTTCTCCGCGAGCTGGCGGAGGTGGCCGAAGGTGGTGAACCAGAACGACCCGGGCTCCATCTCGGCGGTCGTGTCGCGGTACATGATCGCTCCGGGGCCGCCGGTGAGCGCGTCGGTGTGCCGGACGACCTCGCCGAGCGCGACGATGTCGAGCCCGGCGGCCTCGGCGAGCCGCTGCGCCTCGGTCGCCGCGGTGAAGGCGGCGTAGTGCATCAGGTTGCGGGCGAGCTTGAACCTCGTGCCCGCGCCGATGGGCCCGGCGTGCACGACCTTCTTCGCCAGGACGTCGAGGACGGGCCGGACCGCGGCGAACGCCTCCTCCGTCCCGCCGACCATGATGGCCAGCTCGCCGGTGCCCGCGCCCATCACGCCGCCGGACACGGGCGCGTCGACCAGCCGGACGCCCCGCCGCGCGGCGCGCTCCTCCAGCTCGGCGGGCGTCCCGGGGGCGACGGTCGAGTGGATCGCGACGGTGAGGCCTTCGGGGGCGGCGGCCAGCACCTCGTCCAGCACCGAGCGGACCTGCTCGTCGTTGTTGACCATCACGCACAGCACGTCGCTGCCGGCGGCGAGGGCGCCGACGCCGCCGGCGGCCTTCGCGCCGGCCGCGACCAGCTCCTCGACCGGCTCCTCGGCCAGGTCGAACACGCTGAGCGCGAGCCCGGCCTCGGCCTGCTGCGCGGCCAGCCTTGTCGCCATCGGCTTGCCGATGTCGCCGAGCCCGACGAACCCGACGCGGACGGTGTCGCTCATCCGATCTCCTCCTCGTCCCCGCCTAGGCCGGCTCGGCCGTGGTCTTGGTCTCGAGGTACTCCTCGAACCCGGCCACGCCCATCTCCCGGCCGATCCCGGACTGCTTGTAGCCGCCGAACGGCGCGTCCGCGCCGAACCACAGCCCGCCGTTGACGCCGATCGTGCCGGTGCGGATCCGGGCGGCGACGGCCTTGGCCCGGTCCAGGTCGCCGGAGTCGACCGAGCCGGACAGCCCGTACGGCGACTCGTTGGCGATCCGGACGGCGTCGTCGTCGCCGTCGTGCGCGATGACGGTCAGCACCGGGCCGAAGATCTCCTCCTGGGCGACCCGCGCGGTGTTGTCCAGGCCGGCGATGACGGTCGGCTCGATCCAGAACCCGCCGGCCAGCTCGCCGTCCTGCTCGGCGGTCCCGCCGCCGGTCGCGAACCGCCCGCCCTCCTCGACGGCCAGGTCGAGGTAGGACTTCACCCGGTCGCGCTGCGCCGCCGAGATGACGGGGCCGCAGATGGTGCCGGGGTCGGCGGGGTCCTTCGCGCCGAGCGAGGCCATCGTGGACGCGGCGATCTCCACCGCCTCGTCGTAGCGCTCGCGGGGCACCACCAGCCGGGTGGTGATCGCGCATCCCTGTCCGGCGTGGACGGACGCCGCGAACGCGGTGGTGCCGACGACCGCCTTGAGGTTCGCGTCGTCCAGCACGATCGCCGCGGACTTGCCGCCGAGCTCCAGGAACACCCGCTTGAGGGTCGGCGCCGCGGCCGCCGCGATCGCCCGTCCGGTGGCGGTCGAGCCGGTGAAGGACACCAGGTCCACGCGCGGGTCGGTGGTGAGCAGCGCGGCCACGTCGTTGGCGCGGGGCGTCACGACGTTGAAGACGCCGGCCGGGACGTCGGTGCACTCGGCGAACAGCCGGCCCAGCTCGGCCGCCAGCCACGGGGTGTCGGGCGCCGGCTTGAGCACCACGGTGTTCCCGGCGGCGAGCGCCGGCCCGATCTTGGCGAGGTTGATCTGGTTGGGGAAGTTCCACGGCGTGATCGCCGCGACCACCCCGACCGGCTCGCGGTGCACGGTGCGGCGCGACCGGATGCCCATGGTCACGCCCACGCCGAGGTCGGTCTCCCACGCGTAGCCCTCGGCCAGGTCGATCGTCCACTTGAGGCTCTCGACCGGAGTGTCGAACTGCGGGCCGTTGACGAAGAACGCCGGCGCGCCGGCCTCGGCGGTAGTGAGCGCGCGGAGGACGTCGGCGTTGTCGAGCAGCGCCTGGTGGAACTGGCGCAGCACCCGGATCCGCAGCGCGCGGTCGGTCGGCCAGCGCGACTCGTCGAACGCGCGGCGGGCGGCGCCGATCGCGGCGTCGACGTCGGCGGCGGTGCTGTCGGGGGCGCGGCCGATCTCCTGCCCGGTCGCCGGGTTGAGGATCGGGTAGGACGCCCCGCCGCTCGCGGCGCCGAGCTTGCCGTCGACGTACTGCTGCGCGGGCGGATTCGCCGGAACGCGCTCGGTCATCGCCCCGCCTCCGGTGCGTCGTTCGGGGCCTGCGTGATGTAGTCGCCGCGCTCGACGGGCGGCGGCCACAGCGTCGAGGGCATCTCGTCGTAGTGGTAGTGGCCGGGGACGCCGTGGCCCGCGACCTTCATCCGCTTCAGCAGCGTCTCGGGCGCCTTGCCGGAGTTGATGATCTCCATGAACGTGTGGACGGTCGACGGCATGTCGAACCAGTCCCGCTGCCAGGCGATCTTGATCTGGCCGGCGTCCGCGCCCGCCGCCTGCCGCTCGACGCCGAACCAGGAGCCGCCGATGCCGAGGATCTCGTACTCCCCGCCGGTCGCGTCGTTCGTGATCCCGGACTTCTGCTTCCAGAACCCGACGATCATCGACTTCTTCTCGTCGATGACCGTGACCTGGTAGTCGTAGTGCCAGCCGTCGAGGCCGTCCATCTCGATGCCGATCGCCCAGTCCCGGATCTGGTCGCGGCCGACCGCCATGAAGTGCTCGTCGGGGCTGTACATCCAGCCGTACGTCGCGTCCTCGGCGTACCACTCGGCCATCACCCGCCAGTCGCCGGTGCGCTCGGCCTCGCGGTTGATCGCCAGCCAGGAGTCCCAGAACTCCTCGATCTCGGCGCGGGTCAGCCCGCCGTCCTCACTCACGTCGTCCCCTTCGTGCACATGATGGAGATCAGTCCTCTTCGATCGAAAGCGCGAAGGCCGGGCAGTACTTGACGGCCGTGGCCACGTCCTTGCGGCGGGACTCGTCCGGGTGCTCGTCGAGGACGACGACGACGTCCTTCTCCTCGTCGAACCCGAACACGTCGGGCGCCTCGCCCTGGCAGAGCTGGTGCCCCTGGCAGATGGTGGTGTCGGCGACGACGCGCATCGCGCTCACCTCCCCGCCCGGCGCCGGTACCTGACCCGGCACGGCTGCTTGAGCTGGATGACCATCTTGGTGAAGTCGTCCTGGTAGGAGTCGAGGGGCTGGGCGGCCTCGAACGTGTAGTCGCGCAGGACGACGGAGAAGATCGCCTTCATCTGCATCATCGCGAACGCGTTGCCGACGCAGCGGTGCTTGCCGGCGCCGAACGGGATCCACGTCCAGCGGTTCTGCAGGTCCTCCTGCCGCGGGTCGATGTAGCGGCCGGGGTCGAAGTCCGCCGCCTTGGGGAAGTCCTCCTCGATCCGGTTCGAGACGCGCGGCGACGCCGCGAGCATCGTCCCGGCCGGGATCGTCCTGCCGAGCAGCTCGAAGTCCTCGCGGACGAGCCGCATCAGGATGACCAGCGGCGGGTGCAGGCGGAGGGTCTCCTTCAGCGCCGACTCCAGCACCGGGATCGACCGCAGCGCCTGGAACGACACCTCCGTGCCGTCGGCGTACAGGGCATCCAGCTCGGCGACGACCTCGGCGAGGACGTCCGGGTGCCGCAGCAGCTCGATCATCGCCCAGGACGCGGTGCCGCTGGACGTGTGGTGCCCGGCGAACATCATCGAGATGAAGATGCCGGTGATGTGGTCGGCGCTCATGTCCAGCGAGATCAGGACGTCGAGCAGGTCGCGCTGGTCGCGGGGGACCTTCCCGCGCTCCTTGCGGCGCTCGATGATGCCCTGCACCAGCCCGACGAGCTTCTCCCGCGCCGCGTCGCGCAGCCGGAAGCTGTCGATGTCGGCGTACGGGTCGACGTAGGCGATCGCGTCGGTGCCGCGCTCCAGCTCGTGGTAGTGCTCGGCGAACGAGGCGTCCAACTCGTCGCGGAACGGCTTGCCGATCAGGCACGCGGACGTGGTGTAGATCGTCAGCTCGGCGAAGAAGTCGAGCAGGTCGATCTCGCCCTCGTCGCCCCAGCCCGCGACCATCCGGCGGATCTCCGCCTCGATCGTCCGCGCGTGCCCGCGCATCATGTCGCCGCGCAGCGCCTGGTTCTTCAGCATCTGCTGGCGCTCCTCCGGCGAGGCGTCGAAGACGACGCCCTTGCCGAAGATCGGCGTCATGAACGGGTACGCGGCGGCCTGGTCGAGCTGCTCGTCCGGCGCGCGGAAGAACACCTCGTTCGCCTCGGCGCCGCTGACCAGCACGACGTCCTTGTCGGCGAGCCGGAACCGGCCGACGTCGCCGCACTCCTCGCGGACGCGGTGGAACAGGCCGATCGGGTCGACCCGCATCTCCGGCAGGTGCCCGGTGCCGCGGATGATCTCCGGCACCTCGGGGCTCTGGTCGTCGAGGACCGTGCTCACCTCGGGGATCGCGGCGAGCCGGTGCCTCTCGGCGGCGGTCATGGCTTCTCCTCCACGGGCGCTTCGGGATTGACGTCGAGCAGGCCGAGGTGCACGCCGCGCGGCGCGCCGACGATCGTCGCGATCGCGTCCGCGTGCGCCCTGGCCTTCAGGAAGTGGGGGTGGCGGGCGAGTCCGAAGCGGACCCACTGGTTCAGCACGAACGCGGCCTCCTCGGTGTCCCAGTCGGTGCCCATGCCGCTCCACGTCGGGCCGGGACGGATGATCGAGGCCCGCACACCGGTGCCCTCGAGCTCCATCTGCAGCGCGGTGACCATCCCCTCCAGGCCCCACTTGCCGGCGGAGTACGCCGACATGAACGGCCGGGGCCGCACCGCGACGTCGGACGAGACGAAGACGATGTCGCCGCGCCGCCGCTCGACCATCGCGGGCACGAACGCCCGCGCGACCCGGTGCGCGCCGACGAGGTTGAGGTCGATCTCCCGTGCGAAGCGCTCGGAGCTGACCTCGATCGTCGCGCCGGGCGCGACGAGCGCGGCGTTGCTGACCACGACCTCGATGTCGCCGAGGTCGGCGGTCGCCTTCGCGGCGAACTCGGCGACCGAGGCGTCGTCGGACACGTCGAGCGCGTGCGCGACCGCCTCGCCGCCGTCGGCGCGGATCGCCGCCGCGATCTCCTCCAGGACGGCGACCCGGCGCGCGCCGAGCGCCACCGGATGGCCCGCCGCCGCGAGGACCTTGGCCGTCTCCGCGCCGATGCCGGACGACGCGCCGGTGATCACCGCGGGGCGGCGTTCGGGATGCCGGTACTTCTCGGACACGATCAGTCCCTCCGCCTCAGCCCTTCCGCAGGGTGAAACTGGTCGGCAGCGCGGCGAAGCCGCGCACGCTGGTGGAGTGCACGCGCACGGCCCGGTCGGCGTGCACCTCGAAGTCGGCCACACGCCTGACCAGCTCGTTCAGGACGACCCGGGTCTCCAGCCGGGCCAGGTTCGCGCCCAGGCAGAAGTGCTTGCCTGAGCCGAAGCTGAGGATCTGGCCGAGCTCGGCCTTGGGCCGGTGGACGTCGTACACGGTCGGGTCGGTGAAGACCCGCTCGTCCCGGTTGGCGGAGCCGAGCAGCACCAGCGCCTTCGACCCGGCCGGGATCGTCGTGCCGTGCAGCTCCACGTCCTCGACGACGTACCGGGCGATCATCTGGCTGGAGGTGTCGTGCCGCAGCGTCTCCTCGATCCACGGCGTCACCAGCGTCTCGGGGTCGGCGGGGTCCGCGAGCACCTCCGCCTTCTGGTCCGGGTGCGCGGAGAGGTGGAACAGCGCGTTGCCGAGCAGCTTGGTGGTGGTCTCGTTCCCGGCGACCACCATGAGGAAGAGGAACGCGATGATCTCGGCGTCGGCGAGCCGGTCGCCGTCGATCTCGGCGACGGTGAGCGCGGCGGTGAGGTCCCCGGCCGGCTCCGCCGCGGCCCGGCGCTCCTTCACCATCGCCGCGTAGTAGGTGAGGAGCTCGCCGGCCGCCTCCATGCCGGCCGGCGGGACGTCCCGGACGCCGTCCTCGCGGTGCACGACGAGGTCGGCGAGGCGCCGCACCTCGTCCCGGTCGGCCTCCGGCACGCCCATCATCTCGGAGATGACGTCCATGGGGAGCTTCCCCGCGAAGTCGGTGATCCAGTCGGCCTCGCCGTGCTCGGCGTTGGCGGCGAAGGTCCGTTCGAGGTAGTGCTCGGTGAGCCGCTGGATCTGCGGCTGCAGCTCCTTGACCCGGCGCGGCGTGAACGCGGCGGACACCAGCCTGCGCAGCCGGGTCTGCCGCTGCCCGTCGAGGGCGAGGAAGCTCATTACCCGGTGCGCCTCGGGGCTCCACGCGCTCGCGTCGAGCGAGACGCCCATCCGGTTGGAGAACGTCGCGTCGTCGCGGAGCACGTCGAACACGTCGGCGTGGCGGGAGATCGCCCACAGGTCGTCCCGCTCGGCGTGGAAGACCGGCGCCTCGTCGCGCAGCCGCTGGTAGAGCGGGTACGGGTCCTCGTGGAAGTCGTAGTCGTAGGGGTCGAAGACCAGGGGTTCGACCACCGCGTCGCGCGAAGCGCTCATTCGTTGCCCCTCATGATCACTTCTACGGCCGCGACGAGCCGGTCGGCGATCTGGTCGTAGGTCAGCAGGCCCATGCCGGCCTGCAGCAGCGCGCCGGTGAAGGTGAGCACCAGCACCTCGAGCACGCCGGCGCCGGCCGTTCCACCTGATCCGGCCGGTCCGGCCATTCCGCCCGGCCCGCCCGGCCGCCGCTCCGCCGCGAGGGCCGCTTCGAACCGGGCGTAGAACTCCCCGCCGATGCGCAGCCGCAGCCGCGCGACGTCGGGGTCGCTGCCGAGCAGCGCCGGCGTCACCGCCGCCGCCAGCTCCGGTTCCACGACGATCCGGGCCGTCAGCGCCCGGACGGTCGCCTGCAGGCGCTCGGTGGCGCTCGCACCGGCCGGCGCGGCACCGCCGTCCTCGCTGAGGTGCCGCCAGAACAGTTCCGCGAAGAGGTGGTTCTTGGACGAGAGGTAGGTGTACGCGGTCGCCGGGGAGACGCCCGCCCGCTGGGCCACCGTCCGGATCGTCAGCGCCTCGTGGCCGACGGCGCGCAGCTCCTCGAGCCCGGCGGCCATCAGGTTCTCCACCGTTTCGGCCTGCCGGGCGTTGAGGCCCTGCCGCAGCGCGGGACTGGTCACCTGACTGGACATGTGTCCACCGTAGTCCGGGCGGCAGATCGCCGCAATAGCCGGATCCGCATCGGCTTCCCCTTTTCCCGGCGGCGGGCCGGTTCTCCGGCACTTCGGTCGGACAGCTGTCCAGTCACTATTCCAGGAAGCCTAGAACACGTTCTACTATGACGCCATGCGCAACGGAATCGTGCTCTTCACCTCCGACCGCGGCATCACGCCGGCAGCCCTCGCGAAGGCCGCGGAGGAGCGCGGCTTCGACACCTTCTACGTGCCGGAGCACACCCACATCCCGGTGCGCCGCGACGCGCTGCACCCCACCGGCGGCGAGGACCTGCCCGACGACCGCTACATGCGCACCCTCGACCCGTGGGTGTCGCTCGCGACGGCCGCCGCCGTGACCGGGCGCATCGGCCTCGCGACCGCCGTCTCGCTGCCGGTGGAGTCCGACCCGATCACCCTCGCCAAGACGCTCGCGACCCTCGACCACCTGTCCGGCGGGCGCCTCACGATCGGCGCCGGCTTCGGCTGGAACACCGACGAGCTGGCCGACCACCACGTCCCCGGCGCCAGGCGCCGCACCGTCCTGAAGGAGTACCTGGAGGCGATGCGCGCGCTCTGGACGCAGGAGGAGGCGTCCTACGACGGCGAGTTCGTCTCCTTCGGGCCGAGCTGGGCCTACCCCAAGCCCCCGCAGGGCCGCATCCCGGTCATCATCGGCGCCGGCGGCGGCCCCAAGACCATGAGGTGGATCGCCCGCCACGCCGACGGCTGGATGACCACCCCGATCGAGACCGGCATCGCCGAGAAGGCCGCCCTGCTGCGCAAGGAGTGGGCGGACGCGGGCCGCGCCGGCGAGCCCGACGTGCGGATCCTGGTCGCCAAGAAGCCCTCCCCCGACGACCTCGCCGAGTGGTCCGCGGCCGGCGCGTCCGAACTGATCTGGGGCGTCCCGGACGCCGACGAGGCCACCGTGCTCAAGTACCTGGACCGGACGGCCGCCCGGCTCGCGAGCTGACGACGAGAACCCATTTCACCTTCGAGGAGATCACCGATGACGCACCCCGGCGCGATTCCGCCCGGCCGATACTCCGCCCTGTCCCGTCAGGAACTCGCGGCCGCCGTCCCCGAGCTGCTCCTCATCGGGCAGCTGATCGACCGTTCCGGAATGGCGTGGTGCATCTCCGCATTCGGCCGCGAGGAGATGGCGCGGATCGCGATCGAGGAGTGGGCCGCCTCCAGCCCCATCTACACCCGGCGGATGCAGCGGGCCCTCGGCTACGCCCCCGAGGTCCCCGGGCAGGGCGACGTCCCGACGATCTTCAAGGGCCTGCAGCTCGACATCGGCGCCCCGCCCCAGTTCATGGACTTCCGCTACACCGTCCACGACCGCTGGCACGGCGAGTTCCACCTCGACCACTGCGGCGCCCTGATGGACGTCGAGCCGATGGGCGACGACTACGTCCGCTCCATGTGCCACGACATCGAGGACCCCACCTTCGACGCGACCGCCGTCGCCACCAACCCGAAGGCCCAGGTCCGCCCCATCCACCGGCCGCCGCGCTCGCCCGCCGGCCGGCACCCGCACTGCGCCTGGACCGTGATCATCGACGAGTCCCACCCGGACGCGCAGGGCATCCCCCTCCTCGCCGACAACGAGCGGTCCCGCGCCGCGACCCTCGAGCTCGCGCCCATCGACCCGTCCGACGACGGCCTCGCCGACTACACCGGCCCGCTGCTCTCCGACCTCGACTTCGCCGCCTTCTCCCGCTCCGCGCTCGCCCGGATCGCCGACGAGGTGTGCCTGCAGATGCACCTGCTCAACCGGGCCTTCACCCTCGCCGTGGCCGAACGCGCCGACGCCGGGGGCCTGCTCCGGATCCGCCGCAAGCAGCTCGTCGGCATCGCCGGCATCGCCGCCGAACGCCTCGCCCGCGCCCTCGGCCTGCCCGCCACCCCGGAGGGCGCCGCCCGCCTCCTCGCCCTCCACCCGCTCCTCAACCCGGCGGCCTACGTCGACGCCTCCGTCGACGGCGCGACCGTCACCGTCCGCCCGTCCCCCGCGCACGAGGACGGCGCCTGGATCTCCCTGTGCGGCCCCGGCTGGACGGCCGCGCTCCAGGCCGTCGTCCGTGCCGCGGACCCCCGCCTCGACACCGAGGTCACCGGCACCGACCAGGACTGGCGGCTCACCGTCGTCCGCCGCGACGAGCCGGCGCCCGAGGCCGACGAGGTGGCCGTCGTCCGGTTCAGCACCGGCTCCGACTTCGCCTTCAAGCCCCGCCGCTCCCTGCCGATCACGCCTGTCTGACCGGCAAGCGGTTCGTTCAAGACCGTCCACGGGAGGGCGGCCGACACTGGCCGTCATGACCGAGCAGACCTTCACGCCCGCACTGGGCCGCTTCGCCCTCCCCCGTCTCTACGACGCCCTGATCGCGCTGACCAGGGAACGCCTGTGGCGCAGCATGATCGCCATGCACGCCGCCCTCAGAGCCGGTGACGTCGTCGTCGACGTCGGCTGCGGCACCGGATCGCTGGCCCTCCTCCTGCACGCCGTCGAGCCGTCCGCCCGCGTCATCGGCGTCGACCCCGACCCGAAGGTGCTCGCGGCGGCCCGGCGGAAGGCGGGAGCGGCCGGCGTCGAATGGCGCACCGGGATGGGCGACGCGCTCACGGGCATCGTGGGCGCCGGAACCGCCGACACCATCGTGTCCAGCCTCGTCCTCCACCAGTGCCCCATCCCGGTGAAACGGGCGATCCTGGCCTCGATGCTCGACACGCTGCGGCCCGGCGGCAGGCTCGTGATCGCCGATTTCGGCCACCAGCGCACCCGCCCGATGCGCCTGGCCTTCCGCCTCGTCCAGCTGGCGGACGGCCGGGAGGACACTCAGTTCAACGCCGACGGCAAGCTGCCCGGACTCATCTCCGAGGTCGGTTTCGCCCAGGTGCGGGAGGCCGCGACCGTGCCGACCGTCAACGGCTCGATCTCCCTCTACACGGCACGCCGGGGTTGATGGCCCGGACGACCTCCGCGGGCGTCAACCCCATCATCCGGCGCATCTCCCGGGTGAAATGCGCCTGGTCGGCGAAGCCGCCCGCCACCGCGGCGCCGCTCAGCGTCCGTCCCTCGCGCAGCGCCTCCGCCGACCGGGCCAGGCGCCGCCAGATGCGCCAGCGCGCGAGCGGCATGCCCAGCTCCTCCCGCGCCAGCGCACGGAGCCGCTGCGGGGAAAGGCCGACCCTCTTGGCCAGCGCGGTCATCCGGATCCGCTCGTCCATCAGCACGCGCATCGCGTCCAGCAACCGTCCGTCGAGCTCCTCCGACAACCGCCCGCCGGCGACGTCCTCCTCCCGAAGCCCGCTCATGCCGGGAGCCGGGGTGATGCCACTGCCGCACACCAGCCGCAACCGGTCAGCGAACGCGCACTGCGGCTCGACGAAGAAGATGCGCAGCGCCTCCGCGGGATGCAGCCGGTGCCCCACCATGGGCGGAACGATCAGCGCCGCATCGCCGAACCGGTTCCCGGCCTCATCGTCCATGACCACCGCTCCATGGACACCGGCGGCCACCTGGAAGGCGGCGTGCCGATGAACGGCCCCGTCCGCGACGGCCCCCTGGTAGAGCGCGTAACCGTCCCCGATCGCGAAGTACGCCCCCGTCATGGGGCCATCCTCGCCGATCAGAGCTCCAGGACGAGGCGCGTCCCCCGGGCGCGGGACACGCAGATCATCATGAACCCGCCGTCGGCGCGCTCCTCGTCGGTGAGCACGGAGTCCCGGTGGTCCGGCTCGCCGTCCAGGACGGGCGTCTCGCACGTCCCGCACGTCCCCTCGCGGCACGACGACAGGACCGCGACGCCCGCCTCCTCGACCGTCTCCAGAATGGACCGCCCCGCCTCGACCTTCACCGTCCGGCCGCTCAGCGCCAGCTCGACCTCGAACGCCTCGTCCGGCCCGCTGACGGGCTTCGGCGCGAAACGCTCGGTGCGCAACTCCCCCCGGGCGCACCGCTCCTCGACCGCCGCCAGCATCGGCTCCGGCCCGCAGCAGTAGACGAGCGTGCCCTCCTTCAATTCAGACAGCACGGCATCGAGATCGGGCAGCCCGTACTCGTCCTGCGGGCGCACTTCGACCCGCTCCCCGTAACGGCCCAGATCGTCGAGGAACGCCATCGCTGCGCGCCGCCGTCCGCCGTACACGAGCCGCCAGTCCGCACCCGCCGCCTCCGCCGCGGCCACCATCGGCAGGATCGGCGTGATGCCGATGCCCCCGGCCAGGAACAGGTAGCCGGGCGCGTCCTCCAAAGCGAAGTGGTTGCGCGGACCGCGCGTGACGAGCCTGTCGCCGACGTTCACCCGCTCATGGACGAACGTCGATCCTGGCCCTTCCTTCAGCACGCCGAGCCGCCACGTCCGGTCGTCGGCCGGGTCGCCGCACAGCGAGTACTGCCGCACGAGCCCGTCCGGCATCACCAGGTCGACGTGCGCACCGGGCCGCCACGACGGCAACACGCCCCCGTCCGCGGCACCCAACGCCAACCCCACGACGCCCTCCGCGAGGTCCGCCTTCTCCCGGACGACGACCTCAGTCTCGCCGCCGCTCTCCTCAGTCACGCGCCCCCCTCTCCTAGGCGCCCCGACCATCCCCCCTCCCGACGCCCCACACCACCCCAACTTCCACCAAACGGAAGCCCTCCCCCACCCCCCGGCCAGACGACCACCAGGACCACCCCAAACCGCAAGCAGTGCGCCCACGGAGCGCCAAGAACACCCCAGGCCAGCCGCACATTGAAGAGGCATGCGCTGCAGATCGGCGCACCGAGGCGGTCGTACGACGACGCGACGAGCTCTGCGCCCACCCCCACCGCAGGGCCGCACGCCCCACAGCCCCGCACGCCCCACAGGCCCCGCCAGCCCGCAAGCCCCGCCAGCCCCGTAGGCCCCACCTCTAGCACGCCCCGCAGCCCAGAGGGTCCCGCGAACCAGAGGACACCCTGCGCTTCAAAGCGCATCGCAAGGCGACGGCACCGCGGGCCACCAAACACCGCGCCCCAGCGGCACTCGCGCCAGTCACGCCGGCCGCCACGGTCACGCCGAGCGCCACCGTCACCCCGAGCGCCACCGTCACGCCGACCGCCACCGTCACCCCGACCGCCACCGTCACCCCGACCGCCACCGTCACCCCGACCGCCACCGTCACCCCGACCGCCACCGTCACCCCGACCGCCACCGTCACCCCGACCGCCACCGTCACGCCGACCGCCACGGTCGCGGCGGCCGACGCCGGGGCCAGCAGCCTCGACAGCCCATACCGTTCGAGGGCGTCCAGCGACCGGGTCCGCAGCGCGGGTCGTTGGCGCGCCTCATGTGGTGAGAAGCGGGGTGCTGCATGAGCTCACCGGCCTCGCGGGCGGCGCCGACCACGTCATCACGATCGCTGACTTCGCCAGCGCGTAGGAGCACGGCCTGCGGTTCAGCCGCGGGGACGCCGGACGCCCGTCCACATGCTCGGTGAGATCGGCGAGCTGCTAGAGGTCGGACGCTTCTCGGTCACGGTCGCGCGGACCTCCCCCTCACCGATGTCGCCGAAGCCCACCGCACCGGCGAGGACAGCCAGATGCGCGGGAACCTCTTGCTGAGGGTCGCCTGATACGCCCGCGATGCCCCTCCACGACCACGCCCAGTGCCGTCCTTCGTCTCGCTTGGCCGGTGGGGTCCCGGCTTCGGAGGGATCGTCGAGAGGCTGGCGGCGGGTGAGTTGTGGAGGCCGATCCGGCAGGTGGCTTCGAAAGCAGCGGTCCGGCTACCAGGCGAAGCCCTCGCTGGTACAGCGACCCGACGCGCAGCCCTCACTGGCAAAGCAACCGGAAGCGCAGTCCTCGCTGGCAAGGCGACCTGCAGTGGAGCCTTCGCTGGTGAGGCGGCTGGGTGGTGTTTGCGGCGGTCGCTTTCGTAGCGGCGTCGGGGCGTACGGCAGTTATTGGCTGAGTTTCGGCGGTCGCGGTGGGCGCGGTTCGATGTTCTCCCCGTCTGTTCGTGTGTCGGATGAATCTGCCGCTCCTTTTTCGCCGCCGGCAGCGCTTACGTCTGCTGCTGCCAGCGCAGACTTGCTGCGTCGGGGTGAGTTGTAGGCTCCTTTCACGGTGGTTCATCGCGGAGAAGGGCGGACGGATGGACGTTCTGGAGCGGCTCCGGGAGATCTGCATGGGGATGCCGGAGGCGACCGAGAAGCCGTTCGGCGGTCACACATCGCCCTCCTTCCGTGTTCGCGACAAGTTGTTCGTGATGACCAGCGAGGACGGCTCGTCCATGATGTTCAAGGCGGGCCCGGGGGTGCAGGAGGCGCTGGTCTCTGAGGGCCCGGAGCGGTTCTTCGTTCCGAAGTACGTCGGCGTCAAAGGGTGGGTCGGCGCCCGTCTGGACGTCGAGCAGGACTGGGACGAGCTCGCGGAACTCATCGAAGACAGCTACCGCCTGATCGCTCCCAAGCGTCTTTCCGCCCTGCTGGACTGAAGCGCCAGCCCGCGGGCAAAGCGACCGCGAGCGAAGCGACGGCGAGCAAAGCGACCGCGGCCGGATCGGACGCGCACCAGCGCGGGCGCCAGGCCAGCGCGGGCGTGAGGTCGGGGTGGGGGTTCAGTGGGGGTGGCGGGAGAGGGAGTTTAGGCGGGTGGTGATGCGGGTCATGGTGGTGTCGTCGGGATTCCAGCCGCGTTGGAGGAGTGCGGTCAGGAGTGCCTCCAGGTAGGGGGCGGGGCGGGACAGGAAGAGTTTGGTGACGGGGATGATCTGCCAGCTCATCTCCTTGCGGAGCCAGCGGCGGCGGCTTTCGTCGTGGGCGCGGGCGGCGCGGCCGGTGTGGTGGCGCTCACCGTCGTACTCGATGCCGACGCGGTACTCCTCGTAGCCGAGGTCGATGTAGAGGCAGCGGTCGTGCGGGCCGGCGACGGGCACCTGGGTGCGGGGGCGCGGGAAGCCGGCGTCGACGACGGCGGTGCGGACCCAGCTCTCGCCGGGGGAGGCCGCGCCACGGTCACCGAGGCGCAGGAGTTCGCGCAGCCGCCTGTTGCCGTGGTAGCCGGGCAGCGTGCGGGCCATGGCCTTGAGTTCATCGGTGTCGACTCCGTTCCGGAGGAATTGGTCCAGTGCGGCGACCGCCTGGGAGCGCGGAAGCCACCGCGTGCAGTCGAGGGCCGTCCGGGCGCGGGAGGTGACGCGTACGCCGGACTGCTCCCGGACGTGGCCGGGCGGAAGGTCCACGTGGTCGGGAAGGGGCGGGCCCGTGGCGCATTCGGCCGGTGCTGGGGTGATCAGTTCGACGTCCCAGTCGGTCTCGTTCACGCCGGGCGGGAGGACGTCGATGCCCCAGATCCAGGCGGCGGTGCGGCGGGCGATGACCGCGTCCGGCGGGAGGAGGCTGCTGAGGGCCGCGGCGCGGGCGGTGAGGGAGGTGCCGGTGCCGGGGGTGAAGTAGACGCCGGGGCCGACGGGGACGGCCGGGCCGCCGGGCGTCCTTTTCCAGGTGATGCCGAATCCGTTCATGTTCACCGATGATGCCGATCCCGCCGGCGCCCCGTAAGGGGCTCGCGAAAATGTGGATAACCTCCTATCAGTGCAGGTCAGAGCCGTTTGCGGGGGAGGAGTATCGCGGTGAGGACGGCTCCGCTGAACGCGACGGCGGACGCCGTGGCGAAGAGGGCGTCCAGCCCGTCGGTGAACACCCGGTGGCGGCTCAGCACGGCCCCGTACACCGCGATCCCCACGGCGGATCCGACCTGCATGACGGTGTTGTTGACGCCGGACGCCATGCCGAGCCGGGACCGGTCCGCGACGTCCACGGCGAGGCCGCCGAGGGTCGGCAGCGCGATCCCGCAGGCGAGGCCGGCGAGCGCCATGCCGGGGACGAGGTGGGTCCAGGACGAGCCGGGTGCGAGCCCGTGCATGAGCAGGATCGCGAGGGCGAGGAGCGCCAGCGAGCCCGAGACGAGCGGTCCCTTGGGGAGGCGGTCCATGACGGCGCCGGCGATCGGGCCGGCGACGAGGATGGGGACGACGAGGGGCAGGAAGCACAGCCCGGTCTTGAGCGCCGAGAACCCGAGCTGGTCCTGGAACCACAGCGACACGTAGATGAGCAGGGCGAACACGCTCGCCTGGACGGTGAACGACCCGATCTGCGTGCCGCTGAACGCGCGGTCCCGGAAGAGCGGAAGGTCGAGCATCGGGTGGGTCAGGCGGTTCTCCACGGCGAGGAACGCCACCAGGGCCACCGCCGACGCGCCGAGGACGAGCCCGGTCCGAGCGCTCCCCCACCCATGGTCCTCGACCCGCAGCAGGCCGAAGACCAGCAGGGAGAGGGAGACGGCGAGCAGGAACGGCCCGGCGAGGTCGATGCGCCGCCGTTCGGGGGCGGTCTCCTCGCGCGGCAGCGAGCGGGCTCCCATGGCCAGGGTGGCGACGCCGATCGGCACGTTGACCAGGAAGACCCAGCGCCAGCCGATCCCGGAGACGAGCGCGCCGCCGACGACGGGGCCGAGGACGACGGCGAGCCCGGCGGCGGTGCCGCGGACGCCGAACGCGACGCCGCGGGCCTGCCCCGTGTAGCACTGCGCGATGAGCGCGAGCGTGGTCGCGAACATGAGCGCGCCCGCGAGCCCTTGGACGGCGCGGGCCGCGATGAGGGTCGCGGCGGTGGGCGCGAGGCCGCAGGCGAGGGACGCGAGGGCGAACAGCGTGACGCCCGCGAGGAAGGAGCGGCGCCGTCCCCAGCGGTCGGCGAACGCTCCGGCGGTGAGCTGGGAGGCGGCCATCGCCATCGTGTACGCGTTCATGACCCATTGCAGGTCGCCGAGGCCGGCGTGCAGGTCGTGGCGCATGTCGGGGATGGCGACGGTCACCACCGTCGCGTCCAGCATGAGCATGAAGACGGCGGCGACGATCGCCGCCAGGGGCCACCATCCGTTCTCCGCGTCCTGGTGGCCGGCGATCTCCGCGGCCGGTCTCTGGTCGACCATGCGACTCCTTCCCTAGCACCGTTAGAGGGAATCTAACACCGATAGGGATAACCTTGCACTGCTAGATTGGAGCCATGGTGATGCTCTGATGGCCGGCCGGGACTACGGCTTCGCGCGCGGCGAGGAGACGTCCGCGGCACCGCGGCTGGACCGCGCGGAGATCGTCCGGGCGGCCCTGCGGCTGCTGGACGAGGACGGGTTCGACGCGTTCAGCATGCGCCGGCTCGCCACGGCGCTCGACATCAAGTCGCCGTCGCTGTACTGGCATGTCAGCGGCAAGGACGAGCTGTTCGACCTGCTCGTCGACACCGTCGTCGGCAAGTGCCCGCTACCGGACGGCGACGGCGGTAAGCCTTGGGACGAGCGGCTCATCGAGATCGGCCTCGATCTCCGCCGCGTCCTGCTGGCGCATCCGGCGGCGACGCGCCTGCTGCCGGGCCGTCTCCCGTTCGGCCCCAACGGGCTGCGCCTCGCCGACCACGTGATCGGGCTGCTGCGCCGCGCGGGTTTCGACGACCGCATGGCGGGCTACGGGTACCTGCTCCTGATGTTCTACGTGACGGGGTTCGCCGTCCAGGAGATCGCGTTCGGCAAGGGGCCCGACAACGGGGAGCGGCTCGCGGAGGTGTCCCGCTACCTGGAGGGCCTGCCCGCCGACCGCTTCCCCGACCTGGTGGCGGTCGCGGGCGAGCTCCTCGCCCCGCGCCTCACCGACCGCTTCGAGTTCGGTCTCCGGAGCCTCGTCGACGGCCTCGAGGAGAAACGCTGACCGCCGCGCCGGCGTGAACCGGGCGCGTCAGAGCGCCGCGCCGGCGTGAACCGGGCGCGTCAGAGCGCCGCGCCGGCGTGAACCGGGCGCGTCAGAGCGCCGCGCCGGCGTGAACCGGGCGCGTCAGAGCGCCGCGTCGGGGCGCATCACGGTGGCGGACGAGGCCGCCCAGGCGCCGATGCGGTGGATGAGGTCCGGGGTCGCGGCGACCTCCGCGTGCCCGAAGCCCGGTTCGATCCACAGCTCCTTCGGGTCGCGCGCCGCGTCGAACAGCTGCCGCCCGTGCTCGGTGGGGAAGAACGCGTCGGCGTCCCCGTGGACGATCAGCAGCGGCACGGGGGCGATGCGCGCGGCGACCTCGTGCGGCGCCTCCGGGACGGGGTCCCAGCCCTTCGCGGCGATGCGCGTCCCGCGCGCGAGGCGGACGGCGAGGCGTCCGAGGGGCCGTTCGATGACCCAGTGGACGCGGCGCATGGGGACGGTGTCGCGGTAGTACCAGCGGGCGGGCGCGCTGACCGAGACCACGGCGTCGACGGCGCCGTGCAGCGCGGCGTGCCGGATGGCGACGGCGCCGCCCAGCGAGAAGCCCGCGACGGCGACGCGCCGGTAACCCCGGACGCGGGCCGCGGCGACGGCGGCGTGCACGTCGAGGACCTCCAGGTCGCCGACCGTGGAGTGCCCGCCGGACCGTCCGTGGCCGCGCAGGTCCAGGGCGAGGACGCCGCCGTAGCGGTGCAGCACCGCGCCGATGCGGCGCAGCGCGGGCTGCCGCCAGGAGCAGGTGAAACCGTGCGCGAGCACGAAGCAGAGGTCGCCGTCCCCGCCGAGGTGTCCTGCGTCGATCCGCACGCCGTCGGCGGCCTGAAGCGTCACGGGTTCCGGAGTCACCACCCCTCCATGATCGGTCATCGCGCTCCGCGCGGCCATCCGGCCCCCCGGTGACAAGTGCGGCGGGTGGGGCTGAACGTGCAGGTGGGTGGGTAGGTAGCCGGTGTGTCGGGGGCGCTGGGGGAGCCACGGGCTCGCGGGTCGGAATGGCCGGTATGGGCGGCGAAGACCGCGCGCTGCGCCTGACGGCGCGCGAGGGGCCGCGGCGGAAGGCGGGGGCCTGGGCGGGCGATCGGGCCCCGGAGGTCCGGGCGAACGAGCCGCGGGCCGTCGAGGTGTCGCGTTCGCGTGCCGGGCGTTCGCCGCGGCGCGGCGCCGGCGAGTACGCGCTGCGGTCCGTGCTGTCCTCCGCGTGGGCTCACGACAGGGCGGCGGCGATGCTGGAGGACATGGCGACCGTCCATCCCGAGGAGGCGCTGGCGCATCTGGAGTCGGCCGAGCGGCACCGCCGGTGGGCCGAGATCGACCGGGACCTGGCGGAGCGCTACGGGCCGCGGCATCAGGATCCGGACGGTTTGTGACGGCCGCCGCGGGGATGCGAGGGTGGGGCAACGGCACTCATGGGCGACCGCAGGCGAAGGATGGGGACATGACCGTCGATCCGGATGCTCTGGGGACGACGCGCCGCTCGCTGCACGGGGTCGCGGAGCTGCTGCTCGCGGGCCCGCAGCACCGCGCGAGCGGGACGATCCGGCTGCGCGTGGCGGAGGGCGGGTTCGGGACCGTGCAGGCGCCGGAGCTGCGGGTGGCCGGCACCGGGCTCGTCGCGGGCGACAGGACGATCCCGCTGAACGGCGCGACGTGCGGGGAGCTGGCCGCGGCGGCGGGGATCGAGGCGGGCGCGCCGCAGGACCTCTACAAGGACGGCAGCGGAGTCGGGCTGGACGAGACGCTCGGTGTCGACGCGGGCGCCGCGGCCCACCTCGAGGAGTGCTTCGCCCGCGGTCACGAGGCGCTGGTCCGTCTCGCGCCGGAGATCGCGCCCGTGCTGTGGCCTGAGCATTTCGACCTGGGCCTCACGCTGGACGAGGTCAATTACGGCATATCCCCCGGCGACGGTTTCCTCGGCGAGCCGTACGCGTACGCGGGCCCGTGGAAGCCCAGGCAAGGGGCGTTCTGGAACGCCCCGTTCGGCGCGGCGCGGCCCGTCCGGCTGCTGCCCGGCGCGACGGCGCTGCACGACTTCTTCAGGGAGGCGCGGGACCGGGCCGCGCACGACCCCGCACGGCGGCCCTGACCACGCTCTGTGCCAAGATCGGGACAGGACGCAGACCAGGGAGGTCCTCGTGCGCATCGGTGTTTCCCTCGGCGAGCGCGGCGGTCCCGACGCGCTGGACAAGCTGGCCGACGATCTGCGGCGCGCCGCCGACGACGGCTTCGCCTCGGCGTGGATGTCGAACATCTTCGGCGTGGACGCGCTGACCGCGCTCGCGGTGGCGGGAAGCCGGGTGCCGGGCATCGAGCTGGGGACCGCCGTGGTGCCGACGTATCCGCGGCACCCGGCGGCGCTGGCCCAGCAGGTGCGGACGGTGGCGCTCGCCCTCGGCGAGGGACGGCTGACGCTCGGCATCGGCCTGTCGCACAAGGTCGTCATCGAGGACATGTTCGGGTACGACTTCAGGCGTCCCCTGCGCCACATGGACGAATACCTCTCGGTACTGCTGCCGCTGCTCGACCATCGGACGGCGTCGTTCACCGGCGAGACCCTGCGCGGGCAGATCGGGCTGACCGTCCCGAACGAGGGCCGGGTCCCGGTGCTGCTCGCGGCGCTCGGGCCCAAGATGCTGCGGCTCGCCGCCGAGCGCACCGACGGGACCGTCCTGTGGATGACGGGTCCCGCCACCGTCCGCGACCACATCGCGCCGACCATCACCGCGGCGGCCGAAACGGCGGGACGTCCCGCTCCCCGGATCGTCTGCGTCCTGCCGGTGTGCGTCACCGGCGATGCCGGGCGGGCGCGCGAACGCGCGGCGAAGGCGTTCGAGGTGTACGGGACGCTGCCGTCCTACCGGGCGATGATGGACCGGGAGGGTGCCGAGGGCCCCGCCGACCTCGCGATCATCGGCGACGAGGACGCGGTCGGCGCGCGGCTGGAGGAGCTGGCCGCGGCGGGGGTCACCGACTTCGTGGCGGGCGAGTTCATGCCCGGCGAGGACCGGACCCGCACCCGCGCGTTCCTGAAGTCGCTCGCGTCCTGACAAGGCCCGGCGTCAGGACGAGATGAGCTCGTAGAGGTTGCCGCTGGAGTCGGAGAAGTACAGGCCGCGGGCGCCGAGCGGGTGCGCGGTGTCGATGCGGCCGTTGTCGGGGTGGGCGGGCTGGTCGCCGTAGGGGATCTCGCGGGCGTCGAGGCGGTCGACGACCGCGTCGAACGTGGCGGCGTCCACGTCGAAGGCCAGGTGGTGGCCCTGCGGGTAGGCGACGGTGAGGAAGTCGAGGGTGAGCCCGTCGTTGACCTTGATCGGCACGAAGTGGCGGGCGTGCGGGTGCGGCCCGGCGTAGGTCAGGCCCATGACGCCCGCGAAGAAGCGGGCGGCCTCGTCGTTGTCGGCGGCGGTGACGATGGTGTGGTTGAGCGTGATGGTCATTCGGGGCTCCCTTCGGGGGTCGTGCCGGTGAGCGCGCCGTGCAGGAAGACGTCCAGGTACTCCTCGAGCGAGGGCGCCGGGGTCTCGGGGCCGGTGGGCGGGCGGCTCCAGGTGAAGACCAGGCCCATGAACATCCCGGCGGTCTCCTCGACCGACAGCCGGAGGCGGTCGCGGTCGGGCTCGAAGAGCTCGGCGAGCGCGCCCCGCGTGCGGGCCATGGCGGACGCGCGGTCGATCGCGGCGTCGGCCGCCTCGCCGCCGCCGTGCGAGCCGCGGTCGCGGCGGCCGGTGGCGTGCAGGGCGCCGAGGACCATGCCCATGCGGCCGAGGTAGGCCTGGATCGCGGCGGTGGCCTCGGCGAGCCGGCCGGCCAGCGGCTGGTCGAGCGGGATCTCCTGGATCTCGGCGAGGACGTGGTCGGTGCGCAGCGCCTCCATGACGCAGGCGTCGAGCAGCTCGTCCTTGTCGGCGAACACGCGGAAGATCGTCGCCTCGCCGATGCCGGCGGCGCGGGCGATCTGGCCCGTGGTGACCGCGGTGCCGTGCTCGGCGACGAGCGGCAGCGCCGTCCGGACGATCATCTCGCGGCGCTGCTCGGGACTCATCCCGGGAGCGCGCCGCCTGCTCTTGGCCTCCATGCCCGCCACTGTACGGAGTGAGTACTCACTCCGTCAAGACCGAAGTGAGTGCTCACTCCGATGCGGGAGCGAAACCGGATAAGGCGGCTGATAACGTTGCACTTCAAGCGCGCCCTGGAGCGAAGTCCGGTGCGAACCCGGCGCTGTCCCGCAACTGTGGTGCCCCTGTCGAAGAGGCCGAGCCAGGTCGCCTCCGCGCGCGCCGACGACTCTCGACCTCGTGGAAGGGCGATCCGTCATGACGGGCCGCGGCTTCCCGGCAGCCAGGAGGCTCCTGTGAGACCCGTGCGCGTCCTCGGCGCGGCCATCGTGACCGCCGCCGTGACGCTCGCCGCCGCATGCGGCGGCGACGGCAAGACCACGTCCTCGGACGGCGGCGCGGAGACCGTCACCGTCCAGGCCGGCAACGGCGCGGTGGCCGTTCCCGCCCACCCCAAGCGGATCGTGTCGCTGTCCCCCACGCACACCGAGACCCTGTTCGCCATCGGCGCCGGCTCGCAGGTCGTGGCCGTGGACAGCCTCTCGGACTACCCGTCCGGTGCCCCCCGGACGCAGCTGTCCGCGTTCAAGCCGAACGCCGAGGCGGTCATCAAGTACCGGCCCGACCTCGTCGTGCTGTCCAACGACATGGACGGCATCGTCAAGGCGCTGGAGAAGGTCAAGGTCCCGGTGCTGCTGGAGCCGGCCGCCGCCAAGCTGGACGACGCCTACGACGAGATCACCGACCTGGGACTCGCCACCGGGCACGCCGCCGAGGCCAAGAAGGTCACCGACGGGATGCGCGCCGACATCCAGAAGACCGTCGCCGCGTCCACCAAGGGCAAGGGCCTGACCTACTACCACGAGCTGGACAACCAGCTGCACACCGTGACGTCCCAGACGTTCGCCGGGCAGGTGTACGGCCTGTTCGGGCTCCGCAACGTCGCGGACCCGGCGGACAAGGGCAGCGGCGGCTACCCGCAGCTCTCCCGCGAGTACCTCGTCAAGAAGGACCCAGACCTGATCTTCCTCGCCGACACCAAGTGCTGCGGCCAGAGCGCCGCCGCGCTCGCCAAGCGGCCGGGCTTCCAGGACCTGAAGGCCGTCAAGGACGGCGGCGTGGTGCCGCTGGACGACGACCTCGCCTCCCGCTGGGGCCCCCGCCTGCCGCAGTTCGTGAAGGCCATCGGCGACGCGGTGCAGAAGACGCGTTGACCGCCGCCCCGACGAGCCCCCGCCCGTGACGCCCCCCGACCACGACCCGCCCCCGGCCGTCCCCAAGGACACCAAGGACGCCCCCGGGCACGCCCCCGCACGCCCGAAGGACGTCCCGGCGGCCGGGCCCCGGGTGCGGGGGCGGCTGCGGGCGCTGCCGCTGGCGGTGGCGCTGGTCCTGCTGGCGGCGACGCTGCTGGCGGGCCTGGTGGTGGGCGCGGCCGGGCTGCCCGTTTCGGGGATCCTGGAGGCGCTCGCCGACCGGATCCCGTTCGTGCACGTCGACAGCGGCTTCAGCGTCGTCGACGAGAACGTCCTGTTCCAGCTGCGGGTGCCGAGGGTGCTGATGGCGGCGCTGGTCGGCGGGATGCTGTCGATGGCCGGCGCGGGATACCAGGGGGTGTTCCGCAACCCGCTGGCCGATCCGTACCTGCTCGGCGCGGCGGCGGGCGCGGGCGTCGGGGCGACGCTGGTGATCGTGCTGGTGCCGGGCGACCCGGGGTACGGGGTGCCGCTGGCGGCGTTCGCGGGCGCGATCCTCGGGGTCGCGATGGCGTACGCGCTGGGCAGCGCGGCGGGGCGCGGGAACCGGGCGGCGACGCTGGTGCTGGCGGGGGTGGCGGTGTCGTCGTTCCTGTCGGCGGTGCAGACGTTCGTCCAGCAGGTGAAGGCGGAGGAGCTGCAGCGGATCTACTCGTGGATCCTCGGCGGCGTCGGTTCGGCGGACTGGCACCAGCTGGCGCTCGTCGCGCCGTACTCGCTGGTCTCGACGGTGGTGCTGCTCGCGCACGGGCGGCTGCTGGACGTGCTGAGCGTCGGCGACGAGGAGGCGGCGTCGCTCGGACTGTCGGCGGCGCGTGTCAGGCTGACGGTGCTGCTGGCGGCGTCGCTGGCGACGGCGAGCGCGGTGGCGGTGAGCGGGCTGATCGGGTTCGTCGGGATCGTGGTGCCGCACGCGGTGCGGCGGCTGGCGGGCGGGTCGTACCGGGTGGTGCTGCCGCTGTCGCTGCTCGGCGGGGCGGCGTTCCTGGAGCTGGCCGACCTGGTGGCCCGGACGGTGATCGCGCCGGGCGAGCTGCCGCTCGGCGTGGTGACGGCGTTCGTCGGGGGGCCGTTCTTCGTGGCGGTGCTGCGGGCGAGCCGCCGGCAGGTGGAGACGTGACGGTCGCGGTGCGGGGCCTCGACGTGGCGCTGGGCGGGCGTCCGGTGCTGAAGGGCGTGTCGCTGGAGGTCCCGGCGGGGTCGTGGACGGCGGTGATCGGGCCGAACGGGGCGGGGAAGTCGACGCTGCTGCGGGCGGTGCTCGGGCTGCTGCCGTGCGCGGGCGAGATCGCGGTGGCGGGCGCGGACCTGTCGGCGCTGAAGCCGCGGCAGCGCGCGCGGCTGGTGGCGTACGCCCCGCAGAGCCCGAACCTTCCGGTCGGGATGACGGTGTTCGACTACACGCTGCTGGGCCGGTCCCCTTACATCCCGCATCTGGGCCGCGAGAGCGCGCGCGACCGGACCATCGCGGGCGAGGTCCTCGACCGCCTCGACCTGACCGGGCTCGCGGACCGTCCGCTCGACCATCTGTCCGGCGGGGAGCGGCAGCGCGTGGTGCTGGCGCGCGCGCTGGCGCAGCAGACGTCGGTGCTGCTGCTGGACGAGCCGACGACGGCGCTCGACATCGGCCACCAGCAGCAGGTGATGGAGCTGATCGACCAGCTCCGGCTGTCGGACGGGCTGACCGTCGTGACGACGATCCACGACCTGACGCTCGCCGGGCAGTACGCCGACGACCTGGTGCTGCTGTCGGGCGGCCGGGTCGCGGCGGCGGGGGCGCCCGGCGAGGTGCTGACCAGGGCGGCGATCCAGGAGCACTTCGACGCCCGCGTGCACGTCCTTCCCGGGCCGGACGGCCGGCCCCTGCTGTCGCTGGAGCGTCCGTGAACATCGAGCTGGTCTGGCGGGACGAGGACGGCGCGCGGCTCGCCGCGACGGTGTGGCGCGCGGGCGGCGGGTGGCGGGCGGTGTCGTCGGCGATGCTCGGCGGCGGGATCGGGCCGCTGAACTGGGTGCTGAACGCGCAGGTCCGCGGACGGTACGCGCGGACGGACCCGGTCGTCCATCTGACGGAGCTGGCCGCGTCGCTGGGGCTGGACGGCCCGGGTGTCGGCATGCTGACGGCCGCGTCCGTGGCCCGGACGATGCGGCGCGAGGACGGCGGCGTCGCCGTCTCGGCGACGGTCGGGCTGCGCGTGCCGACGTGGGCGGCGGCGCCCGAGGGGGCCGCCGACCCGGAGCTGGCGCCGCTCCACCTCGACGTGCCGCCGCCGTCGCACGAACCCGCTCCCCCGCGATCCGCGCCACCACGATCCGCGCCACCACGATCCGTGCCACCACGACCCGCGCCTCCGCGGCCCGGGACGATCAACATCGTCGTCGCGGTGCCGGTCGCGTTGAGCGATGCCGCGCTGGTGAACGCCGTGGTCACCGCGACGGAGGCCAAGACGCAGGCGCTCCTGGAGGCGGGCTACCCCTGCACGGGCACCGCGTCGGACGCGATCTGCGTGGCGGCGCCGACGTCGGGCGAGCAGGAGCCGTTCGCGGGCCCCCGCTCGACGTGGGGCGCCCGGATCGCGCGCGCCGTGCACGCGGCGGTCCGCGCGGGCGCCGAGGACTACACCGAGTACCTGCGAACCAGCCGGCCCTAGCCAGGCATATCACCCTGATACTGGCGTACCGGCCGCCCCACCACCCCGGTGCGGTGCGGGCGGCCGGTTCAGGGCCAGTGCCTTGGGGTGAAGGGCCTCACCTCCTCCTCGTCGTCGGTACGCCGGCCGATGATCAGCCGGCGTGGGGAAGGCGGTGGCCGTTGACCGCGAGCGGGTCGGTGCCGTCCAGCGAGGACCCGTTCGACCGCGAGGACCCGTTCGGCGACGACCCGTTCAGGGACGACCCGTTCAGCGGGGGCAGCGGGTGCAGGCCGGTCGGGGGCTCCCGGTCGGCGGCGGGCCGGCCGCCCGGCCGCGGGTCCGCCGGGCGGGTGAGCGCGTCGACGCGGCGGCGGGCGCGGTCGGCCTCGGCGCGCGCGGCGTCCCGTTCGGCGGTGAGGGTCTGGACGGCGGCGCGCAGCTCCTCGTTGGCGCGCGACAGGTCCCAGTTGCGCTCCTCGAGCTCGCGGGCGCGCGCCTGGATCTGGTCGCGGTCGGCGACGGCCTGGCCGCGCTGGGTCTCGGCGTCGCGGACGGCCGCGCGCAGGTCGTCGGCGGCGCGCCGGGCGGCGGCGGCCTCGATCCGCTGCCCCTCGACGACGGTCTCGGTCTCCGACAGCCGGCCGTGCAGGCCGACGAGCTCGGTCCGGGCGGTCTCGAGCGCGGCGAGCAGCTCGCCCTCGCGGGAGGCGATCCGGTCGCGCTCGCGTTCGGCGGCGAGCTGGGCGGCGACGGCGGCGTCCGCGGTGTCCTTGG
>NZ_WBMR01000117.1 GCF_008923365.1 Actinomadura montaniterrae
GACCTGAAGGCCCGCGTCGGCGGGCGCACCGCCACCGCGCGGCTCGCCGGGCCGGACGCCGTGCGGGCCGCCGCCCGCGCGCTGCGCACCGAGGGCCTCGGCCCCGAGTACGACCCGCGCCGCGACGTCCTCGCCGTCCCGCTGACCGGCCCCCGCGACCTCGCGGTGGTCGCGCGGACGCTGGACGCCGAGGTCGCGGGCGACTACGAGCTGGCCGTGACGGCCCCGACCCTCGACGACGTGTACCTGTCGCTGATCGGCCCCGCCCGCCCGGGCGCGCCGGCGGGGGAGGCGTCGTGACCGTCGACGCGCCCGCCCAGGCCGCCGGCGCCCGCACGGCGCCGCCCCCGCAGGACGCCGGGGTCTGGACGCAGCTGCGCGTGCTCACCGGACGGTCGCTGCGCGCTCTCGTCCTCGACCCGCGGCTCGTCGTCGCGAGCCTGCTCGGGCCGCTGCTGATGCTCGGCATGTTCAGCCAGCTGTTCGGCAGCGTCGCGCGGGCGCCCGGCTTCCCGCCCGGCGTCCGCTACGTCGACTTCCTCGTCCCGGCGATCATGGTGACGTCGGCGATGCAGGCCGCGCTGAACACCGCGGTCGGGCTCACCCAGGAGATGCGGAACGGGATCATCGCCCGGTTCCGGTCGATGCCGATCTGGCCCGGGTCGGTGCTGCTCGCCCGCAGCGCCGCCGACACCGTCCGCTGCGCGCTCCAGCAGGGGCTGCTGCTCGTCCTCGCGGCGGCCCTGCTCGGGTTCCGCCCGGCCGGCGGGCCGCTGGGCGCGCTCGGCGCCGCCGCGCTCGCGCTCGCCGCCGGCTGCTGCCTCGGCTGGATCTTCATCGCCATCGCCTGCTGGATCCGCAACACCGAGCTGGTGCAGAGCGTCGCGGGCCTGGCGACCTTCCCGCTGATCTTCGCCTCGGAGGCGTTCGTCCCGGCGAGCGCCCTGCCCGGCTGGCTGCGCGCGGTCGCCGCCGCCAACCCCGCCACCTACGGGATCCGGGCGGCGCGCTCCGTCGCGCTGGGCGAACCGGCCCTCGCGGACGCGGTCACCGCCCTCGCCGTCAGCGCGGCCGTCGGCGCCGCCGCGGCCGCCCTCGCGATCAAGGGCTTCCGGCGCGGCCTGTGAGCGGGTCCGGCGCATAGAGTTCCAGGAGTGGGGGAGAAGACCGGCGTCCCGGCGGAGGGACGCGGATGAACGACGATCGACACCGGCGGTCCGCGGCGTCGGCCTCGCCACCGGCGCCGCCCCTGCTCAGAGCGGCCGCGGCCTGGTCCTGGCGGCTGATCGCCATCGGCGCGGTCGGCTACGGCATCGTGTGGATCATCGGCACGCTGAAGATCGTCTTCCTGCCGTGCGCGATCGCGCTGTTCCTGTGCGCGCTGCTGCGCCCCCTCACCGCCCGGCTCGAACGGGCCGGGCTGCCGTCCCTCGCCGCCACCTGGATCACCATGCTGCTCGCCCTCGCCGTGCTCGGCGGGATCGGCACGTTCGTCGGGATCCAGGCGAACCAGGAGTTCCCCAAGCTCGCCGACGAGGTGCAGTCCACCGCCCGCTCCCTGCAGCACTGGCTGGAGACCGGCCCGCTGCACGTCAAGCACTCCCAGATCCAGAACTCCATCGACCAGGGCATCGACTACCTGGAGAAGCGGCGCGGCAAGCTCGCGAACACCGCGGTGCAGGCGGGCGCGGTCACCGTCGAGGTGCTCGCCGCCATCGTGCTGCTGCTGTTCATCACGTTCTTCCTGCTCAAGGACGGCGCGCGGATCTGGGACTGGACGATCGGCGGGACGGGCCGCTACCGCCCCCGCATCGACCGGGCCGGCCGCGCCGCCTGGGAGACCCTGTCGCAGTACGTGCACGGCACCGTCATGGTCGCCGCGATCCACGCCGTGGTGCTGGCGATCGTGCTGGCCGTCCTCGGCGTCCCGCTGGTCGCGCCGCTCGCCGTGGTGATCTTCCTGGGGAGCTTCATCCCGATCGTCGGGATCCTGGTCGGCGGCGCGCTCGCGGTCGCCGTCGCGTTCGCCGCCAAGGGCGGCGTCATCGCGCTGATCTTCCTCGGCGTGCTGATCATCGAGCACCAGGCCGAGAGCCACCTGCTGCAGCCGCTGCTGGTCGGCCGGCTCGTCCGGCTGCACCCGCTCGCCATCATCCTGGCGATCAGCATCGGCGGGATCGTCGGCGGCATCCCCGGCGCGGCCGTCGCGGTGCCGATCGCCGCCGTCGTCTACCGGGCCTGGCCCGCCCTCCGCGACCCGCCCGAAGACCTGCCCCCCGAAGTGGCCGCCGTCACCGAGGAGGAGCCGGAAGGCGACGGGCCGGCGCCGGACGGCGAGCGCGAGGAGCCGTCGGACGGCGCGGACGGCGCGGACGGAGGAGACGGCGGCGCGCGGGAGGACCGGGACGACGGCGAGCCCGGCGGGAAAGCGGACCCCGGGAAACCCGGCGGCTGACCGCGCGTCCGCGTCGGCCCGTCCGGAATGGCGCGGAGGCCCCGGTAGCGGGCGCGATGATTTCCGGCGCCGCCGGAGGTCTGTCCCGCCATGGAAATGAAACTGGAAGTCGTGCCGGTGCCCGTCTCCGACGTGGACCGCGCCAAGGAGTTCTACGGCGAGCGGGCCGGTTTCGCCGTCGACCTCGACCGGACCGTCCCGGGCGGGATGCGGATCGTCCAGCTGACCCCGCCCGGCTCCGGCTGCTCGATCCACCTGGTCACCGGCGGTTCCCCCGGCAGCCTCAGCGGCCTGACGCTGGTCGTCTCCGACGTCGTCGCGGCGCACAAGGAGCTGGCCGGACGCGGCGTCCCCGTCGGCGACGTCGTCCACTTCGAGAACGGCGTGCAGGTCAAGGGGCCGGGTACGGAGCCGTGGAGCACGATGGCGTTCTTCGCCGACCCGGACGGCAACGCGTGGGTGGTCCAGGAGCGTCCGCGGGGGGCCGGTGGACAGGACGGGGTGTAAGCGAGCAATTATTAGCTAGCGGCACCACCCGACATGCGCCGCAGGCGCGGAACACCCTGGGAGGATCCATGGCGATCGCCATCGGCGAGGAGCATCGCGAACTTGCGCGGACGGCGCGCGCGTTCCTGCGCGACCACGACGCGCGCGCCGCGAACCGGGCGCTGCTGGAGGCCGGCGAGGAGACGCTCCCAGCGTTCTGGAAGGAGTTCGCCGGCCTCGGCCTGCTCGGCCTGCACCTGCCCGAGGAGCACGGCGGCGGCGGGTACGGGCTCCCGGAGCTCGTGGTCGTCGCGGAGGAGATCGGCCGGGCGGTCGCCCCGGGGCCGCTCGTCCCGACCATGGCGGCGTCCGCGGTGATCGCCGCGCGCGGGGACGACGACCAGCGCGCGCGGCTGCTGCCCGGCCTGGCGTCCGGCGAGGTCCCGGCCGCGCTCGGCCTGGACGGCTCGGTGACCGTGCGGGACGGCGCCGCGTCCGGCGAGGCCGTCGTGCTCGGCGGCGGCCTCGCCGGGCTGCTGCTCCTCACCGCCGGCGACGACGTGGTGATCGTCCAGGCGGACGCGGCGGGCGTGACCGTCGAGGTTCCGGCGAACCTCGACCCGTCCCGCCGCGCCGCCCGCGTCCGGCTCGACGGGGCGCCGGTCGAGGTCATCGCGGGCGCCGCCGGCCACGCGACCGCGATCGCCCGCACCCTCCACTCCGCCGAGGCGGTCGGCGGCGCGCTCGAATGCGTCGAGTCCGCCACCGAGTACGCGAAGGTCCGGCAGCAGTTCGGCCGCACGATCGGCACGTTCCAGGCCGTCAAGCACCACTGCGCGAACATGCTGGTGGCCGCCGAACTCGGCACCGCCGCCGTGTGGGACGCGGCGCGCGCCGCGTCCGGGCCGTCCGACCAGTTCGAGCTGGCCGCCGCGGTCGCCGCCGCCCTCGCCGTCCCGGCCTTCCTCGACGACTCCGGGCTGAACATCCAGGTCCACGGCGGCATCGGCTTCACCTGGGAGCACGACGCGCACCTGCTGATGCGCCGCGCCGCCGCGATCGAGGCCGTCATCGACCCGGAGGCCGCCGCCCGCGACGTCACCCGGCTGCTCGCCGCCGGCGTCGTCCGCGCCACCACCCTCGACCTGCCGCCGGAGGCGGAGGCCAAGCGCGCCGAGGTCCGCGAGCTGGCCCGCGAGATCGCCGCGCTGTCCCCCGACGAGCAGCGCCGCAGGCTGATCGAGACCGGCTACGTCCAGCCGCACTGGCCGAAGCCGTGGGGCCTGGAGGCCCCGGCCGGGCTCCAGCTCGTCATCGACGAGGAGTTCAAGGCCGCCGGCGTGAAGCGCCCGCAGTACGGCATCACCAGCTGGAACATCCTCACCATCATCCAGCACGGCTCCCAGGAGCAGATCGACCGCTGGGTGCGGCCCGCGCTGCTCGGCAAGGAGATCTGGTGCCAGCTGTTCAGCGAGCCCGAGGCCGGGTCGGACGCCGCCTCCGTGAAGACCCGCGCGGTGAAGACCGAAGGCGGCTGGATCGTCAACGGCCAGAAGGTGTGGACGAGCGGCGCCCACTACTGCCGCTGGGGCTTCGCGACCGTCCGCACCGACCCCGACGCGCCCAAGCACGCCGGCGTCACCATGATGGTGATCGACATGGAGCACCCGGGCGTCGAGGTCCGCCCGCTCCGCCAGATCACCGGCGACTCCGACTTCAACGAGGTGTTCTTCTCCGACGTCTTCGTGCCCGACGCCGACGTCGTCGGCACCCCGAACCAGGGCTGGACGGTCGCGCGCGCCACGCTCGGCAACGAGCGGGTCAGCATCGGCGGCGGCGCCGGCGGCTCCTACCAGCTGCCCGACCTGGTGAAGCTGTGCACCGAGCACCCGGACCGCGTCCCGGCCGGCGCCGAGCGCGTCGGCGCCCACGAGGCCGAGGGGCAGGCGCTGCGGCTGCTCAACCTGCGCAGCGCGGAGCGCGCCGTCGCGGGCGGCGAGCCCGGCCCCGAGGGCAACATCACCAAGCTCGTCCTCGCCGAGCACGGCCACGCCGCCGCCGCGCTGCTGTCGGCCTACGCCGGTCCCGAGCTGGTCTTCTCCGAGGGCCTCGGCGCGTTCGCCGGCCGGATGCGGCTCGGCTCCCGCGGCATGTCCATCGCCGGCGGCACGTCCGAGATCACCCGCAACCAGATCGCCGAGCGCATCCTCCGCCTCCCCCGAGACCCCCTCATCAAGTGACCCCGCCCCGGGGTTCCAGCGGGCGCCTCCCTGGAACCCCGGCCCCGGCCTCACAAGCGCTGGCGCAGGTACCAGATCTGCGGGGCGAGGCCGTTGCAGTTGTAGATCCGCGCCTGTTCTCCGTCGGTGAGGACGCCGTCCCGTATCTCCAGGCACATGTTCTCGTCCTTCTGCGCCTTGAGCATGTAGGCGTTGCGCCCCACGCGGACGGGCTTCCAGTTCTGGGCGGTCGTGGTGTTGCACTGCCAGAGCTGGATGAGCTTGCCGGGATCCGCCGAGATGTTGCCGTTCGGAATGTCCATGCACGCTGCCGGGGACGAGCCGGCCTTGGTGAACGAGAAATAGCCGCCGCCACGGGATACGGCCCGGAACTCCTGGGCGAGCCGGGTGTCGTCACATGGCTGCCGCAGAACCTTGGTGCCGTCGGCCGTGGCATTGCCCTGCGCCGTCAGGCACTTGCGGCTCTTGAGATTGATGAGCTCGTAGGTCGCCGACGTCGAGACGCCCGCGGCGTCCAGCGAGCCGTAGGTGGAGCCCGTCGCGAAATAGGCGCGGCAGTTGGTGCCGTCGAAGTCCGTGGACATCTGCAGCACGCGCGAGCCGTCGGACGAGGGCAGCAGCGGCGAACTGTAGTTCTGGCAGGTGGTGTACCGGGCGTCGGTGTCGTCGAAACCGGTGATCGTCACCGGGGAGTCGAGTTCGTACCAGGCGCCGACGCCATTGCTGGTATTGGCGAAGATGGTGCTGCCCGTCTCCGGGCGGAGCGTTTCCAGCGGCCCGTCATCGGGGGTCGAGTCGCCCGCCGCGGGCCTGGCCACCAGCCGCGCGACCAGCAGGATACGGCCGTTGGGCCCGCCGCCCGGGGCCCATGCGATGGTCGGCGAATGGGACAGCTGCTTCCCATCGGCGGTGCTGACGAGCGTTCCCTCGTCGTTCACGTCGCCCCAGTCCCACCCGTCCGGTGAGGTTCGCGTGTAGATGCGGCACGATTTTCCGGTGCCGTTGGACACGGCACTGATATTGCAGTACTCGTACGCCATAAGGAACGTGCCGTTGGGCAGCTGCCGCACCACGGGCATTCCCGGCGACGCCTTGTCGTCCAGCGGAACCGTTGGCTCGGAAATGGCGACCGTGTTGACCGTCGGCCCCCAGGTCTCGCCGCCGTCGCTCGACATTCGCCGCGCCAGGGTCTGCCCGTAGGCCGGCTGCTGCGTCTTGTCAGAGAAGTGGACGACGAGCGCGCCCGCGGCGGTGACGGAGAATTCGGGCTCCCAGACGCCGTGCCCGGTCGTTCCCTGGACGATCGGCGCGGCGACCCGCGTCCACGTGGCGCCGTAGTCGGCGCTCTTCCAAGCGATGATCTTGGTGTCCGGATCCGGGTTGTTCGCACCGCCCCCGTCCGCATTGATGGCGGTCGCCAGGATCAGCGTCCCCGCCGGGCTGGCACCCAGCTGCCGGGGGAATTCGAACAGGGTCGAGCTCCCGGCCCACTGGTCGCCGACCGTCGGAGGAGTGAGCGTCGCCAGCAGATGGAAGGACGCACCGTCGTCGGTGCTCTCCCACGTGGAGATGGTGTCGTTCTTGCGATTGTTGGTCGAGGCGAGAATCCGGCCCTGGTGAGTGGCGTCGGCGTGCTCGAGCCGGACGAGCCGGGTGTAGGCGGTCAGCTCGGACGCCGCGGTCAGAGGAGCCCCGCGGGTGACGGTGGCGGACGCCTCCCCTGCCAGGAGCCCGAGGGACGCGAGTAGCGCGGCGAGGGCGGCGAGCGCGGCACGGCGGTCAGGGGGCGACGGCATGGCCTCTCCTTAAAGGATCATGTCGAAACGAGGAGAACGTCTCATGACCCCTCAGCCCGGTCAATCAGCGGAGGCACCCGCCGTCCGGGGCCGCCCGATCAGGTGCGGTTGAGGAAGATGGGGTTGGTGAGGGCGGCCATCGGGCCCCAGACAAGGGACGGGCCCATCGTGTTGCCCTTGCCGGGGCTGCCGTCGGCCATCAGGTGCCGGACCTCCGCCCGCACGTACGCCGCCAGCGACGTCGTCGTCCGCCAGACCACGGTGCCCGCCCCGGAGGCCGGAAGCGACTCCTGGTGCATCTGGCCCTCGTCCGTGATGAACCGGACGGTCCCGTTCGGCACGCCGGACACCTCCAGCCGCACGTCGACGGGGGCGTCGGCCTTCGCGGCCAGCGTGTCCGCGATCCCCGCCGTCCGTCCACCGGCGGTGGCGGTGAACGCCAGGTTCACCGTGGACGACTCGGCGATCCAGCTCCGTCCGGCACGGATCCCGTCCAGGACGGCGCCGGTGCTCAGCTCGTCGGCGTACACGACGTTGTGCGGCAGCCCGATGACCTGCGGTTCGCTGTGCGCGTCGCTGTTGCCCATCGCGGGCAGCCAGCCCTTGCCCGACCGCACCGCCTCCCCGAGCCGGGCGTCCCACGTGTCGACCGCGGACTCGTCGTCGTAGGTCCACGGGCCGTTCCACACCTCGACCGCGTCGGCGTCGTCGTAACCGAACTTCCACTGGCACGCGACGTACGGACAGTACGGATGGGCGGGCACAACGGCCCCGCCGGACCGGCGCACCTGGCGGGCGAACCGGGCGAAGTCGTCGTCCCGCGAGCGGTACCGCCAGTCGACCCACTCGCCGGCGGGCAGGCCGAGCGCCAGCCAGTGCCCGTTGCGGGTGGTGACCTCCTCGCCGGTGATGATGAGCAGGTCGTCTCCGGCGTACTCGCCCCAGACCGCGTGCGACGAGGAGGTGTTGTGGTCGGTGGACACCATGAAGTCGAGCCCGGCCGCCCGCGCCCCGGCCGCCACCTCGGACGGGAGCCGCCGGCCGTCGGAGTGGACGGTGTGCAGGTGGCCGTCGCCCCGGTACCAGGCGCGGCCCCGCCCCTTCGCCCTGGTGGGCGGGTAGTTCGGCGTGAAGGGGGCGCCGCCCCTCCCGTACGTCAGGGTGATCTTGACCTGGTAGTCCATGCCCTGCGGCGCGACCTGGTACGGGCCGAGGACGATGTTCCAGGTCCCGGCGCCGATCGGGCCGGGAAGGTAGCCGGGCGTGGCCTCCGCGGCGCTGATCTCGAACGAGGTGCGGAAGCCCCCGGACCAGCCGCGGAACCCCTTCCCGCCCAGCTTGACGCCGCGCTGGTCGAAGACGCCGATGTCGCCTGAGTTTCCAGGCGTGCCCGCCGGAACGGCCGGCTTGTCGTACGAGTACTCGACCGCGATCTTCTGGACGCCCTTCGGCACCTCGACGGGCAGGTACACGAAGTCCGCGGCGCCGGTCTCCAGGTGCCCGGTGACGGTGCGGCTGACCTCCTCACCCCCGCCGGGCGCCGCCGCGGGCCCGGTGGCGGCCCGCGCCCGCGGGAAGGAGACGGGGACGAGGGTCAGCGCCGCTCCGGTCGCCGCCGCCATCAGCAACCGCCGCCGGTCCAGCGTGTGGGCGCCGTCGTCGTCCGGCAGCGCGGCGGCGTGACGCTCGCAGTGTCCATCAAGGCACATGGCCATCCTCACCGAGAAGGGAAAAACCCCTGCATGCTCGGCCGCCCCGCCGAAGCCCAGATGATCTTCCGATTGCCCGCAGCCATCGCCGACATGACGAGTAGGGCGCGCTCAGGGATCGAGGACCGCGAAAACGACCTTGCCCGCACCCCCGGCGACCGGCCGCACACCCCAGCACCGAGTGAACCGATCGACGATGAACAGCCCCCGCCCCGCCTCGCTGACGGTGTCGGCCCGCTGGACGCACGGCAACTCGCACGACGCGTCCTGCACCTCCATCCACACCGCCCCGTCCTCGGCCCGCCCGATCCGGAACGTCACATCGTCGTCCGACGCCGAGGCGTACCGCAGCGCGTTGGTGACCAGCTCACTCGCCACCAGGCACGGCACGAAGTCGTCCACACCCCACTCACCCGTGACCAGCCGCACGAACCGCCGCACCTCCGCCACGACCGCGAGATCCTGCTTCACCACCATCTCGTTCTCACGCCCCGCCGCCTCACCCATGATCCCTCTCCTCACCGTGTGTGTTCTACAGCACACAGTGAGCCACTTTCTGCTTTAGGATGTGCTTACCAAGCTCACTTGGTAACTGATGGGAAGCAGCTTCTCTTCAGTGACAACTTCCAGCGAGAGGTAGGCTCATGCCCCCGCGGCGCCAGCGTCCGAAGGAGTCGCCCGCCCTCATCGCCTTCGGCCGCCAGTTGCGGCGGCTGCGGGAGGCCAAGGGCGTCAAGCAGGAAGTCATCGCTCACCTCACCAAGATGAGCGGCGCGCAGATCAGCCGGATCGAGAACGGTAAGAGGCGCGCCACCAGAGGGTTCACGGTCATCGTGGACGAGTACCTCGAGGCGAACGGTGCCCTCATCAATCTCTGGGAGGACCTCAACAAGGACGGCCACCCGGTACCGATCTGGTTCGACTGGCCGAAGATCGAGTCAGACGCAATCGAGTTGACCTGTTACCAGTTGAGCGTCGTCGCGGGGCTGGCGCAGTCACCGTCTTACGCGGCCAGGATCCTCAAAGGAGATGAAGAGGCTATTGCGGCTCGGCTGGAGCGCCAGAAGCTCCTCTTCAAGGATGATGCCCCCTCTGTGACCTTTCTGGTCGATGAGCAGGCCCTTTACCGGCCCGTCGGCACTGCGGAGACCATGATCGAGCAGCTTGACCATCTGCTCTCGCTGGCCGAGTTACCCAACGTGACCGTCCAAGTCGTCTTGAGCAGTGGCGAGCACGATGGAAACGGCAGCAGCTTTGTCGTCGCTACGATGGACGACATGAGCCAGATAGCCTACGTGGAGACGGCTATTCGCGGGCTCACAACCGACGACTCCGCAGACCTCGCAGGTCTCTCGCGCGTTCTGGTCGACCTCCGGAACCGAGCACTTCCTGGAGACATGTCGCGGGACCTCATTAAGAAGGTGGCCAAAGAGCGATGGATTTCAACGACCTGAGCTGGCGGAAGTCGACACGGAGCTTGAGTAACGGCGGTGAATGCGTCGAGCTGGCGGACGCGGTGGATGCGGTGGCGGTGCGTGACAGCAAGGACCCGGACGGGCCCGTTCTGCTGGTCACCCGCGCGGCTCTGCGCAGCGCCGTGAACTCCGCCCGCGCGACCCGCTGACCCTCCCGCAACCCCCGGTCGGCCCGCTGCGCGCCACGGAGGGCGTCCGTCGCCTCGCCGGGACGGCGCATCCCCGCGTTCGGCACTGGAACCACGTCGCTGAAAGCGCCCACGGGCGTAGAACAGCTACCGGCGTTGCCGGGTGCCGGGGTGGCGTCGGATGTGATCGTTATGCGGCCCAGTCCAGGGGCGAATCGGGTGGGCCGATGCTTCCCGGTGGCCCGGTGCCAGTCGTGGATCCTCGGGCGTCTGGTGGTGGTAGCAGCCGGTAGACGTAGCGCCCGTCTTGTTCTTTGGTGATCTGAATCTGGTCGGGGCGAGTGTGTTTGAACCGGTTGTGCCATCCGCAGGTGAGGGCGAGCTGGTCTATGTCGGTGGGTGAGTGTCCGAGTGCCCACCCGTTGACGTGGTCCACCTCGCAGAGTGTGCCCGGGGTCTCGCACTCTCGTACCGCGCACGTGGGGTAGAGGGTTTCGAGGACTTGGCGTTGGGCTGCGGAGGCGAATCGTTCGCGGTGGCCCAGGTACAGCGGAGTGTTCCCGCGCCCGAGCAGGAGGGGCGATACCCCGGCCGCGAGGGCGATGCGGCGCGCTTGCGGGGCGGGGATGGGGGTTCCGTCGGTCAGGCGGGCCGGGGCGTTGCCTCCGGTCAGTGTCTCCAGGTCGCAGATGACGGTGACCTTGGTGGCCTTGTGCCCGCCCGACAGCACGCTGGACAGGGCGGCGGCGGTGCGTTCGGACACGTCGCGGCGGTCGTCGGGCCCGGCCGGCTTGGCCAGCGGAGCCAGGGTGCCGTCGAAGATGGCGGCGTCTTCGGGGTTCAACCAGCCCTTCACATACCGGCCGCCGTCCAGCGACCGCGTCGTGGTCAGCCACGACTTGTCATAGCCGCGTTTGGTGTCCTCGTCAGGTGCGGCTTCGGTGTCGTCGCGCTCGGCGATGAGGTCGCGGATGCGGCGCCCGAACGCTGCGACCTTCCCGGCCGAGAAGCCCTGGTCGACGAACCCGAGCAGGGTTGTCTCGGCTTCTGCGCAGTCGGTGTCGTCCAGGCGGGCGACCGAGTCGGCGACGGTGGTGGCGTAGCCGAAGGACAGTTCCCCGGAGGCGAGTGCGGCGGCGACCTGGGGCAGGCGGTGGCGCTGCCGGGCGAGGGTGAGGCGTTCCTTGGCGCGGTTGTCGCGCATGCCCAGCCGCGACCGCAGCCACGCCTGGGTGGAGGGATATCCCCACCGCTGCTGTTCTCCGGTGGCGTCGACTCGGCCGATGAATCCAGCCAGCGCGCTTTCCTGCATATCGGACGCGGCCGCGAGGGTTTCAGTGAGTTCCAGGCAGGCGGCCGCTGATTCGGGGACGTCTCTGGTGGCGAGTTCAGTGGCGATGGCGGAGAGCGCGTTCACCAATTCCATGGTGGACGCGGCCCCGAGCTCGACCGTCACTGAATGCATAGGTAAATAGTACCCTGTGTGACTGACATTCGAGGCCGTTCGAGGCCGTTCGAGGCACATTCTTCTCGGTATTTTTTGCGGGGGAAAGGGCTGCCGGGCCTGGCGACTTCTCGCCGATCTTGGTGTTGCGCGCTGGGGAGTTTCGTGCCTTACGGAGGGGGGTGGGGGGGGGGGGGGGCCCCCGGGGGGGGGGGGGCCGGGCGGCCCCCCCCCCCACCCCCCCCCCCACCCCCCCCCCCCCCCCACCACCCGAACACCCTTTCTCAGTGATTGCCGGAACGTGTACGCGCGGACCCGTGACAGCCGCTTCCCGGCGTCCGACACTGAAACCATGTCCCTGAAAAGTGCCCAGTGGCGCAAGAGCAGCCACAGTGCCTCCAACGGCGGCAACTGCGTTGAGTTGGCGGGCGCGGGCGCGGACGCGGTCGATGTGGTGGCGGTGCGGGACAGCAAGGACCCGGACGGGCCGGTCCTGCTGGTCACTCGCGCAGCCCTGCGCACGGCCGTGGACTCCGCCCTCAGCGTTCGCTGACCGTTCGGTGTCAGCGGGGAGGGTGGAGCGGTTCTGTGGTTGAGGTCGGAGGTGCCGTCCAGCTGGCGAGGAGTTTGAGGCGGTCCTCCGAAGGGGTGCCCGGCTCGGCCGCGTAAACGGTCAGGTCGTGTACGGCGCCTTGAGCCAGAGGCAGGTTCAGGGAGCGGAAAGTCAGCTCCAGGCGGCCGACCTCGGGATTGTCCAGCCGCTTGACGCCCTGGTGGTGGATGCGGACGTCGTGACTGGCCCACATGGTGCGGAATTCGGGGCTGAGCGTGGACAGTTCGCCGACGAGCTCACGCAGGGACCGGTCGTGAGGTTCGCGTCCGGCTTCGGCGCGGAGCACGGCGACCGTGGCCTTCGCGCCTTCCTCCCAGTCGACGAAGAAATCGGCAGAGCCGGGATCGAGGAAGAAATAGCGGGGGAAGTTGGCACAGCCCCGATCAGCGGTGGTGTCGCTGTCGAACATCGGTGAATAAAGGGCCCTGCACAGCGCGTTGCTCGCGACGATGTCCAAGCGGCCGTTGCGCACGAAGGCGGGGGCCATGGTCATGGAGTCGACCATCCACTGCACGGAGGGCGGGATCTCGACGTCGTTGCGGCGGCGGCGCCGTGCCGCCCGGCGGGCGGGCCGAGCCGCTCTGGCCAGATCCAGCAGGTAGGTGCGCTCGTCCTCGTCGAGGAGCAATGCCCGGGCGACCGCTTCCAGCACGTCCTCGGAGACGCCGCCGATGTGGCCTTTCTCCAGCCGCGTGTACCACTCGGTGCTCACGCCGGCGAGCGCCGCGACCTCCTCGCGCCGCAGTCCCGGAACCCGGCGTCGCCGGCTCGTGGGCAGTCCGACCCGCTCCGGGCCGAGCCTGGCGCGCCGGCTCGTGAGGAAGTCGCGGATGTCCGAGCGGTTGTCAGTGCGGTTCTCGGTGCGGTTTTCGGTGCGGTTGTCAGTGCGGTTCTCGGTGCGGTTGCCGGTGCGATCGCCGCCGTGGCTCTCGGGCGGATGCTCCATTCGTCCACGGTACCCACGGACCTTCGCGCACCGTACCCATGGACCGGCCGCTAGGGAGGTTGCGTTTATACCCCCCATAAACGCGGCCTTCCTCGCCCCTGACGGCGCCGGTTTCCTGGGATCGGCGGTCCGGACGGCATTCCTTCATCGAGGTCCGCCGTCCGCCCTCCGCCGTCCCGAACACACCTCAGGAGCATGACCATGACCAGCAAGACCGTACTGATCACCGGCGCGACCAGCGGTATCGGCGCCCACACCGCGCGGCTGCTGCTCGACCGCGGCCACCGCGTGGCCGTCACGGGCCGCGACGAGACCAAGCTGAAGACCTTCCTGGACGAGGCGGGCCGCCCCGACCGGCTGCTCGGCATGATCGCGGACGCGGCGGACTGGGAGGCCACCGAGTCGGTCGTGACCCGCACGGTCGAGCACTTCGGTGCCCTTGACGCGGCGGTGGCGAACGCCGGGTTCATGACCGGTGACTCCATCGGGGCCGGTGAGCCGACGTCGTGGGCGCCGATGGTCCTCACCAACGTCCTTGGCCCGGCCCTGCTGGCCCACGCCGCCCTGCCTCACCTTGAGGCCACCGGCGGACGGCTGGTGCTCATCGGCAGCGTCGCCGGGCTGAAGAACTCTCCCGGCAACCTCTACTCGGCCACCAAATGGGCCACCACCGGACTCGCCGAGAACCTGCGCCTGCACGCCACCACCCGCGGCATCGGCGTCACCCTCGTCAACCCCGGCATGATCGACACGCCCTTCTGGGAGGGCGCCGGTGCTCCCCCCTTCGCGCTGCCTCCCCAGCCCATCGCCGAGGCCGTCTGCCACGCCCTCGACCAGCCGGCGGGCGTCGACATCAACACCCTGACGATCCGGCCCATCGGTCAGCCCGTCTGACCTGCGAACGCCCGGCACAGGAGCCGGCCCCGGCCGTGGGAGGGCGGGCGTGCGGCTCAGGCGGGCCCACCGACGGAGGGCTCGTCGATGGTGCGCCCATCGACGGCGGGCTCGTCGACGGCGGGCCCACCGACGGCAGGCCCGTCGACGGCGGGCATCGGCGGGCCGCCGGGGTTCCAGGTGTCCAGGAAGGACGCCTGGAGGCTCCGGTCGACGAGTTCGACGTGGGCGCCGATCGAGTCGACGCGGTGGTAGGCGAACGCGCGGCCGTACGGGCAGCCGGAGAACGTCTCGGGGAGCCCGGCGGCGGTGAGCCTCGCCGTCCCCGCCGCGAGGTCGGACGTCCAGAACCCGAGGTGGTGGAAGCCCGGCCGGGACGTGTCGCCCCACGGCCCGCCCGGCGCGGCCTCGATCAGCTCGACGAACGGGGCTCCACCGGCGGAGAAGACGATCCGGTAGTCCCATTCGCCGAGCCGCCCGTCGGCGGGGTCGCGCCAGGCCAGCCCCGAGGCGGCGGTGAGGTCGCGCATCGCCGCCTCGAGGTCGGGCACCGTGAAGCAGACGTGGTAGAAGCTCATCGCGGGCGGCGGCGGTTCGCGGCCTCCAGCGACGGGTTCCCGGTGAGGTGCTTGATGCCCGCGATGTCGGTGCCGGGCGGGACGACCTCGTCGATCGCGTCCAGCACGGCCGGGTCGAGCCGGACATCGGCGGCGCCGAGCAGGTCGTCCAGCTGCGCCATCGTCTTCGGCCCGATGATGGTCGAGGTGATCGCCGGGTGCTCGCCGACGAAGGCCAGCGCCATGTGGGTCAGCGACAGCCCCGCCTCGTCGGCGATCTTGGCGAGCCGCTCGACGGCGTCGTACCGGACGGGCGCGCTCGGGTCGGTGTCGACGGTGCGGCCCTTCCAGTTCGAGTCGTCGGAGGGCGCGAAGCGGGAGCCCGCGGGCGCCGCCGCGTCGCGCCGGTACTTGCCGGTCAGCCAGCCGCCGGCGAGCGGGCTCCACGGGATGACGCCCATCCCGTGCCGCCGCGCGGCGGGCAGCATCGCGTCCTCGATGGACCGGGCGAAGATCGAGTACTGGGGCTGCTCGCAGACGAACCGGGCGCCGCCGCGGCGCGCGGCCGCCCACTGCGCCTCGACGATCAGGTCGGCCGGGAAGGACGACGAGCCGATGTAGCGGACCTTGCCCTGGCGGACGAGGTCGGTGAGGGCGTCGAGGGTCTCCTCCAGATCGGTGTCCCAGTCGGGGCGGTGCATCTGGTAGAGGTCGATGTGGTCGGTGTCGAGGCGGCGGAGGCTGGCCTCGACGGCCCGCACGATGTAGCGGCGGGACCCGCCGCGCGCGTTGCGCTCGTCTCCGAGCGGGAAGAAGAACTTGCTGGCGAGGACGACGTCGTCGCGGCGGCCCTTGAGGGCGCGGCCGACGATCTCCTCGCTCTCCCCGGCGGAGTACATGTCGGCGGTGTCGACGAAGTTGATCCCGGCGTCGAGCGCGCGGTGGATGATGCGCTCGGAGTCGTCGTGGTCGGGGTTGCCGACCGCGCCGAACATCATGGCGCCGAGGCACTGGGTGCTGACCTCGACGCCGGTACGGCCGAACTTCCGGTACTGCAATGCGGGCTCCTTCTCGTGGCGGGCAGCCAGAACTTCTTGTGGCGGACGCGCAGGGCCGCTCGCGGCGGACAGGCGGGGCCGCTCGTGGCGGGCAGCCAGAACGCTAGAAGCTGGAGCGCGCTCCAGGTCAAGCCGAGCGCCTCCGCACCGTGTCCGGCATGACTGCGGAAAGTTTTGCGATCTCCCCGTCGGCCACCGCCGCCCACATACCGGACAACTGCCCCGATATTGCATCGACGGCGCACGTTGCTGCGGCCGGTCCGGGCGCGCTTTCCGGGCCGTCCCGCTCGCTTGGCGGCAAGGGTTCCGCCGTCCGGATCTTCCCGTGCAGAAGGCCGCCTTTACGCGGCCATGGAAATGCCGGAGGCGGTTATCCGGCGGTGTTTGCGGGCGAACCCCGCCGGGCAGGTCGAATTGGTCAATGATCTCTGGGGGGAGGGCCATGACCACCGTCGGCGCGCGGGGCGTGACGCCCGCATGAACACGGTCCCGGAACTGGCGCTGGAACTGCTCGGGATCGAACCCGAGCCCTTCGCGGCGGCGCCCACGCTGAACCTGCGCATCGGACTGCGCCGCCCGGACGGCGGGCCCGTCCAGTGCGTCCTGCTCACCACCACCGTGACGATCGCGGCGGCGCGGCGCGGCTACGAGCCCGCCGAACGCGACCGGCTCGAACGGCAGATCGGCGCCGCCGCGCTGTCGAGCGAGCCGCCCGGCGGGCTGCTGTGGGCGCGGATCGGCGTGACCGTCCCGACGTTCCGCGGCGAGACCGAGGTGACCGTCGCGCTGCCCTGCGGGCACGACATGCAGGTCACCGCGGACCAGTACCTGCGCGCCCTGGCCGGCGGCGACGTCCCGCTCGACCTCGCCTTCGACGGGACGGTCTTCTACCCCGGCGAGGACGGCGTGCTGCGCACCGCGCAGATCCCGTGCCGGCACCGCGCCGCCGGCGAGCTGCCCGTCGCGGTGTGGCGCAGCCTCGTGGACCGCTACTACGGCGCCGTCCGCTGGCTGCGCCTCGACGAGGACCGCTTCGACCGCCTGGCCGCCTACCGCGCCCGCCGCGCGCACACCTCCTTCGACGACACGGTGGACGAGCTGCTCCGCGCCGCCGAAGCCCTCCACGACGACGCCGAGCCGGACGACACCGGGCGGCTGCACGACGCCGCGCGACCGGCGTCGCCGAACGACTCCGGCGCCCCTCTCCGCGACGCCGCATTGAGCGCGGAAATGGCCATGCGGCCGGAGGAGAGCGGCCCATGGACGCCGTGAGGGCGATCGCCGACACGATTCTTTACGAAGGACATTTGCTGTGGCCCTACCGGGCCTCGGCGGCGCGGCACGGGAAACGCTGGACGATCGGCGGCGTCCATCCGAAGGAAGAGGCGGAACGGTCCGGCGGCCGCTGGACGGTGTCCGCGGAATTCCTTCTGGAGGACGGCCCGGAATCGACCGTCGAGTTCACGCTGCGCTTCCTGCAGACCGTGCACCGGCAGATGATGGACGGCGACGCGCCCGTGCCGGAGCTGAAGGTCGGCCCCGGGACGTACCGGACGCGGCAGGAGGCGCGCGAACGCGAGATCACCAGCGGCCGGCTGCCGGTGGAGCGGCTGCTGCGCTCGCCTGTCCGCGTGCCGGTCGCCATCGCCGCGGGCCTCGACGAGAAGCCGGTCGAGGGGAAGGCCCGGAATCCGGTCGAGGGGACGGTCGGGAGGCCGGCGCGGATCGTCCGCACGTGGGACCGGGTGACCGGCACCGTCGTGCTGTCGGCGGAGCGGGCCGCGCCCGGCGCCGTCCGGCTCCGCGCCGTGCTCGTCAACACCGGCGCCGCCGCGGACCGGGACGAGGCGGCCCGTTCCGCGATGCTGTGCGCGCACCTCGTCGCGGACGCGTCCGGCGGGGCGTTCGTCTCCCCGGCCGACCCGCCTCCGCGGCTCGCCGGTGCGGCGGCGGCCTGCCACAGCGACGGCCTGTGGCCCGTCCTGGCGGGCCCGCCGGGAGGGCACGGCACGGTGCTGGCCGCGCCGATCGTCCTCTACGACTGGCCCCAGGTGGCCCCGCAGACTCCGGACGACCTGTTCGGCGGCGCCGGTCTCGACCGGCTGCTGGCCGAGCTCGCGGCCGGCGACCCGCGCGGCGGAGGCCGCGCCACCACCGGAACAGGAAGGAGTTGAGCGATGAGGAAGCAGAGCATGGGCATGCGCAAGCGCGGCATGCGGGCCATGGCGGGCCGCATGATGGTCGGGATGCTGGTGGCCGCGATGGCCGCCGTCCTGATCAAGATGATGCCGGCGCTGATGCGCCGTGCCCGGTCCGAGCAGAAGTGACCGGGACGACCACGACGAACGACCACGACGAACGACCAGGCCGGCGCGGCCGCCGAGTGTTCCGGTGCCGCGCCGGTGGACGCGCGCCCGCGAGAGACGCAAGCGGCGTCCTGAGAGCGCGCCCGCGAGAGACGCAAGCGGCGTCCTGAGAATTCGGCGCTTTCTGGTACAGCCCCCCGATGAGGCCGATGTCGGCCTGCGTTCTTGACCCTGTGGCACGGCGCGCTCACGATGAGGCGGTCACGCGACGGCTTCGGCTTCGTGTCTTCGTTCCGGCCCGAGCCGGACGGGGCGGGTAAGGAGAACGCGCAATGCCGAACGACGAGACGTCCCCCCGGACGCCCGTGGAGGCCGCAGGCCCGGGTGGTGTGCCCACGCGGGGAAGGACGATGCGCTTCCCGCCGCAGCCTCCTCCGCGACCGGCGCCTCCCTCTCCGACGACTCCGCGGCCCACCCCGCCGCCTCCACCCCCACCCCCTCCGCCTCCGCCGCCTCCGGTCCGCTGAGTACCGGCTCCGTTCCCGGCTCCGTTCCCCGTGGCGCGGCCCGTGCCGCCGGGGCTTCGCCGCCGAGGAGGGAAGTGACCGGACCGGACCGTCTCACCTTGCGCGACGGCGAGGTCGAGCAGATCGACTCGCTTCTCACCGAGGTGGCGGCCCGGTACGGGGACGTGGACGGTGCGGACTTCGTCCAGGAGGCCGAGGCCATCGCACAGCGCCTGCCCTTGCGGTTGCGCACGTTCCTCGTTTCCTGCCGCAGCCGCGAGCGGCCGCTGTTCGCGGTCGAGGGCTGGCCGGTCGACGACGCGGCGCTCGGCCCCACCCCGCGCGACTGGCAGGACGCATGGCCGCCCGCAGGGGACGCGACGCACCGCCATCACCTGCTGCTGGTCCTGGCGGCGTCGCTCGTCGGTGACGCGTTCGCGCTGTCCACGACGCAGGACGGGCATCTCGTCAACCACATCGTGCCGGTCCTCGGCGCGGAGGCCCACGTGAGCGCGACCAGCAGCACCCGGGAGCTGGCCTGGCACACGGAGGAGGCGGGGTTCCGGTTCAGCCCCGACCACCTCGCGTTCCTCTGCCTGCGCAACCCGTCGGAGGTGCCGACCACCATCGGGCTCGCCGACGACCTGGTGCTCGACCCGGCGGTGGAGGACGTCCTCCGCCGGCCGCTGTTCGGCATGCCGCAGCTCGGGACGGAGGGGCGGATCGAATACGCGCCCGTGCTGTACGGCCCCGCTGAGCGGCCCTACCTCAGCGCCGACTCGGTCTACATGGTCCCGGCCCCGGGCGCGGACGACGCGGCGGAGGCGCTGGCAGTCCTGGGTGCCGCCCTCGACGCGGTGCTGCGGCCCTTCACCGCCGTCCCGGGCGATCTGTACTTCCTCGACAACCGCCGGGCGGTCCATGGCCGTCCGGCGTTCCAGCCGCGCTACGACGGAACGGACCGCTGGCTGCTGCGCGTCAAGACGGGCCGGGACATCCGCGGTTCCGGGGCCTGCCGCGCACGCGGCGGAGCCAGGGTCGTCGACGCCGACCGGCTAGCATGAGCGATCTCACGGGACTCGAATCGTAGGTGGCGCCGCCATGATCGAACTGAGAGAGCTGATCCGCGACCTGCGCTCCGAGCTCAACGAGGCGATGTCCGCGGCACCGGGCGAGGGGCTGCAGTTCGAGCTCGGCCCGATCGAGCTGGAGGTCAGCGTCGGCGTGGAGAAGGCCGGCGGGGCGAAGGCGAAGGCCCGGTTCTGGGTCGTCGACCTGGAGTCCGACGGGCGGCTCGCCTCGACCTCGCTGCAGCGCATCAAGCTGTCGCTCACCCCGCGCAAGGCCGGCTCGACCGCGTCGCCGTACGTCTCCGGCCGCGAACGCGCCGACGAGCAGTAACGGCATGCCCCCGACGAGCCGGCGCCCGGAGCGTGCCCCCGGACACCGGCTCGACCCGCACCGGCTCGCTTCCCACCGGGCCGACCCGCACCGGCTCGACCCGCACCGGGCGGCCGAGGTCATCGTCGTCCTGCCGGACGGGTCCAGGGTTCGCGGATCCGGGTACCGGATCTCGGAGACGCGGGTCCTCACCGCCGCCCATGTCATCGCCGGAGCCGCACGGATACGCGTCAGGTTCGACGCCGACCGGGACGACGAGGTGGACGGGCCGGCGGAGGTCGCCTGGTGCGATGAGGGCGTCGACGTCGCGGTCCTCGAAGGGCACTGGCCGCCGGCGGTCGAGGGCGCGGGCCCGCCGCCCCCGGTCCGCTTCGGCTGGGTCGACGACATCGACACCGTGCTGTCCTGCTCCGCCGTCGGCTTCCCGCGCTACAAGCTGCGGCGCGGCCCCAACGGGTGGTACCGCGATTCGAGCCACGTGCGCGGCACCATCGCCGCCCTGTCGCACCGGCGCGAGGGCACCCTGGAGATCCGCGTGGACGCGCCGGAGCGCGACCCGGACCCGGACGCGTCCCCCTGGGAGGGCATGTCGGGAGCCGCCGTGTTCGCCCGCGGCGCGATCATCGGGCTGGTCTCGCGCCACCACCGCTCCGACGGCCTCGGCGTGCTCACCGCCACCCGGGTCGACGGCTGGCTCGCGCCGCTCGGCCTCGAGCGGCTCGACCGGCTGCGGGAGCTCACCGGCCTTCCCGCGACGGCCGAGCTGCTCGTCGACGTCCTCGGCGAGCCCCCCGACGCGGCGGTCCGGCAGGAGCCGCCCCCGCCGTCGCGGACGGTCTTCCTCTCCTACGAGGACGGCGACGACGCGTCCGCCGACCTGGTGGCGCGGCTGCTGATGCGGCACAGCATCACCTCCCTAGACGACCCGGCCGCACCCGAAGACGCGGCGCCCAACGACACGGCGGCGGCGCCCACCGGCGCGGCGGTGGCGGACGCCGGCCCGATCGGGGCCGCGCTGGACCGGACGGAGACGGTCGCCGTGCTCGTCGGCCCGGCCGGCGTCACCGCCCGCCGCGCCGCCGGCATCCGGAACGCCATCGAGTACGCCACCCGCCGGCGCAGCAACCTGCGCGTCGTCCCGGTCCTGCTGCCCGGCGCCTCCGCGGCGCTGCTGCCCGCGTTCCTGTCCCAGCGGCTCGCCGTCGACCTGCGCGCCGGACCGCACGAGCCCACCACCGCCACCGAGCTGGTCTCCACCGTCGAGGGCTTCGCCCCTCCGCGACCGCGCACGACCCTGCCCGATGAGCCCGCGCCGTTCCCGAGCCTGCGGGCCTTCACCGCCGGCGAGGCGCCGCTGTTCTTCGGCCGCGCGCGGGAGACCGCGGCGCTCGTCGAGCAGGTGCGCCGCACGCCGTTCACCGCGGTCGTCGGCGCGTCCGGCTCCGGCAAGTCGTCGCTGGTGATGGCCGGGCTGGTGCCGGAGGCGGGGCCGCGGACGCTGGTCGCCGACCTCGTGCCCGGCCCCTGGCCGGTCCGCGCGGTGGCGACCCGTCTCGCCGGGCTCATGGGCGAAGGGCGGGACGCCGCCGCGGACCTCGAACGGCGGATCCTGGACGACCCGGAGGAGCTCGCCAAGGCCGTGCACGACCTCCTCGCCGGCGACGACCGGTTCGACCGGCTGCTGCTCATCGTCGACCAGTTCGAGGAGCTGTTCACCCTCAAGCCGCGGCACCGCGGGGACGTCGACCCGCAGCTGCGCTTCGTCCAGAGCCTGCACCGGGCGGCCGAGGTCCTCGCCGGGGAGATCCGGGTGGTCGTCACCCTGCGCGCCGACTTCGTCCAGCACTGCCTGGCCTTCGCCGAGCTGCGCGAGCTGCTCACGGCGGGCCAGCTGCTGCTCGGGCCGCTGGACGAGCCGTCGCTGCGCGAGGCGATGCTGATGCCGGCGCAGCACGTGGGCGCGCTGTTCGAGCGCGGCCTCGTCGACCGGGTGCTGGCGGAGATGCGCGGGCGTTCCGGTGCGCTCCCGCTGCTGCAGACGGCGCTCGCGGCGCTGTGGCGCCGCCGCCGCGGTGTCTGGCTCACCCACGCCGACTACGACGCCGTCGGCGGGATCGGCGGGGCGCTGGACCGGCTCGCCGACGACACCTACGCCTCCCTCGACGACCGCCGGCGGGAGCTCGCCCGCCTGCTGTTCCTGCGGCTCGTCGCGGTCCGCGACGGCACCTACACCCGGCGGCGCGTCGCCCGGCACGAGCTCGACCTCGTGGCCGCCGACCCGCGGGAGGTCGAGCAGGTGATCCTCCGGCTGTCGCACCGCGACGCCCGGCTGGTCGCCGCCGACCGCGACTCGGTGGAGATCGTCCACGAGGCCTTGATCGACAACTGGGGGACGCTCGGCGACTGGCTCCAGCAGGACGCGGCGGACCTGCGCACGCACCGGCTGCTCACCGAGGCCGCGCAGGAGTGGGACGAGCACGGGCGCGAGGACAGCTACCTGTACCGCGGGCTCCGGCTGGCGGCGGCGGGCGACTGGGCCACCCGCAACCACCGTCTGCTGAGCCGCCTGGAGGACGTGTTCCTGACGTCGAGCCGGGTCGCGGAGGACACCGCGACGGCCCGCGAGCAGTCCGACCGGACCCTCGCGCGCGCCGGGCAGGCCGTCTTCGAACTCGAGGCGGCGCCGGAGACGGCGCTGGAGCTGGCGCTGCGGGCCGCGGACGACGGCGGGGACGTCCCGCTCGTGCAGCGGGCCATGTTCCGGGTGTTCAGCGAGGCGAAGATCCGCCGGATCCTGCGGGGGCACTCCGACCGGCTCTCGGCGGTGGCGTGGCATCCCGACGGGCGGCGCGCCGCCACCGCGGGCTACGACCGCACGATCCGGCTCTGGGACGCGGTCGACGGGCGGCTGCTCGCGGTGATCGAGGCCGGCCAGGACTGCGTCACCTCCCTCGACTTCGACCGCTCCGGCGCCCGGCTGGTCAGCGGCGGGTGGGACGGGACCGCCCGGGTGTGGGACGTCGAGGACCGGCGGGCCGTCGGCACCCTGCGCGGCCATGCCGGGTGGGTGTCGTCGGCGCGTTGGAGCCCGGACGGCCGGCTGGTGGTGACCGGCGGCACGGACCGCACCGCCCGGATCTGGGACGCGGCCACCGGCGCGACGCTCCGGGTGCTGGAGGGCCACGAGGACTGGGTGCGGTCGGCCGAGTGGCACCCGGACGGAACCCGGATCTGCACCGGGAGCTACGACCGCACGGCCGCCGTCTGGACGGTCGACGGCGGCGAGCGGGTCGCGACGCTGCGGGCGCACGACGGGCCCGTGCCCGCGGTCGCGTGGAGCGGCGACGGCGCGGAGATCCTGACGGCCGGCGAGGACGGGAGCGTCTGCCTGTGGGACGCCGAGCGGTCCGCCCTGGCGCGCCGCTGGCCCGCCGCCGCCACGCCGCTCTACGGCGTGGCCTGGTCGCCGGTCCGGCGCCGGGCGGCCGTGTGCGGGGAGGACGGCACGGTCCGGGTCCTGGACTTCGATCTCGGGCAGACCGCCGACGCGCTTCCCGGGCACGTCGGCTGGGCGTCGGGTGTGGCGTGGAGCCCCGACGGGCGGCTGCTGCTGTCCGGCGGCGAGGACGCCACCGCCCGCGTCGCCGGCGTGGACGGGGGATTCGTGCCCTCGGTCGCCGGCCGGCACGGCGGCCGCGTGCTCGACGTCGCCTGGGAGCCGGGCGGGCGCCGCATCGCGTCCGCCGGGCAGGACGGCCTCGTGCGGATCTGGGACGTCACCGGGGAGGACCCGCCGGCCGAGCTGCTCTTCGACGCCGCCGCGGTCGCCTGGAGCCCGGACGGCCGCGCGCTGGCGGTCGGCGGCGAGGACGGCACGGTCGCCGTCCGCGCCGCCGGGACGCTCGCGCTTGAGGCGTCCGTGCGGGGCCACGGCGACCGCGTCACGGCGGTGCGGTGGAGCCCCGACGGGCAGATGCTGGCCTCCACGTCCCACGACGGCTCCGTGGCCGTGTGGTCGGCCGATGGCCTGCGGGAGCGCGCCCGCCTCGCGGGCGACCAGATCGTCGAGGACGCCGCGTGGAGCCCGACCGGCGAGCTGCTCGCCGTGGCCGACTGGCAGGCCGACGCGCGCCTGTGGCGGCCCGGTTCCGGCGGCGAGCCGGATCGGCTCTCCTCGCATACGGCGGCGCTGCACGCGGTCGACTGGAGCCGCAGCGGGCGGCTGGTGCTGACGTCGAGCGGCGACGGGACCGCCCGGCTGTGGGACGCGCACGACGGGCGCATGGTCCGCAAGCTGGCCACCGGCGAGGCCCACGCGGCGCGGTTCAGCCCCGCCCGGACCCATCTCGCGACGGGCTCCCGGGACGGGGGCGTCCGGCTGTGGAACCACGCGGGCGGAGCCGACCTCCTCGTCACCTACCCGCACCCGGGGGCGGTCTGGGCGGTGGCGTTCAGCCCCGACGGCGACCGGCTCGCCAGCGGCTGCGAGGACGGCGCCGTGCGGATCTGGCCGACCAGCCCGCTGGACGTCCACGAGGCGCTGCGGCAGCGCGTCGCGGACCTCTCCGGCTGAGCCCGGCCCGGCGGTCGCGGCCCGGCGGTCGCGTCCCGGCGGTCGCGGCCCGGCGGTCACGCCCCGGTCGGGTCAGCGGTCGCGGAGGGTCTTCTCGATGGCGGAGAGCTGGTCGGCGAGGTGGAGGAGGGCGCCGACGGACGGGTCGTCCTCGTGGCCGGCGAGCGTCCGGCCGCGCACGTAGGCGGCCTTGATCTCCGTCCAGCGGGCCTCCTGCTCCGGGGTGAGGACGTCCCGGAGCTCCGCCAGCTTCAGCAGGTTCGACTCGGTGTCGGACGTGAGCGTCTGCGCTTCGGCGCGGTAGTGGTCGTCGATGAGCGTTTCGAGTTCGGCGGCGTTCATCACCGGGAGGACGCGCTCGGCGAGCCGGTTCATGTCGCGGTAGGAGCCCTGGAGCCGGAACGGCGGCTCGGTGCGGGACGCGTCGTCCTGCGCGGCCGAGGCGATGTAGGCGCGGTTCACCGCCAGCACCACCTGCTGGACGCGCCGGAGCTTCGCCATGACCGACAGGATCTGGTCGAGCTCGGCCTGCGAGTACGGGTGCGCGAGGCGGTCCGGCCGGACGCCCGCGTCGCCGGACGCGAGCCGGACGAGGAGCTCGACGTCGCCGCGGTCGCGGCCGGCGAGCGGCGCGAGCACCGGGTTGGAGGTCAGCGCGTTCTCGACGTAGCTGAGCGCGAACAGCTCGTCCTTGCCGGACAGGACGTCGCCGAGGTTCCAGACGTCGGCGCGGTTGGCGAGCATGTCGGGGATCCGGAAGCGCTGCCCGGACTCGGTGTACGGGTTGCCGGCCATGCAGACGGCGAAGCGCTTGCCGCGCAGGTCGTGGGTGCGGGAGGCGCCCTCGATGCGGCGCTGCGCGTCGCAGAGCGGGATGAACTTCTGCAGGAACTCCGGCGAGGTGTGCTGGACGTCGTCGAGGTAGAGCAGGACGTTGTTCCCCATCTCCAGCGCGAAGTCGATCTTCTCGAGCTCGCGGGCGGCGGTGGCGTTCGGCGCCTTCGCCGGGTCGAGGGACGTGACGTCGTGGCCGAGGGCCGGGCCGTCCACCTTGACGAGGGCGAGGCCGAGCCGGTCCGCGACGTACTCCATCAGGGTCGTCTTGCCGTAGCCGGGCGGCGAGATCAGCAGGAGCAGGCCCATCTGGTCGGTGCGCTTGGCGTCCCCGGCGGCGCCGATCTGCTTGGCGAGGTTGTCGCCGATGAGGGGCAGGTACACCTCGTCGACGAGCCGGTTGCGGACGAACGCGCTCATCGTGCGGGGCTTGAGGGCGGCGAGCCCGAGCCGCTCCGACTCGGCGGCGACCAGCTCGTTGCGCCGCCGCTGGTAGGCGCGGAACGCGGGGACGCGCTCGCTACGGAACCGCTGTGTGCGCGCGAGGATTTCGTCCAGCCGGACGTCCAGGCGGCGGCCGGTGATGCGCGGGTGGGCGCCGAGCAGGTTCTCGACGGTGGCGGTGAGCGCGGCGGGGGAGTCGTAGCGGGCGGACGCGCACAGCACGGCCGCGACGGCCTCGGGCAGGTCGGCCGGGTCGGCGTCGGGGGTCGCGGCGAGGTGGGAGCCGAGCCACGCTCCGGCGAGCTGGTGGCGGGCGGCGAGGTCGCCGCCGAGCGCCCGCAGGTCCTCCTCCAGGCCGGCCAGGTGCGGGCCGAACGACTTCAGCAGGTCGCGGGCGCCGGTGCCGATGACGAACCCGTCCGGCGCGGTGGTCAGCTCCTCGATCAGGTACTCGGCGGCCGCGGGGCCGTCCGGCGCGGGCAGCCCGGTGCGCGCCGCGAACTCCTCGACGGCCGCGGTCAGCTCGGCGGCGAGGTCGTCCAGCGCGGGCGCGCGCCCGAACGACCGGCGGGCCCGGACGAGGGACCGGGCGCGGGTCGTCCAGGCCGCGCGGGCGCCGGCGTCGGGGCCGTGCGTCCAGAACAGCTGGGCGGCGGCGCGCGCGGACGACGGGTAGCGCAGCAGGCCCGCGTCGGCGTACAGGCGCACCAGCACGTCGAGGATGCGGGCGGCGTCGTGGTCGTGGACGCCGCGCTCGTAGCCCTCGTCGTAGCGGTCGGCCGCCGCCTCCCGCACCACCCGCAGCAGGTCGGCGTCCAGCAGCTCGGCCGGCGGCCTGGCGGCGAGGATCGACGTCGCCAGATACTCCGCCCGGTACGTCTCCGGTGTCTCCGAGACGAGGGTCTGGTCCCACAGGCCGCGGGTCGCCGCGAACCCCTCGTCGCGGACGGGCGCCCGGTAGTCGGTCCCGGTGACGCTGAACGCGAGCCCGCCGTCGTGCGGGACGAGCGTCAGCTCGATCGGGCGGGTGTTCACCGCGAACCGGTGCCGGCCGAGGCGGATCGTCGCGCCGTCGTCGCCGTACAGGTCGAGCCGGTCCCGCAGCGCCCGCGCCGCCTCCTGCCGGGCCGCCTTCACCCGCCCGTCCAGCTCCTCGGCGCGCACGTCGTCGCCGAGTTCCCGCAGCTCGTCCGCTATCGCGCGGATCCGGGCCACCATCGCGTCCGTCGCGAAGTAGGCGTTCACCTCGTCCGGCGAGGCGAGGGACGCGGCGCGCCGCCGCACCCCGGCGAGGATCCGGTCGGCGGACGCGGTGAGCCGGCCGGCGCGGCGCGCCCGCTCGTCCAGCAGCGTCTGCTTGCGCGACGAGAACGCCTCGTACAGCTCGGTGCGCTTGGTCTCCAGCCCGGCGGCGAACTCCTCCAGCTCGGCGAACCGCGCCTGCAAAGTCTCCAGCCGCAGCAGCAGCCGGCCGAGCTGCTCGTCGCAGCGCTCCGGGGTGGACGCGCGGGCCAGCGCGCCCGCGACCGCCTGGTCCAGCAGCGCCAGCTCGGCGGCGAACGCGGCGCGCCCCTCGTGCTCCAGCAGCTCGCGGCGCCGGTTGTCCAGCACGGCGCGGGCCCGGTTCAGCCCGCCGAGCACCTCGCCGACGCGCTCCAGGATCGCGGTGCGGGCCGTCGCGTCGGTGATGTCGAGGTCCCCGACGACCTCGGTGACGACCTCCAGGCCCTCGTTCTGCGCGTCGAGGAGATCGGCGAGCGGCGCCGCGCCGGCGGCCGTCGCGATCGCCCCGGCCGCCTCGGCGATCCGCTCCACCTCGGCGTGGTAGCCGGTGAAGGCGCCCTCGCCCTGCAGGAACCGGACGGACCGCTCGCCCAGGCCGCGCAGCTCCGTCTCCACCGTCTCCGACAGCTCGTCGATGCGGGCGGTGTCGGCGTACCGCAGGTCGCGGAGCGTCTCCAGGCGGCCGAGCGCCCGGCGCATCTCCGCGAGCTGCGCGACCCAGCCGTCCGCCGTCGCGGGCTCCTCGGCGTTCACCCGGCGGACCAGCGCGGTGACGTCCTCGCCCGCCTCGTCCACGGCGGCCGCCGCCTGCCCGGTGAGCGCGCGGACCTTCTCGTACTCGTCCAGCACCTGCCCGGCCGTCGCCCGGACGTCCGCGAGCGGCGCGGCGAGGTCGCCCAGCTCCTCGTCCGCCAGCCAGTGGAACAGGTCGACCGCCCGCGTACACGCCGCGATCAGCGCCTCGAACACCCGCGCGGACGGCGACATCTCGTCCACCATCCGGGTGATCGACAGGCACTCGGAGATGCCGCGGACCAGGTCCGCGTTCCCGACCCGCTCCAGCGGGCCCGTCCCGACCGGCTGCGCGGCGGCGTGCTCGTCCGACACGAACGGCGTCGCCCACACCTGCACCGGATGCGCCCGGACCGGCTCCGCCGACAGCGCCCGCAGCACCACCAGCGTCCCGTCCCCGAACAGCGAGTACCCGTGGCACGTGATCGGCGTCGCGACCCGCTTGCGGATCACGTTGTACGGCAGCAGCAGCGACCGCCCGTCCGCCCGCGAATGGAACACGTACAGCACGTCCTCGCCGTTCGGCGACCGGACGATCCGCTCGTACTCCAGCCCGGTGACGTCGGTGTCGAACGTCTTCACCACGCCGGTGTCCAGGCAGTAGCCGCCGGGGAAGACGATCCCGTGGTCGTCGGGCAGCCGCCGGCACGCCTGCTCGATCCCGTCGAGCCGCACGACCTCCTTCGTCCGCACGTTGAACACCAGGTGCCGCCACGCCGGCTCGTTGTACGGCCGGATCCGCAGCAGGATCAGCGCGCCGACCCGCGCGTACCGGACGTCGGCGTCCGCGAGGGCCTGCAGCGGCTCGTCCACCGGCTCGGAGTGGATCCCCTTGCCGGTGGACGTGTCGTTCTCCACCTTGACCGTCAGCGACCCGCCGACCGTGTCGACGAACACCTCGCCCTCGACCGAGATGTGCGGGTGCAGGCCGCGGACGTGGTCGTCGCGGGTCGTCTCGATCCACTCGACCTCGTGCGCCGGCGGGAACGAATGGTCGCGCTCGCCCTGGTTGTCCTCGTAGGCGACGGTGCCGTCCGGGGCCGTCCGCCAGCGCAGGACGCGCAGGTCGTACAGCTGCGGCCCGGTCTGGAACACCGCGAGCAGCCGCCCCTCCACCAGCCGCAGCTGCAGCAGCCGCGCCTCCCGGTAGTACCGGAACATGTCGGCGAAGTCGCGGTGGAAGCGCGGGTCGTCCAGCAGCCCCGGCACCGCGTCCGCGCCCGCCGGCCCGAGCGCGCCGCCGTCGTCGAACCGGTGCAGCGAGAACACGTCCTCGACGGACGTCGTGTTCGCCGTCCCGGGCGCGTTGCAGCCGAGCAGCAGCATCCCGCCCAGCGCGACCACGTCGCGGGGCACGCCCGCGCGCTCCGTCCGGACCTGCTCGGTACCGGTCAGCCGCAGCTCCGCGCCGCCGAACACCTCCAGCCGGCGGGCGTTCAGCGCCTCCGCCCGCCGCGCCGCCTCCGCGGCCCGCTCCGCGAGCCGCGCCCGCAGCACCTCGTACGTCCCCTGGTCGAGCCCGCTCACGCGTCCACTTCCATCCTGGTCGGGAGTCCGGTCGCGGCGCGCCCGCCCC
>NZ_WBMR01000118.1 GCF_008923365.1 Actinomadura montaniterrae
TGACCAAGATCGTCATGGCTCCAGGCTGGGGCCGCGCCGGCGCGGCGGGGTAGGCACGGCGGGGCCTGGGACCCGCGGTACCACCCCGGGCGGCGGCATCATGAGGGACATGGACACGGCGAGCACGGACACACGGGGGATGGACCGGCGGGAGCTGGCCGGCTTCCTGCGCAGCCGGCGCGACCGGGCCCGGCCGGACGACGCGGGCTTCGCCGCCGGCGGGCGCCGCCAGACGCCCGGGCTGCGCCGCGCGGAGGTCGCGCTGCTGGCCGGCATCTCGGTGGACTACTACATCCGGCTGGAGCAGGGGCGCGGGCCGAGGCCGTCCGCGCAGGTGCTCGCCGCGCTCGGCCGCGCGCTCCGGCTGACCGGCGACGAGACCCGCTACCTGCTCGGGTTCGCGGCGCCGCCGCCCGCGCCCGCCCCGGCGGAGGTCCCCGCCAACGTGCTGCGGCTGCTCGACCGGCTGGACGGCGTCCCGGCGATGGTGATCAACGCCTGTTACGACGTGCTCGCGTGGAACCGGATGCTGACCGCGCTGATCGGCGACCTGGCGCAGGCGCCGCCGGAACGGCGCAACACGCTGCGCTGGCTGTTCGGCGGGCCGCTGGAGGGCGCGCGGCTCGAGCTGGCCCGCCGGTGCGTCGCCGACCTGCGCGCGAGCGGCCGCTATCCCGCCGACCCGGCCGTCCGCGCGATCGTCGCCGAGCTGTCGGCGGCGAGCCCGGAGTTCGCCGGGATGTGGGCGGCCCGCGAGATCGAGGTGCAGCGGACGATCACCAAGCGCGCCGTCCATCCGGTCGCGGGCGAGCTCGAACTCGACTGCGAGATCCTCCCGGTCCCCGGCGGCGAGCACCGCGTCGTGCTCTACACGGCGGCGCCGGGCAGCGCGTCGGAGCGCGGGCTTCAGAAGCTCCGCGGCACCTGAATCCGGCGCGCCGCGGCCCGGGCCGCCAGCCGCCCGACCGCCGGGACCTCCAGCGGCAGCAGCGAGGGGAACGGGTGGACGCGGCGGTGCTCGCCGCGCTCGATCGCCCGCACGACCGCCCGCGCGGCGGACTCGGGGGACACCGGCGGGAGCGTGCGCACCGGCCGGCCGCGCCACGGCAGCAGCCCGACGTCGCGGGCGTCGGTGTCGGTGGCGCCCGGCACGTACTCCAGGACGGTGACGCCGGTGCCGCGCAGCTCGTTGCGCATCGTGCGGGTGGCGTGCGCGAGCGCGACCTTCGCCGAGCCGTAGTGGCCGAGCATCGGGACCGGCAGCGCCTGCAGCGTCGACGTGACGTTGACGATCACCCCGCCGCCGCGCATCCCCGGCAGCAGCGCGCGGGCCAGCGCGAGCGGCGACCAGAAGTTCGTCTCGAACAGCGCCCGCGCGTCGGCGCCGTCGCCGAGCTCGCCCTGCGCCGCGACGAGCCCCGCCCCGGCGTTGCTGACCAGCACCCGCACCCCGCCCAGCGCCCGCGCCGCCGCGCCGGCGAGCTCGGCGGCGGCGCCCGGGCGCGCCAGGTCGGCCTCGATCACGTGCGGGCGCGTCCCGCCGCAGGCCGCGATCTGGCCGGCCACCTCCTCCAGCGCGTCCCGCCGGCGCGCCGCGACCGCCAGCCGGGCACCGCGTCCGGCCAGCGCGAACGCCAGCGCGCGGCCGATCCCGCTGGACGCGCCGGTGAGCAGGACCGGCGCGTCCGCCAGCTCGATCCGGGCCATCATCGCCTCCCGATATTGACTGATTATCAATCAATACGGGAGGCTAGACTCGCCCGCGACCGCACGTCAATCCGAGGAGCCGCCCATGGCCCGGCCCGGCGAGCCCCGGCCCGACCGCCGGCAGATGCTGGTCGACGCCGCCGCCGAGCTGTTCGCCGGCCGCGCCTACGACGAGGTGACCACCACCGAGATCGCGCGGCGGGCGGGCGTCGCCTACGGGCTGATCGCGCACCACTTCGGCAACAAGCGCGGCCTCTACCTCGCGACGATCCGCGCCGCCGCCGACCGGCTCCGGGTCGTCCACGAGGCCGAGCCCGAGGGCGCGACGCCGGGGGAGCGGCTGCGCGACGCCCTCGACCGGCACATCGCCTTCATGGAGGCCAACGCCGCCGGGTTCCTGGCGGTGATGCGCGGCGGGAACGGCTCCGACCCGGAGGTCCGCGCGATCGTGGAGGACCTGCGCTGGCAGGGGGCGCGACGGCTGCTGGACGCGCTCGGCGTCCCCGGCCCGGCGCGTCCCGTGCTGCGCACCACGATGCGCGGCTGGGTCGGCTACCTGGACGAGGTCGTCATCGACCACCTGCGGCACCGCGACGTCCCGCGCGACCGCCTCGCGGCCCTCGCAGCGGCGACGCTGGCGGGCGCCCTGCGCGCCGCGTGCGCGGCCGACCCGGACATCGGCCTGGACGCCGAGGCGATCGGCCTGCTCGACGCCTGACGCCCGCCGTCGCCTCAGGGACCACCCGGCCCTGAGCGGCTTCTAGCCCTTCGTCCCGTCCACGATCCCGAGGCCGTCGGCGCCGACCCGCACGGACGACTCGTCGAGGACGGACTCCGACACCGGCTGGACCGCGCCGTCCAGGTCGAGGACGGGCGACGCCTCCTTGTACCAGGACTCGATCACCGCGTTGCCCCAGAAGTCGCGCCGCCGGTCGTCGTGCACGTTCCACCGGAACGTCTCGTGGTCGGGATCGCCGGTGTAGTAGTCGGAGGTGTAGATCTCCACCCGGTGCCCGTCGGGGTCGCGCAGGTACACGTAGAAGGCGTTGGACACGCCGTGGCGGCCGGGGCCGCGCTCGATGTGGTGCTGCTTCCCGAGCGAGCCGAAGACGTCGGCGGTGTGCAGCACCTGGTGCGACTCGTGCGTGGCCATCCCGATGTGGTGCAGGCGCGGGCCCGCGCCACCGGTGAACGCGACGTCGTGGACGGTCTGCTTCCGGTACATCCACGCCGCGTACAGCTCGTGCTCGTCGCCCTCGATCGTCTCCGAGCAGCCGAACCCGAGCGAGCGGTAGTGCGCGTACGCGGCGGGGATGTCCGGGGTGCAGACGTTGAAGTGGTCGAGCCGCGCGATGCGGGCGCCGCGGTGCAGGTCGTAGCGCTGGATGAGGCGCTCGCCGCGCGCGATGCCGTGGAAGAACTCGACGGTGAAGCCGAGCGGGTCGACGACCCGGACGGCGTCGCCGACGCCGTGCGTCCCGGTCCCGGCGGGGACACGCCGGACGGGCCGTCCGAGCCCGGCGAAGAACCGTTCGGCGCGTTCCACGTCCTCGGGAGCGCGGACCCGGTAGGCGATGTGGTCCAGCGCCGCGACCGGCCCGGCCCGCAGCACGAGCGAGTGGTGCGTGAGCTCGTCGGTGCCCCGCAGGTAGAGGGCGTCCGCCTCCGCGTGCTGGACGTGCAGGCCGAGCATGTCGACCCAGAACCAGCGGGCCGCCGCCAGGTCGGTGACGGCGAGCTGCGCGTAGGCGGAGCGGATGACGTCGGGGGGTGTGCTCATGACTGCTCCTGGGCGCCGAAGCGGGGCGTGCGGGCCTCGCCGAGCATGACGTGCACGATCTTCGACTCGGAGAAGAAGTCGATGCTGTGCGCGCCGCCCTCGCGGCCGAGTCCCGAGTCCTTCACGCCTCCGAAGGGAGTGCGCAGGTCGCGGACGTTGTGCGAGTTGATCCAGACCATACCGGAGGCGACCGCGTGGGCGATGCGGTGGCCGCGGCGCAGGTCGCTCGTCCACACGTAGGCGGCGAGTCCGTAGCGGGTGGCGTTGGCGAGCTCGACCGCCTCGGCCTCGTCGTCGAACGGCGCGGCGGCCACGACCGGGCCGAAGATCTCCTCCTGGAAGATGCGGGCGTCTCGCGGCACGTCGGTGAACACGGCGGGCTGCAGGTAGTTGCCCTCGGGCAGGTGGCCGGGCCGCTCGCCGCCCGCGACGAGCTTCGCCTCCCGCCTGCCGATCTCGACGTACTCCATCACACGCGCGTAGTGCTCGGGGTGGACGAGCGCGCCGACCTCGGTGGACGGGTCGGACGGCGGCCCCACCCTGACCTTCTCGGCGCGTTCGGCGAGCCGCCGGGTGAACTCCTCGTACACGGGCCGTTCCACCAGCACCCGGGACCCGGCCGTGCAGCGCTCGCCGTTGAGGGAGAACACGCCGAACACCACCGAGTCGAGCGCGGCGTCGAGGTCGGTGTCGGCGAACACCACGACCGGCGACTTGCCGCCGAGCTCCATGGACAGCGCTTTCAGGCCGTCGGCGGAGCAGCGCATGATGTGCCGCCCGGTGTCGGTGGAGCCGGTGAACGACAGCAGCGGCACGTCCGGGTGGTCGACGAGGGCCTGCCCGGCGACCTCGCCGATCCCGTGCACGATGTTGACGGCGCCCGCGGGCACGCCCGCCTCGGCGAGGATCTCCGGCCACAGCCCGGCCGACAGCGGCGTCCACTCGGCGGGCTTGAGCACCAGCGTGCAGCCGGCCGCCAGCGCCGGCGCCAGCTTCCAGCTCTCCAGCATGAACGGGGTGTTCCACGGGGTGATCAGCCCGGCGACGCCGGCGGGCGTGCGCACCACGTAGTTGATCTGCTGGTCGCCGGCCCGGTAGGCCTCCTCGCCGAGCGCGACGACGACGTCGGCGAAGTAGCGGAAGTTCTCCGCGGCGCGGCGCGCCTGCCCGCGCGCCTGGGTGATCGGCAGGCCGGAGTCGAACGACTCCAGCTCGGCGAGCCGGTCCTCGCGCGCCTCGACCGCGTCGGCGACGCGGGTGAGGACGTTCGCGCGCTCGCGGTTCCCGAGGGCCGACCAGGCGGGGAAGGCGGCCTTCGCGGCGGCGACGGCGCGGTCCACGTCGGCGGGGCCGCCCGCGGCGGCGACGGCGTAGGGCGCGTTGGAGACGGGGTCGGCGACGTCGAATACCGCGCCGTCGGCGCTGTCGGCGAACGCGCCGCCGATCCAGTGCCGGATGCGGTCCGGCAGGCCGGCGGGGCGGGGGCTGGAGGGGACGGGCATCGTGCTCTCTTCCGGTTCGGTGGTCGGGGCGGCGGCGCGGGTCAGGGCCGCCTCGCCAGGGCCGCGGTGAGGTCGCCGGCCTGGTCGAGCAGCGCGCCGATGCGCGCCCGCGCGCCGCCGGACGGCGCGGTCAGCGGCGGCCGGACGCGCCCGGACGGGATCCGGCCGCAGTGCTCCAGCACCCACTTGGCGGGCGCCGGGTTCGTCTCGACGAACAGCAGGTCGACGAGGGGGTGCAGCCGGTAGTGCAGGTCGCGGGCGGCGGCGTGGTCGCCGGCCGTCCACAGCTCGTACATCCGGGCGACCGCGTCCGGGGCGAGGTTGGCGACCGCGCTGACGAACCCGGCGCCGCCGAGCGCGAGGAGCGGCAGGCACAGCAGCTCGATCCCCGACCAGACGAGCAGCTCGGGCCCGCAGGCGTGCAGCACGCGGGAGAAGTGCTCGAAGTCCTTGGTGGTCTCCTTGATCCCGACGACGTTGTCGAAATCGGTGAACAGCCGCCGGACGGTCTCGGGCGCGATGTCCACGGCCGTGCGGGACGGCACGTTGTAGACGACGATCGGCAGGTCGGGGAACTCGCGCGCGACGGTCGCGTACCACCCGTACAGCGCGTCCTGCGTCGGCCGCGCGTAGTACGGGGTGATGACCAGGGCGGCGTCGGCGCCGGCGTCCCGGGCCGCGGCGGTGACCTCCAGGGTCTCCTCCAGCTTCGCCGAGCCGGTGCCGGGCAGGAACGGGACGCGGTCGGCGATCTCGTCCGCGGCGGCGCGGATCGCCTCGATGCGCTCCGCGGCGGTCTGGGCGCTCGGCTCGCCGGTCGACCCGCCGAGCGAGATGCCGTGCGAGCCGGACTCCAGCTGCCAGCGGACCAGCCCGCGCAGCGCGTCGAGGTCGAGGGCGCCGTCGGCGGTGAACGGTGTCACCACCGGGGCGATCGACCCGCGGATCGTCGCCGGGTCGGTGCGGAACTTCACATGTCCTCCTCGGGAAAGGGGCTGGTCAGCGGCCGTCGCTGCGCCAGGCCTCGTACGCCTCGCGCCAGCGCGGCCCGAGCGGGTACAGGCCCTCGATCGGCTCGCCGGCGGCGACGCGCTCGGTGATGAAGCGCTCCTGCGCCTCCTGCTCGGCGGCGTCCCCGACGAGGTCCTCGACGAGGTCCGGGGGGATCACGACGACGCCGTCGGCGTCGCCGACCAGCACGTCGCCGGGCTGGACGAGCGCGCCGCCGCAGGAGATCGGCAGCCCGGTGTCCCACGGCACGTGCCGGCGGCCGAGGACGGCCGGGTGCGCGCCGCCGTGGAAGACCGGGACGTCCAGGCGGGCGACGGCGGCGCTGTCGCGCAGCCCGCCGTCGGTGACGATGCCCGCCGCGCCGCGCTTGGCGGCGCGCAGCGCGAGGATGTCGCCGATCGTCCCGGCGGTGGTGTCGCCGCGCGCGTCCATCACCAGCACCTGCCCGGGCCGCAGCTCCTCCACGGCCCGCTTCTGCGCGTTCATGCCGCCGCCGTGCGCCGTGAACAGGTCCTCGCGCAGCGGCAGGTAGCGCAGTGTGTGCGCGGTGCCGACCATCTTCGCGTCGTCGCCGGCCGGGTGGACGCCGTCGATCGACATGTGCTGGAGGCCGCGCTTGCGCAGCTGGGAGCTGAGCGTCGCGGTCGACAGCCCGCGCAGCGCCTTCTCGGCCGCCGGGTCCAGGGCGGGCTTCGGCCGGTACGCCGGGCCCCACGCGTCGGCGCGGACCGTCTCGTCCACGCGGGGCATCGCGCCCCAGTCGGGCAGCGCGCGGTCCGCTTCGACGACCTGGTTGCGGAGGCGTCCGGTGGACAGCCGCCCGGCGGTCACCTCGACCTCGACGGTGTCGCCGGGCGCGGCGACGGACGCCCCCGCCGGGGTGCCGGTGAGGATGACGTCGCCGGGCTCCAGCGTGACCAGCCGGGACAGGTCGGCGACGAGGTCGGCGAACGGGAACAGCAGCGCGTCGCTGGTGCCGTCCTGGACGAGCTCGCCGTTCACCCACGTGCGCACCCGCAGCCCGCGCGGGTCGAGGTCCCGCGCGTCGAGCAGCCGGGGGCCGATCGGGGTGAACCCGTCCGCGCCCTTGGAGCGCAGGTTCGAGCCGCGGTCGGCGTGGCGGAGGTCGTGGACGCCCGCGTCGTCGGCCGCGGTCACCCAGCCGACGTGGTCCCAGGCGTCCGCGGGGGAGGCGTGCCGCGCGGTGCGGCCGATGACCAGGGCGATCTCGCCCTCGAACGTCATCAGCTCGCAGCCGGCCGGCCGGGTCAGCGGGTCGCCGGAGCCGGCCAGCGAGGACGGCGGCTTCAGGAAGTAGGACGGCGCCGCCGGGATCCGCCCGCGCTCGCGGGCCCGGGAGGGGAAGTTCAGATGGACGGCGATGATCTTCGAGGGCCGGTTGCCCAGGGGGTGCGGCACGGGGCGCTCCTGTGACGGACGACGGTCGGGAACAGCGGCCGGGGGCGACCGGCAACGGAAATCGTATATGAAGTCATGCACAATATCGAGAGTGATGGTCCGGTGGGCGAACCGGCCCGTCCGGTGGATCGCCGGGGGCGGGAGCGGCCGGGCCGGTACAGTATGATCGCAAATCGTGTACGAAATCCTCTAGGAGGTGCTGGAAGGATGCGCGACCGAGGCGGCCTCGCGGCCCGCACGCTCACGCCCGCCGAGCCCGCCGGCGCGCCGCCCGTGCTGCTCGTGCACGGCTTCGGCTCCGACGGGGCGACCGACTGGATCGACACCGGCACGGCCGCCGCCCTCACCGGCGCCGGCCGCACCGTCGTCGTCCCCGACCTGCCCGGCCACGGGGACAGCCCCGCGCCGCGGTCGGCCGCCGAGGCCACCGCCCCGGCGCTCGCCGCCGCCCTGCTGGCGGTCATGGACGGGGCCGGCGCCGCGTCCTTCGACATCGCCGGGTACTCCCTCGGCGCCCGCCTGGCCTGGGAGGTCGCCGCGACCGCGCCGGACCGGGTGGAACGCTCCGTCCTCGGCGGGCTGAGCCCCGCCGAGCCGTTCACCGCCGTCGACGTCGATGCCCTCCACCGCGCCGTGGCGGACGGGACCCCCTGCGCCGACCCGTTCACCGCGGCCATCGCCGCGATGGTCACGGCGCGGGGCGACCGCGCCCGCGGCCTCGCCCTGTGCGTCGAGGGGCTGCGCTCGACGCCGTTCGCCGGCGGCCCCTGGAACGCGAAGGTCCTTCCCGTCTTCGTCGTCGGCGAGAATGATGACCTGACCCGAGGAATCGGGGACCTCGCCGAGGGGCTCGGCGGGGCCGGGCTGGTGACCGTTCCCGGCGCCCACCACGAGGTGCCGGGCGGGGCGCGCTTCCGGGAGACGCTCCTGGACGCGCTGGCGCGGTGACCGGGCCGTGGACGGGACCGTGGGGTGCGGGCCGAGGATGAGGAGAACCGGGTGAGTTCCGCCAGGAAGCAGGACCAGGGCAAGGAGAGCAAGGCAGAGTTCTGCTACGAGCTGCTGCGGTCGCGCATCCTCGATGGCACCTACGTGCCCGGGTACCGGCTGGTCATCAACCAGCTCGCGCAGGAGACCGGGGTCAGCACGATCCCGCTGCGCGAGGCGCTGCGCCGCCTGCAGTCCGACGGGCTGGTCGAGGTGGTGCGCAACGTCGGCGCCCGCGTCGCGGTCTTCGACGCCGAGCAGGTCGAGCACACCCTGCAGATCCTGGCGCGGCTGGAGGGGTACGCCACCGCGATCTCCGCGCCGCTGATGAAGGCCGCGCACATCGACGCCTCCCGCAAGATCAACGACCGGATGGTGGAGGCGCTGGAGGAGTTCGACCCGACCGCGTTCACCGCGCTGAACCGGGAGTTCCACTTCTCCATCTACGAGCACTGCCCGGACGCGCACCTGCGCTCCCTCCTCGAGGCGGAGTGGACCCGCCTCGACCACATGCGCCGCTCCACCTTCAGCTACGTCCCCGGCCGCGCCCGCCGGTCGGTGGAGGAGCACGAGCGGATCCTCGGGCTCATCTCCGGCGGCGCCGACCCGGCCGAGATCGAGCGCGTCGCGTGCGCCCACAAGAACGCCACCGCCGACGCCCTCCACACCGCCAGGGGCTGACTCCCAGGGGGCGTCCCCTGACGTGACCGGACGCGCCGTCCCCGCCGGGCGAAGGAGAGGGGCCGGCGCGTCCGGGGTCCGTCAGGTGAGGAGCTGGCCCCCGTCGACCTGGACGATCGCGCCGGTGATGTGCGCGGCCTGGTCGGAGGCCAGGAAGAGCACCAGCGGGGCGACGTCGCCGGTGCCGGCGATGCGGCCGAGGGGGATGCGCGCCTCCCACGCGGCGCGGGCCTGCGGGTCGTCCATCAGCCCGGCGGTCATCGGGGTGTGGACGGGCCCGGGCGCGACGCCGTTGACGCGGATGCCGTGCGCGGCGAGTTCGAGCGCGGCGGTGCGGGTCAGCGCGTCCACCGCGGCCTTGGTGGCCTCGTAGTGGCCGAGGCCGGCGGTCGGCTGGCGCGCGCCGATCGAGCTGACGTTGACGATCCGGCCCTTCGTGCCGTGCTCGACCATCTGGTTCGCGACCGCCTGCGTGACGGTGAACGTGCCGCGCAGGTTGACGGCGACGACGGTGTCGAACACCTCCAGCGGCAGCGCGGTGAGGGGGCCGCCGCCGGCGACCACGCCCGCGTTGTTGACCAGCACCTCGACGGGCCCGGCGAGCTCGGCGGCGCGGGCGGCGCCGGCGGCGACGGACGCGGCGTCGGTGACGTCCAGGGCGACGGCGGCGCAGCCGATCTCCCCGGCCGCGGCGGCGGCGCCGTCCTCGTCCCGGTCGGCGATCACGACGCGGTCGCCCGCGGCGGCGAACGCCGCCGCGACGGCGCGCCCGATGCCGCTCGCGCCGCCCGTCACCAGGACGGACCGCCCGGCGCTCACCGGGCCTCCGCGATGATGATCCGCGGGCTGCCGGGCAGCTCGCGGGTCTCCACCGGCGCCCAGCCGGCCTCCTCCAGCCAGCCGCGCACCTCGTCCTCGGGGTAGACCACCGTGCCGTCGATGACCAGGTACTCGCCCGCGTGCAGGGCGTCGATGGCGCGCTGGCGCGGGTCGGTGTCGAGGAAGAAGTCGAGCAGCACGAGGGTGGCGCCGTCGGAGGCCGCGCGCCGGGCCCGCCCGATGATGGCCCTGTTCTGCTCGGCGTCGAAGCGGTGTACGACGTGTTCGAGCAGGACGAGGTCGTGCGGCTCAGGGATGTCGCCGGTCACCGGGTCGGTGCGGACGACGTCGACGCGGTCGCCGGCGCCCGCGTCGTCGATGACCTTGCGGGCGACGTCCACCAGCTCGCCGGCGGAGGCGAAGGTGCCGCGGGCGTCCGGGGCGGCGGCGAGCGCCTCGGCGAGGAACGAGCCGGACAGCCCGCCGAAGTCCAGGATCCGCCGGTAGGGGGTGAAGTCGAAGGCCTCCGCGAGCATCCGGGCGTGCAGGGCGTTGTAGGTCATCACGCCGCTCATGAAGGTCCGCATGCGGTCGCCGGCGAGGTCGAGCGGCTGCGGCCGGGCGGTCCGGGTCGTGCCGGCGAACCCGAGCCAGTGCCCGTAGCTGATCGTGTCGAGGAAGGCCAGGAAGGGGCGCAGGTCCACGCCGTGCTCGCCGCCGGCCAGGTAGGCGGCCGTGGCGGAGGTGTTAGCGTAGCGGCCGTCCTCGCGGGCCAGCAGGCCGAGCCCGGACAGGGCGTCGCCGAGGATCCGGGCGGTGCGCTCGGGCAGGCCCGTGCGGGCGGCCAGCTCGGGCGCGGTCGCCGGGCCCGCGGCCAGCGCGGCGAACACGCCGGCCTCGCTCGCCGCGAACAGCTGCTTGGCGGCCATGTAGCCGGTGGCGACGCCGAGGATGCCGGACGGGTCGGCGCCGGGGGAGGGAAGCGGCATGGGCGGTTCTCCTTCTGCAAAGAATATGCAGGATGCTATACGATCAGTCGGGTCAACGGCCAGCGGCGGGCGCGGGCGGCCGCCGCCCGCGACGGCCGGTCACCGATCGGAGGTCAGCGATGGAGTTCTCGGAACGGGTGCCGAGGCGCCGCCTGGGCGCGGACGGTCCGGAGGTGCCCCTGCTGGCGCTGGGCTCCTGGAACACCTGGGACCGGATGGAGCGCGAGGCCGCGGCCGAGCTCGTCCGCGCGGCCGCCGACCACGGCGCGGCCATGTTCGACGTCGCGCACTACGACTTCGGCCCGCACGCCGAGAACGCCGTGACGGACGTGCTGTTCGGGCAGGCCGTCCGGGACGCGGGCCTCGCGCGCGAGGACTACCTGCTGTGCGGCAAGCTCTGGCTCTGGGAGTACCCGGCGCTGTCCTTCGCCGAGCAGATCGAGGTGTCGCTCGGGCGCATCGGCACCGACCGCGCCGACATGGTCGTGGTCGGCGACTTCCTGGAGAGGCCGGACCTGCGCGCGGTCGTCGCCGACGTCTCCGAACTGGTGCGGGCGGGGCGGTTCGCGTCCTGGGGCGTCAACAACTGGTCCGCCGCCGACGTGGACTTCGCCCGCCGGTTCGCCGCCGCCGAAGGCCTCCTCCCGCCGTCGTTCGCGCAGCTCAAGTACAGCCTGGCCCGCCGCTCGGTGCCCGAGGGGGCGCCCTACCGCCGGCTGTTCGAGGACGGCCTCGGCCTGCAGGCGTCGGACGTGCTGGAGGGCGGGATCCTCGCCGGGAGGCTCGACCCGCAGCGCAAGATCGGCCAGGACCCCGGAGGCATCCGCGACCGGATCCGCGCCGCGTACCCGCAGGTCCGGAAGGTCGCCGAACGGTTCGGCGCGACTCCCGCGCAGCTCGCGATCGCCTACTGCCTCACCCATCCCGCCGTGGCGAACGTCCTGGTCGGCGTCAGCCGCAGGGCGCAGCTGGACGACAACCTCGCCGCGCTGGACCTGCTGGCCCGCCACGGCACGGACCTCCCGCAAGCGGTCGCCGACCTCTGGCTCGACAAGGACGTGGTGGACCCGGCCGCGTCCTGGGGCACCACCGCCCCCTGACGTCCCGCAGGTCAACGGAGTTCGTGGATCACCCGGCCGTCCAGGACGGTCATCGCCACCGGCACCGTCGGCAGCGCGTCGGGCTCCAGGTCGAGCAGGTCGGCGTCCAGCACGCACAGGTCGGCGACCTTGCCGGGCTCGATCGAGCCCTTCTCGTGCTCGGCGCCGTCCTGCCAGGCCGGAGTGATCGTGTAGGCGCGGAGCGCCTCGGTGAGCGCGAGCCGCTGCGCCGCGCCGCGGACGCTCCCGTCCACGCCCCGGCGGGTGACGGCGGCGGCGACCCCGATCCGCCAGTCCGGGGTGAGCACGGGCGCGTCCGAGCTGAGGGACAGCCGGACGCCCGCGTCGAGCGCGTCGCGGGTGGGCCAGGCGTCCCGCAGCGCGTCCTCGCCGAGCGCGGCGGCCAGCATCGGCTCGGTCGCGACCGGGATGCCGGCCTGCGTGTTCAACCCGATCCGGCGGGACGCGAGGACGCGCAGCGTCGCGGGGGACAGCAGGTCGCCGTGGATGACGTAGTGCCGGGCGTCCCGCCCGTCGCGGTCCATCGCGGCGGCGAGCGCGTCCGCGACGACGCGGGTCGCGCGGTCCCCGGTCGCGTGCACGCCGATCTGGTGCCCGGCGCCGTGCGCCATCCCGATCATCGCGCGGAGCGCGGCCTCGCGCTCGCCGTCGTCCGCGCCGTCGACGAGCAGCGCGCCGTGCCCGCCGTCCGCGTACGGGCGGTCGGTCCAGGCGGTGCGCATCGGGGGGATGCCGTCGGCGAAGATCTTCACGCCCGCGACGCGGAACCGGCCCGGCACGTCCGCCGGCGGGACGAACTCGCGCAGCCCCTTCTCCAGTTCCGCCGCCGAGCTGCGGCCGTCCAGCTCGCCGAACAGCATCAGCGCGGTGACCCGCGCCTTGAGCGCGCCCTCGGCGGCGAGGTCGGCGTAGTCGCGCAGCGCGGCGGAGCCGAAGCAGCCGCTCGGGCCGCCGTCCTCGCCCGGGCCGAGGCCCGGCTCGGTGTAGCTGGTGACGCCGAGGGAGGCCAGCAGGCCGGACGTGCGCAGGATCGCGCGGCGCCGGTCGGCGGAGGTCTCCAGCCGGGACGGCGCCTCGTGCGCGTGCCCGCCCGATCCGGCCAGCTGGTCCATCAGCAGGGACGGCCACATCGCGCCGAGCCACACGCCGTGCAGGTGCGAGTCGTTGATGCCGGGCAGCACCGACCGCCCGGCCAGCCGGACGACCCGGGTCCCGCGCCCGGCCAGCGGCGCGACCTCCGCGGCGGTGCCGACGCGGGCGATGCGGCCGGCGCGCACCGCGACCGCCTCCGCCTGCCGGTCCCGGGCGTCGGCGGTGTGCACCCGGCCGCCCGTGAGGACGAGGTCGGCCGGGGTGGATTCGTCGGTCATATCGCGCTCCAGCTCTGGACACCGTTGACGGGATGCCTTTAACGTACACGGAATCAGATACGATTTTGGAGTGCCCGCCCCCCGGGGCACGGGCGCACCGGGCCTTCGGAGGTAATCGATGCCCCTACATCCCGAGGCGCAGCGGATCGTCGGCCGCACCCCCGCCGAGGACCCGGACGCTGCGGCACCGCCGCCGGACGCGCCGACGATGCGCGAGCAGTTCCGGCTGATGTGGACGATGCCCGAGGACCTGAGGCCGGTCGGCTCGGTCGCCGACACCGCGATCTCCGGCCCGGCCGGCGACGTCCCGGTGCGCGTCTACACCCCCGAGGGCGACGGCCCGTTCCCCGCGTTCGTCTGGTTCCACGGCGGCGGCTGGACGATCGGCGGCCTCGACGAGAACGAGTACGCCTGCCGCGCCATCTGCGCGGAGGCCGGAGCCGTCGTCGTCTCCGTCGACTACCGGCTCGCCCCCGAGAACCCGTTCCCGGCCGCCGCCGAGGACGCCTACGCAGCCGTCCAGTGGGTCGCCGCGCACGGCGCGGAGATCAACGCCGACCCGGCCCGGATCGCCGTCGGCGGCGAGAGCGCCGGCGGGAACCTCGCCGCGGTCGCCGCCCTCAAGGCCCGCGACCTCGGCGGACCGGACCTCGCCCTCCAGGTGCTCGTCTCGCCCGTCCTCGGCCACCCCGAGGACGGACGCGCCTCCTACACCGAGTTCGCCGAGGGCTACTTCCTCTCCAAGGCCAGCATGGACTGGTTCTTCACCACCTACCCGACCGGCCCGGCCGACCTCGACGACCCCTACCTCCTGCCGCTGCGCTCCAAGGGCCTGTCCGGGCTGGCGCGCGCGCTGATCCTCGAAGCGGAGTGCGACGTGCTCCGCGACGAGGGAGAGGAGTACGCCCGGCGGTTGAAGGACGCCGGAGTGGAGACCGAACTCGTCCGCTACGACGGCCTCATCCACGCGTTCTTCGGCCCTCTCGCCTCCGAGCTGTCGGTCGCGAAGGAGGCCCACTCCCGCGCGGCCGCCGCCCTCCGCTCCGCCTTCGGGACGGACGGCGCGTGATGGAGGCTCCGGCTCTCGCGCTGGAGGGCGTCGCGGTCGACCGGGCCGACGTGCCCGTCGTCCACGACGTCGCGCTGGAGGCCGCGCGCGGCGAGGTCACCGTCGTCCTCGGCGCGAACGGCGCGGGGAAGACGACGCTGATGGACGGCATCGCCGGCCTGGCCCCGGTGAAGTCCGGGACGGTCCGGCTCGGCGGCACCGCCATCGAGAAACTCGCCCCCTACAAGCGGGCCCGGGCGGGCCTCGGATACGTCGAGCAGGCGCGCACCACGTTCCGGACCCTCACCGTCGAGCAGAACCTGCTGGTCTCCCAGCAGGGCGATGGCGACCTCGCGACCGTCTACCGGCTCTTCCCCGAGCTGGACAAGCGTCGCGGCCTGCAGGCCGGGCACCTGTCGGGCGGCGAGCAGCAGATGGTGGTGCTCGGCCGCGCGCTGGTGTCCGCGCCGAAGGTCGTGCTGATCGACGAGATGTCGCTCGGCCTCGCGCCGCTGGTGGTGCGGCGGCTGATGACCACGGTCGGCGAGCTCGCCGGGATGGGGATCGCCGTCGTGCTCATCGAGCAGTTCGCGAACCTCGCCCTGGACGTCGGCACCAGCGCGCACGTGCTCCGCAAGGGCCGGATCGTGTTCTCCGGCCCGTGCGCGGAACTGCGCGGCGACGAGCGGCGGCTGCACGGCCTGTACTTCGGCGGCGCCCCGTCCGCCGCCGGCACCGAGACCGATCCGGACGGCGGGACGCCGGCCGCGGAGAGCGAGGCACGATGAACCCGATCGGCAGGCTCCGGTCCGGCCGGAGCCTCGGCGCCGGCCTCGGCGCGGCCGTGCTCGCCTGCGCGGTGCTCCCGGCGGTGCTGCCGCCCTACTGGATCTACCTGGCGATCAGCGCCGCGGTCAGCGCGGTGGTCATGCAGAGCTTCGGCGTGATCGTCGGCCGCGCCGGCGTGATGTCGCTGTGCCAGATGTCGTTCGCGGCGATCGGCGCCTGGGTCGTGCTGAAGCTCAACGTGATGGGCGCGCCCGGCGGGTTCTTCGCCTGGCTGCTGCTCGGCGGCCTGGCGGCGGTGCCGGTCGGCGTCGCGATCGGGCTGCCCGCGCTGCGGATCCGCGGCGTGAACCTCGCGGTGGTCACCTTCGGCTTCGCCGTGTCCGCCGACATCGTGTGGAACGCCAACCCGTTCCCCGGCGCGGCGGACCTGACGATGCTGGACCGGCCGGCGCCGTTCGACACCGACGGCGGCTACTTCGTCCTGTGCGTCATCGTGTTCACGGTGCTCGCTGTCGCGCTGCGGGCGATCGGCCGGACGCGGCTCGGCCTGTCCTGGTACGAGCTGCGGCACTCCGAGCGCTCCGCCGCCGCGCACGGCGTCTCGGTGGCGCGCAGCAAGCTCGCCGCGTTCGCGATCAGCGCGTTCGTCGCCGGCATCGGCGGCGGGCTGCTGGCCGGGCAGCTCAGCATGGTGGTGCCGGGCAACTTCGCGATGGGGCAGTCCCTCGCGCTGTTCGCCGTCGCCGTCATGATCGGGCCGCACCATCCCGAGGGCGCGGTGCTCGGCGGGGTGTTCGGCGCCGTGATGGCGACGATCATGGACAAGCTGTCGCTGCCGCAGGACTTCGGCGGCGTGCTGTTCGGCGCGGGCGCGCTGCTCGCGCTGCGCAGCGGCCTCAGCCAGACCGACATGACCCGGATGCGCAAGCGCGAACGCGACGCCCGCGGGCTCCTCGACGCGACCGGCGGCGCACGCCCCGGCGACGCGCCTGGCGGGCCCGGCGGGCCCGGGCCCGTCACCGTGCCGGCGCCGCGGCCGTCCGGCGACCCCCGCGTCCCCGCGCTGAAGGTCAGCGGGCTGACCGTCAGGTTCGGCGAGGTCGTCGCGCTCGACGCGGTCGACCTCACCGTCCCGGAGGGCGCGGTCGCCGGGCTGATCGGCCCGAACGGCGCCGGCAAGTCCACGTTCATCGCGGCGGCGACCGGGTTCGTCGCGGGCTACGAGGGCTCGGTGGAGCTGGCCGGCGTCCCGCTGGACCGGCTCGGCCCGAGCGCCCGCGCGAAGCGCGGCCTGCGGCGCACGTTCCAGACCACGGCGATCGCCCCGGAGCTGTCCCTGTACGAGTACCTGACGATCGGCTCGGGCCGGCGGCTGCCGCGCGCCGAGGCCGACGAGCTGCTGGAGTTCTTCGGCTGCCCGCCCGGCGACGTCCCGGTCTCCGTCGTCGACGCGGGCAGCCGGCGGCTGCTGGACGTCGCCGCGGCGATCGCCGCGAAGCCGGAGGTGGCGCTGCTCGACGAGCCCGCCGCCGGCCAGTCCGCCGCCGAGTCGCTGGCCCTCGGCCGGCGGCTCACCGAGGTCCCCGCCCGGTTCGGGGTGTCGATCCTGCTCGTCGAGCACGACATGGAGCTCGTCCAGGCGACCTGCGCGCAGGTCACCGTCCTGGACTTCGGGCACGTCATCGCGTCCGGCCCCACCGCCGCGGTCCTGGAGGACCCCGCCGTCCGGGCCGCCTACCTCGGGACCGCGGACGTCCCCGCGTCCTGACACCGGTCCCCGACCCCCATCTCATCCCCCCGCAAGCAAGGGCTCTGCCATGAAGCGCACTCTCTCGACGGCGGCGGCCGCGCTCGCCGTGTCCGTCACCGTGTCCGTGACCGCGGCCGGCTGCCAGTCGGGCGACTCCACCAAGGGGCCGATCAAGGTCGGCTCCATCAACGGCATCACCGGGCTGTTCCAGACCCCCGAGGTGCCGAAGGCCGTCAAGGCGGTCTTCGACGAGGTCAACGCCGCCGGCGGCATCGGCGGCCGCAAGCTGAGGCTGATCAGCAAGGACGACGCGATGGACCCGCAGCGCTCCAGCCAGGCGGCCCGCGAGCTGATCAAGTCCGACGGCGTGGTCGCGTTCGCCGGCTCCTCCAGCGCGGTGGACTGCGGGCTGAACCGGGCGACCTACAGCAAGGAGAAGATCGTCTCGGTCCCCGCCGTCGGCGTCGACCCGGCCTGCTTCACCAGCCCGAACATCGCCCCGGTCAACCCCGGCCCGTACGCGCTGACGACCGCGATGCTCTACTACGCGTCCGAGACGCTGAAGAAGCAGCGGATCTGCATCGACTACACCGTCCTGCCGGGCAGCGGCGGCGGCATCGAGAACGCCATCAAGAAGTGGACGGAGCTGACCGGCAAGACGCTCACCCACAAGAACCTCGCGGTCGGCAACGGCGACCCGACGCGCTACCTCGTCGCCGACAAGAACGCCGGCTGCGAGGCCGTCCTCTACAACGCGACCGTCGCGCCATGGTTCTCGCAGGCCAAGACGCAGGGCATGCAGAACGTCGACTTCCTGCTCGCGGCGAACAGCTACACCGACGCCAACGCGAAGGTGATCCCGGCGGGGATGAACGCCTACTGCGGCGCCGAGTGGCAGCCGTACACCGACCCGTCGCTGCCGGGCAACGACCGCTGGGCGAAGATCGTCGAGGGGCACGGCATCCAGAAGACCGCGTTCAGCCAGGGCGCGGTGATGGCGGCGGACGTCTTCGTCCAGGTCCTGAAGGGCATCAAGGGCGACATCACCCGCGCGTCCGTCACCGAGGCGTTCAAGACGATGAAGCCGGTCGCCTACCCGATGGCCGCGAACCCGTGGGTGTTCGGGCCCGGCAAGGAGCACAACCCGATCAAGGGCACCCGGTTCGTGAAGGCCGACGGCGGCGGCTGGAAGGTCCTGCCCGAGGGGTTCACCGTCCCCGGCGAGAAGTAGCGGACGGGCAGAACCGACCGCCGGGCGCGCGGACCCGCGTGCCCGGCACCACCCGGAGGTATCCATGGTGAACTCTGTGATCGCCGGGCTGACCAGCGGCGGCGGCTACGCCCTGCTCGGCCTGTGCGTCGTGCTGACCTACCGGCTCGTCGCCGTGGTCAACTTCGCGCTGACGGCGGTCGGCGCCCTCGGCGCGTTCGTGATGGTGTCGCTCACCGACCGCGGCGTGAACGCGCTGCTCGCGCTGCTCGCCGGCGTGGTGTTCGCGGCGCTGCTGTCCGCGCTGCTCGGCGCGGCGCTGGTGCGCTGGTTCGCCGGGCACAAGGAGGGCACGAAGGCGGCCGTGACCGTGGCGATCTTCGTCGCGCTGACCGCGGTCGGGGTGCGGCTGTTCGGCGGCAACACGACCGGCGCGCACCGCTTCCCGAACCCGTTCGGCGCCCCGCTGTTCACCGTCGGGGACGTCGTCGTCCCGCAGTCGGTGCCGGTGTCGCTGGCGTTCGCGGTGCTCATCACCGTCGCGGTCGGGCTGCTGCTGACGCGGACCAGGATCGGGCTGAAGCTGCAGGCGCTGTCGGAGCGGCCGGGCACCGCCGAGGTCGTCGGCATCCCCGCGCCGCGGCTGGCCGTCGGCGTCTGGGCCGGCGTCGGCGCCGTCACCACGATGGTGGTGGTGCTGGTCGCGCCGCGGCTCGGCGGCGACTTCTCCACCCTGTCCGGGCTGATCAGCACGGCGCTGGCGGTCGCGATGGTGGGCGCGTTCCGCAGCCTGCCGCTGACCCTCGCCGGCGGGCTGATCCTCGGCTGCCTGGAGGGCCTGTCGTCCTCCCTCGACTCGATCCAGAAGTACCAGGGCGTGGTGCCCTTCCTGGTGATCCTCGTCCTGCTGTGGTGGCGCAGCCGCCGCGAAATCTGGGACACCGAGCACGGCCGCTGACGAAACGAGGAGAGCGATGTCCCGACTGACGTCCACGAGGGCGGCGGTGCTGCGCGAGCACGGCGCCCCCCTCGTCATCGAGGAACTGCCGCTGCCCGCCGAGGTGGAGCCCGGCGCGGCGGTCGTGCGGGTCGACTGCGCCACCCTGTGCGCGACGGACGTGCACCTGTGGTCCGGGGAGATGTCCTTCCCCGACATGCTGCCGATCGTCCTCGGCCACGAGACGATGGGCACGGTCTGCGCGGTCGGCCCCGGCACCCGCGACGCGCTCGGCCGCGCCGTGAAGGTCGGCGACCGGATCGGCTGGTCGGAGTCGGTGTGCGGGCACTGCTACGGCTGCACCGTGCTCCGCAACCCGGTCGCCTGCTCCGAACGCGGCTACGGCTTCCTGCTGCGCTCCGACCGGTTCCCCTACGCCACCGGCGGGCTCGCCGCGCACAACTACGTGACGCCCGGCGCGCTGAAGGTCGTCCTGCCCGACGACGTGGAGGACACCTGGGCGGCGTCCGCCGGATGCGCGGTCAAGACCGTCCTGCACGCCTACGACCGCGCCGGGGGAGTGCGGCAGGGCTCCAGCGTCGTGGTGCAGGGCGCGGGCGCGCTCGGCATCGTCGCCACCGCGGTCGCGCGCGCGTCCGGCGCCGGCACCGTCATCACGATCGGCGCCCCCGACGCCCGCCTGGAACTGGCCCGCGCGTTCGGCGCGGACGTCGTCATCGGCCTCGGCGGCGGCGCCGAAGCGCGGCTCGCCACCGTCATGGACGCCACCCGCGGGCGCGGCGCCGACCTCGTCCTCGACCTCGCGGGCGCGCCCGGCGTCGGCGCGGAGGCGGTGGGCATGGCCGCGTTCGGGGGACGGTTCGTCGTGGTCGGCAGCACCGGCCCGCGCCCCGACGAGCTGCCGCTCGGCACCATCATGGGCAAGGAGCTGAACGTCCTCGGCTCGCTGAACGGCGACGCCGGCGACCTGTACCACGCGATCGAATTCCTGCGCGCCTCCCAGGACCGCTTCCCCTGGGACGACCTGTTCGGCGAGCCCGGCGGCCTCGGCGGCGCCTCCGGCGCGCTCGCGTCGATGCAGCGGCTCGAACAGGTCAAGGCCGTCGTCCACCCGCACCGGTAAGGAGAAACGTGAGCACCACCGTTCCGCGCCGCCGCCTCGGCACGGCCGGGCCCGAGGCGTCCGTGCTGTCCCTCGGCTCCTGGCACACCTACGACCGGATGGACTTCCGCGAGGCCGTCACGATGCTGCGGCGCGCCGTCGACGCCGGCATCAACCTGTTCGACGTCGCCGTCTACGGCATGCCGGGCCACCCGCCCGTCTTCACCGACGTGCTGTTCTCCGCGATGGTGCGCGCGGCGGGCCTCGCCCGCGACGACTACCTGCTGTCCACCAAGTTGTGGCTGGAGGGGTACCCGGAGCGGCCGCTGCGCGAGCAGCTCGCCAACGCCCTGTTCCGCGTGGCCGCGGACCACGCCGACGTCGCCGTGCTCGGGGACGTCCGCAGCGACGACCTCGACCTGAAGCGGCTCGCCGAGGACCTCGCCGACCTGGAGAGGGAGGGGCTGCTCGGCTGCTGGGGCGTCAACAACTGGTCGGCGACCGCCGTCCGGACGATCCGCGCGCACGCGCGGGCCGCCGGCTCGCCCGGTCCCCAGCTCGCGCAGCTGAAGTACAGCCCGTGCCGCCGGTCCATCCCCGACGGCGAGCCGTTCGCCGCCGTCTTCGCCGAAGGCGTGTCGATGCAGGCGTCGGACGTGCTGGAGGGCGGCGTCCTCGCCGGCAAGAGCGGCACGTCCCGGCAGATCGGCCGCGACCCCGGCGGCGTCCGCGACAGGATCGTGGCCGCGGCGAAGGGCATCGGCGAGCTCGCCGCCGACCTGGACGCGACGCCCGCGCAGCTCTGCATCGCCTTCACCCTCACGCACCCGTCCACCAGCACGGTGCTGTTCGGCGCGACCAGCGTCGCCCAGCTCGAGGACGACATCAGCGCCCTCGGCGTGCTGGAGCGGGTCGGCGCGGAGCGGCTGCGCTCGCTGCTCGGCCCGTTCTGGGCCGACCGCGACGCCGTCGACCCGGAAGGCCCCTGAAAGCCCGGAAGGCCCGGACGCGGTGCGTCCCGGCGCGAGCACGGCGCGTCCCATGAGACGATCGTTCTCCCCGGGACGAAGCGGAGTGTGCCATGGCCGAGGAGAGGTGGTCCCCCGCGGACGTCGACCTGACGACGCCCAACACCGCGCGGATCTACGACTACCTGCTCGGCGGCAAGGACAACTATGCCGCCGACCGGGAGGTGGCCGAGCAGCTGCTGGCCGTCATCCCGGAGGCGCGGGCGGCGGCCCGGGCGAACCACGCCTTCATCGGCCGCGCCGTCCGGCACCTCGCCCGGCAGGGCGTGCGGCAGTTCATCGACATCGGCAGCAAGCTGCCCGCTGCCGGCAACGTGCACGAGGTCGCGGCCGAGGTCGCGCCGGACGCGACCGTGGTGTTCGCCGACGGCGACCCCGTCGTCCTGGTGCACGCGCGGGCGCTGCTCGCCGGCACGAAGCGGACGGCGGTCGTGCACTGCGACCTCGCGCGTCCCGAGTCGCTCGCCGACGACCCGGACGTCCGCGAGCACATCGACTTCACCGAGCCGGTGGCGATCGTGCTCGACCGCGTCCTGCACTTCATCGGCGACGTCACGGACGCCCGGCGGTCCGTCCGGCGGCTGCACGACGCCCTCCCGCCCGGCGGCCACGTGGTGTTCACGCACATCACGCAGGACCCGCAGCCCGAGTCGAGCGGCGACGTCGGGCAGGTGTTCAAGCCGACCAGCGGGCACTTCTGGGGCCGCACCCGCGCCGAGATCGCGTCGATCGTCGAGCCGTTCGACCTGCTCGACCCCGGCCTCACCTACACCCCGCTGTGGCGTCCCGACCCCGGCGAGGACGTGGCGCACCCCGAGCGGACGTTCACGCTCGCGGGCGTCGGCCGCCGCGCCTGACCCCCCGGGGGGATCAGGCGGCGAACGCGGGGGAGGGCAGCCCTTGCCCCGCGCCGGGGACGACGAACAGCGATCCGCCGTGGGGGTCGTCCTTCGGCGCGCCCACGGTCGCCGTCGTGACGTAGAGGTCGCGGAGGTCCGGGCCGCCGAACGCGCAGGCGGTGGTCTGCGCGGCGGGCACCTCGACGGTGCGGTCGAGGCCGCCGCCGGGCGTGTAGCACAGGACGCGGCCGCCGCCCCACAGGGCCACCCAGACCCGGCCGTCGGCGTCGGTGGTCAGCCCGTCCGGCTGCCCCGGAACGGTGACGAACGCGCGGCGACGGGTGGCGCCCTCCTCGGGATCGAAGTCGAAGACGTCGATCCGGCGCGTGGGGGTGTCCACGTAGTACATCAGCCGCCCGTCGGGGCTCCAGGCGATCCCGTTGCTGACCGTCACGTCGTCCAGCACCGTGGTCGTGCCGCCGTCCGGGCGGACGCGGCGCAGCCGGCCGCCTCCCGGCGCCTCGTCGTAGCGCATGGTCCCCGCCCAGAACGCGCCGTCCGGGCCGACGGCGGCGTCGTTGCCGCGGCAGCCCGGGACGGGGTGCTCGGCGAGCCAGCGGAAGGCGCCGTCGGGATCGTAGAGCCCGACGCCGTCGCGGAGGTTGACGACCAGGCCGCCGCCCGCCCGGGGCCTGGCCGCGCCCACGTGCTGGGCCGTGTGGCGGACGGTGTCGGCGCCCGTGGCCGGGTCGTAGGCGTGTACCTCGTTGCCGAGGATGTCGACCCAGAGCAGCACGCCGGCGGCGGCGTCCCAGTTGGGCCCCTCACCGAGCCGGACGCGGGCGGGCAGGGCGATCTCGATGCTGTGGTCCATGGCGATCCTCGGCTGGTCCATGGCGATCCTCGGTCGGCCCGGACGGCCCGGGGTCAGGACTCCGGGATCAGGACGTGGAGAAGGAGTAGACGCTGGTGGAGTCGTAAGTCTGGCCGGGCCGCAGCGTGGTGCTCGGGAACTGCGGCTTGTTGGGCGAGTCGGGGAAGTGCTGGGTCTCCATGGCGAACCCGTCGCCCTGCCGGTACATCTTCCCGCCGGTGCCGACGAGCCGGCCGTCGAGGAAGTTGCCGGAGTAGAACTGCAGCCCGGGCTGGTCGGTGCGGATCTCCATCACCCTCCCGGTGGTCGGCTCGGTGACGCGGGCGGCGAGCTTCATGCCGGTGCCGTCGAGCACGAAGTTGTGGTCGTAGCCGCGCCCGTACACCATCTGCTGGTCGCCGTCGCGGACGCGCTCGCCGATCGTGTGCGGGCGGGTGAAGTCCAGCGGCGTGCCGTGCACGCTCGCGAGCTGCCCGGTCGGGATGAGGGTGGAGTCGACCGGCGTGTAGCGGGACGCGTTGATCTGCACCTTGTGGTCGTACACCTCGCCGGACCCCTCGCCGGCCAGGTTGAAGTAGGTGTGGTTGGTCAGGTTGACCACCGTCGGCTTGTCGGTGGTGGCCTGGTAGTGGATCCGCAGGTCGTTCGTGCGGGTGACGGTGTAGGTGACGGTGGTGCGGAGGGTTCCGGGGTAGCCCTCCTCGCCGTCCGGGCTGACGTACGACAGCCGCAGCGACGCCCCGTTCCCGTCCTTGGACGGCTGCGCCGTCCACACGCGCTTGTCGAAGCCGGTCGTGCCGCCGTGCAGGCTGTTGTCCCCGTCGTTGGCGGGGACCTTGTAGGTCTTGCCGTCGAGGGTGAACTTGGCGCCGCCGATCCGGTTGCCGTAGCGCCCGATCAGCGCCCCGAAGTAGGGGTTCTCGTCCTTGTAGGTGTCGCTGAGGTAGCCGTCCAGGGTGCGGAACCCGAGCGCGACGTCGCCGGAGCGGCCGTGTTTGTCGGGGACGTCGAGGGACTGGACGATGCCGCCGTAGGTGAGGATGCGGACCTTCATCCCGTGGCCGCTGCCGAGCGTGTACCGGTCGATCTTCGTGCCGTCCGGCAGCGCGCCGAACGGCTCCTTGGCGATGGTGGGCGCGGACGACGCGGGCCCGGACGACGCGGCGGTCGCCGGGACGGCGAGCAGGCCGCCCGCGAGGAGGGCGGCGGTGGCGAGCGGGATGGTGAGGGGTGGGACGCGCTTCATCGGTGTTCCTCTCGCTTGGGGGGAGGGAGGAGACGGACTGGCGTGTACTTCTGGTCGGGGGGACCGGCGGATCGCCGCCGGCCCCCGTGAATCGTTTGGCCGGGTCGGAAGGGTGGGCGCCGGGTCAGCGCAGCAGCGGCGACCCGGCCCGCCGCTTGGTCCAGACGTCGAACGCGACGGCGGCCAGCAGGACGAGGCCCTTGACGAGCATCACCCGCTCGCTGGGCGCGCCCATCAGCGACATGCCGTTGTTGATCACGCCCATGATCAGGCCGCCGGTGATGGCGCCGACCACCTTGCCGACGCCGCCCTGCACCGCGGCGCCGCCGATGAACGCCGCGGCGATCGCGTCCAGCTCGAAGGTGTTGCCGGCGGTGGGCCCCGCCTGGTTGAGCCGCCCGGCGAAGATGATCCCGGCCAGCGCCGACAGCACGCCCATGTTGACGAACAGCCAGAACACCACCGACTTGGCGCGCACGCCGGACAGCACCGCCGCCTGCAGGTTGCCGCCGACGGCGTACACGTGCCGGCCGAACACCGACCGGGCCGTCAGCAGCGAGTACGCCAGCACCAGCACCGCCAGCAGCACCAGCACCCACGGCAGGTTGTGGAACCGGGCCAGCTGCACGGTCACCGCCATGATCAGCGCGCCCGCCGCGACGATCTTCAGCAGGAACACCGGCACCGGGTCGACGGTCTGCCCGTAGCCGAGCCGCGTCGCGCGGGTCCGCCACCGCGACACCGCGAGGCCCGCCACGACCACGATCCCGACGAGCAGGCTGAACAGGTCCGCGCCGCCCAGCGGGCCGAGCCCGACGTTGCCGAAGTAGCCGGAGGTGAACCCGTTCGACAGCGTCCGGACCTGGTCGGGGAACGGGCCGAGGCCCTGGTTGCCGAGCACCGTCATCGTCAGCGCCCGGAACAGCAGCATCCCGGCCAGCGTGACGATGAACGACGGGATGCCGAAGAAGGCCGTCCAGTACCCCTGCCACGCGCCGATCGCGGCGCCCGCCACCAGCGTCAGCAGCAGCGCGACCGGCCACGCCACATGGTGGCTGACCATCAGCCAGGCCGCGATCGCGCCGGTCACGCCGACCAGCGAGCCCACCGACAGGTCGATGTGCCCGGAGATGATGATGAGGATCATCCCGATCGCGAGGATCAGGATGTAGGAGTTCTGCACGATGATGTTGGAGATGTTCTGCGGCTGCAGCAGATCGCCTCCGGTCAGCACCGCGAACAGCACGACGATCAGCGCGAACGCGATGTAGATGCCGCTCTGCCGCACGTTCACGGTCAGCCGCGGCCGGCCGGCGGGCGCCGCCGCCCCGGGCGGTGCCGCCGCGGCGTCCGCGGTGGCCGCGGCGCCGGTCTTCGCAGGTGCGGTACGGCTCATCCGGCCTGCTCCCTTCCCATGGTCATGTAGGACATGAGGCGCTCCTGCGTGGCCTCCGCCCGCGGCACCTCGCCGGTGATCCGGCCGGCCGCCATCGTGTAGATCCGGTCGCACATGCCGAGCAGCTCCGGCAGCTCCGAGGAGATCAGCAGGATCGCCCGGCCCTCCGCGGCGAGCCGGTTGATGATCGTGTAGATCTCGTACTTGGCGCCGACGTCGATGCCGCGGGTCGGCTCGTCCAGGATCAGCACGTCCGGATCCGTGAAGATCCACTTGGACAGCACGACCTTCTGCTGGTTGCCGCCGCTCAGCTGCCCGGCCACGGCCGACACGCTCGGCGCCTTGATGTTCATCCCGCCGCGGAACTCCTCGGCGACCCGGTACTCGTCGTACTCGTTCACCCATCCGGCCCGGGACAGCTTCCCGAGCCGCGCGGCCGACACGTTCCGCTTGATGTCCTGGATGAGGTTGAGGCCGTAGCGCTTGCGGTCCTCGGTGGCGTAGGCGATGCCGTGCCGGATCGCGTCCCGCACGGTCCGCAGCCGGACCTGCTCGCCGTCCTTGTAGACGCGGCCGGAGATGTCCACCCCGTAGGACCGCCCGAACACGCTCATCGCGAGTTCGGTGCGGCCCGCGCCCATCAGCCCGGCGAGGCCCACGATCTCGCCGCGCCGCAGCGTCAGGGCGGCGCCCGACACCACCGCGCGGTCGCGCTGCGCCGGGCTGTGCACCGTCCAGTCCTCGATCCGCAGCGCCTCCTCGCCGATCTCCGGCTCGCGGGGCGGGAAGCGGTGCTCCAGGTCCCGGCCGACCATCCCGGAGATGATCCGGTCCTCGGTGACCCCGCCGCCGGACGGGTCGAGCGTCTCGATCATCCGGCCGTCGCGCAGCACGCTGACGGTGTCGGCGATCGCGAGCACCTCGTTCAGCTTGTGCGAGATGATCACGCAGGTGATGCCGTCGTCGCGGAGCCCGCGCATCAGGTTCAGCAGGTGCGCGGAGTCCGCGTCGTTCAGCGCGGCGGTCGGCTCGTCCAGGATCAGCAGCCGCACCCGCTTGGACAGCGCCTTGGCGATCTCCACCAGCTGCTGCTTGCCGACGCCGAGGTCGGCGATCGGGGTCACCGGGTTCTCCGGCAGCCCGACCCGCTCCAGCAGCAGGCCCGCCTCGTGGTTGGTGCGGTTCCAGTCGACCAGGCCGCGCCCGAGGAGCCGGCCGCCGAGGAGCCCGCGCGCCGCCCGCTCGTTGCCGAGGAAGATGTTCTCGGCGATCGACAGCTGCGGGCACAGCGCCAGCTCCTGGTGGATGATGACGATCCCGCGCTCCTCGCTGTCGCGGATGCCGGAGAACCGGCACGGCTCGCCGTCGAAGAGGATCTCCCCGTCGTACGAGCCGTGCGGGTAGACCCCGGACAGCACCTTCATCAGCGTGGACTTGCCGGCCCCGTTCTCGCCGCAGATCGCGTGGATCTCGCCGCGGCGCACGGTCAGGTCGACGTCGGCGAGCGCGTTCACCCCGGGGAACGTCTTGGTGATGCCGCGCATCCGCAGGATGTCGCCGCCGTCCGCGGCGCCGGCGGCCGCCGTCGCTTCGGTGGTGTCGTCGGTGGCCACGGCGTCAGCCCAGCTGCGCCTGCGTGTAGTAGCCGGACTGCACCAGCTCGGTCTGCACGTTCGCCTTGTTGACGATCACCGGCTGCAGCATCTGGGTCGGGACGACCTTCTTGGTGTTGTTGTAGTCGGTGGTGTTGTTGACCTGCGGCTTCCCGCCCTTGAGGATCGCGTCGGACATCTTCGCGGCCTCGTCGGCGAGCTTGCGGACGTCCTTGAAGATGGTGGAGTACTGCTCGCCGGCCAGGATCGACTTCACCGACGCCCGCTCCGCGTCCTGCCCGGTCACCACCGGGTACGGCTGGCTCGGGGTGCCGTAGCCGTTGCTCTTGAGCGCCGACAGGATGCCGATCGACAGGCCGTCGTACGGCGACAGCACGCCGTCGACCTTGGCGCCGCCCCGGTAGGTCTTGGTGAGGATGTCCTCCATCCGCTTCTGCGCCGTGGCCGGGTCCCAGCGCAGGATCGCCATCGTCTTGAAGTCGGTCTGGCCGCTCTTGACGACCAGGGTCCCCTTGTCGATGTACGGCTTGAGCACCGACATCGCGCCGTTGTAGAAGAACGGGGCGTTGTTGTCGTCGGGGGAGCCGGCGAACAGCTCGATGTTGAACGGGCCCTTCGCCTTGCCCTCCGACCCGTCCTCGTTCTTGATCTTCAGGCCGGTGAGCAGCGAGGTCGCCTGCTCCACGCCGACCTTGAAGTTGTCGAAGGTGACGTAGTAGTCGACGTCCGGGCTGCGCATGATGAGCCGGTCGTAGGAGATCACCGGGATGTGGTTCTGGTGCGCCTCCTGCAGCTGGCTGGTCAGCGCGGTGCCGTCGATGGACGCGACGACCAGCAGCTTGGCGCCCTTGGTGATCTGGTTCTCGATCTGGCTGACCTGCGTCGGGATGTCGTTCTCGGCGTACTGCAGGTCGACCTTGTAGCCGAGCTTCTCCAGGTCGGCCTTGAGCGTGTTGCCGTCGCGGATCCAGCGCTCGGACGACTTCGTCGGCATCGTGACGCCGATCAGCGCGCCCTTGGTGTCGCCGGACTTGGCCTTCTTGTCGATGCTCTTCTCGCTGGAGCCGCACGCCGTCATGGCGGTCGCCAGGACCAGCGCGGACAGGACCGTGGTGATGCGCCGGAGTCTCATCTCGTTCTCCTTCGGGGTGGGGGAGGGCAGCGGAGCGAATCAGCGTGGGACGGCGGACGTGGGCAGGGCCTCGGGCAGGGCCGGGAACCGCCGCAGCGGCCCCGGGTCCCGGGACCCGGTCGGGGACATCCCCTCGCCCGCCCCGAGCCGGGCGAGGGTGTCCAGGACGAGCCGGCCGCGCCGCACCCGCTCCCGCGCGCTCGCCACGGCGGCGGGCAGCAGGTGGTGGCCGACCGGATACAGCGCGGGCGCGTTGCGCAGCCCGAACTTCAGATAGAGGGGGGCGCCGCAGCGGATCAGTTCCGCCGCGTCGTAGAAGCGGACGAACCCGCCGAGGTCGTCGGGCGCCTCGACGTAGAAGTCCATCGGCGCGGCGCTGACCGCGCGGATCTCGGCGAGCTGCGCGACGGTCAGGTCGCTCGGCACGTTGACCGAGTCGGCCCCGAGGCCCTCCCACACCGCGAACGAGGCGGGGTTCACCGGCCCGACCAGCGCGGACACCTTGAACGTGGTGTCGGCGGGCAGCCGGCCCGCCTCGCGGAGGCGGTGCAGCGTCCACAGCACGCCCTCGTCGGCGACCAGCAGAGACTTCACGCCGAGCGCGACCGCGCGCTCGGCGTCCTCGACGCACTGGGCGAGCTGGTCGCGGCCCCGGGCGCGCGGCCCGGAGGCGTTGTAGGAGCGCCCGCCGGCGCCCGGCTCCCAGGTGCCGCGCGGGCCGAGGAACAGGCACAGCTCGATGCCGCGCGCGTCGCAGGCGCCGACCATCTCGCCGATCTCGGCGTCGGTGAGCATCCACACGCCGCTGCCCTGGCTGATGCGGTGCAGCGGGACGTCGAGCCGCTCGCTCTCCTCCAGCACCGCCGCCAGCACGGCGGGGCCCTCGCAGGACGGCAGCTCGGTGCGCCAGGTGCCGCCGTCGGGGAACCGCAGGCCGGACGCGGGCGGCCGCGGCGGGGCGCCGGGCCAGCCGAGCGAGCGCAGCGCGTCCTCGCCGGGCGCGCGGCCGCCG
>NZ_WBMR01000119.1 GCF_008923365.1 Actinomadura montaniterrae
TCGCGGCGCTGCCGGGCCGGGTGGCCGGGCTCGCGCGGCTGCTGACGCTGCGCCGGTTGCTGCGCGCGGCGCCGGTGGCGGCGGCCGCCGCGGCGGGCGTCGTGATCGGCCGCCGTACCAAGCGCTGACCTAACCAAGCGCTGACCTGCGCGTTCACGCCCCCGGGGCCGTCCGGCGCGACGGTCCCGGGGGCGCGTCATGCCGCTTGACCGGCGCCTGACCGAAACCGGAATGCCCGTTTAGACAGGTCGAGGCGGGTAGAGGGGTGCACGAACGTTTTCCCCCGGACAAGGAGATGACATGACTGGGCCGATCGCCCAGCAGACCTCGGGCACCAGCACCGTGCAGCGCGGCGGCGGTGGCGGCAGCAGCAGCCTCGCCGACGTCGTCGACCTGATCCTGGAGAAGGGTCTGGTCATCGACATCTACGCGCGGGTGTCGCTGGTCGGCATCGAGATCCTCACGGTGGACGTGCGGATCGTGGTCGCCAGCGTCGACACCTATCTGCGGTTCGCCAAGGCGGTGAACCGCCTCGACATCGCCCACGACGGCACCTCGCAGGGCCTGCCGCAGTTCGTGGAGGGCATGCAGGAGTCGGGAGCGAAGAAGAAGACCAGGGGCGCGCTGGAAGGCGCCGGTGAGCGGCTGAAGGAGACCTTCGGCGGCGGCTCCAACGACGACGACGAGGACGAGGACAAGCAGCCCGCGCGGCGCCGGTCGTCCCGCAAGAAGGAGGACGACGAATGACCTCCCCGAACGAACCCGGTGAGGACAAGACCCCCCAGTACGTGTACGGGGTGACGCGTTCCGGCGCGTCCCTGCCCGCCGATGTCGCGGGCCTGGACGACCGGCCGGTGACGCTGGTGGAGGACGGCGGCCGCTGCGCCGCGGTCGTCAGCGACCTGCCGGCGGGCCGCCCGCTGGGCGAGCGCGCCGACCTGGTCGCGCACCAGCGGGTGCTGAACGCGCTGCTGGACGCGGGCCTGGTGGTGCTGCCGTTCCGGTTCGGCGCCGCCCTGTCGGACCGCGGCGCGGTCCGCAAGGAGCTGCTGGAGGGCAACTCCGACCGGCTCGGGCAGGTCATGGACCAGCTGGAGGGCCGGGTGGAGCTGCGGCTGAAGGCCACCTACGTCCAGGACACCGTGCTGCGGGAGATCATGCAGCAGGAGCCGGAGGTCGCGGAGCTGTCGCGGCGGCTGCGGGAGGTCCCCGCGGACGTCGCCGACGCCGTCTACTACGACCAGGTCCGGCTCGGCGAGCTGATCGCGCAGGCGATGGACCGGCGCCGCGAGCACGACGGGCAGGTGCTGCTGGAGGCGGCCGCGCCCGCCGCGGAGGCGTTCGTGCGCAAGACGCCCGCCCGCGAGGAGGACGTCCTGGACGCCTCGTTCCTGGTGCGCGACGACCGCCGCGAGGAGTTCGAGAAGGCCGTGGAGAAGCTCGGCCAGGCCCACACCGAACGGATCCGGCTGCGGCTGATCGGGCCGCTGCCGCCCTACGACTTCGTCCCGGAGGCGTGATGGGGCTGTTCACCGGGCTGGTGACGCTGCCGCTGGCGCCCGTGCGCGGCGTGGTGTGGCTGGCGGAGGTGCTCACCGAGCAGGCCGAGCAGCAGCTGTACGACCCCGGCAGGATCGCCGCGGAGATGCAGCAGGTCGCCGACGAGGTCGCCGCGGGCGAGATCGGCGAGGACGAGGCCGCCGCCCGCGAGGAGGAACTGATCGCCCGCCTGCACGAGGGCCGCGCCCGCGGCCTGTAGCGGCGCGGCGCGTGGAGGGAGGCCAGTGATGATGTCGGCGTCCGAGGCCGCCAAGCGGGCGGCCGAGCACGTGACGGCGATGACCGGGCGCGCCGCCGAGAGCGTCGTCGGGCTCGAGCGGGCCGGCGAGGACGGCTGGCGCGTGTGCGTGGAGGTGGTGGAGACCCACCGCATCCCCGACTCCGCCGACATCCTCGCCATCTACGACACCGAGGTCGACGCGGACGGCGAACTGGTGTCCTACCGGCGCGTCCGCCGGTACCCGCGCGGACGAGTGGAGAGGGACTGAGGACCATTGAGCGAGATCTCCTGGACCGGGTCGCGGGGCCCCGCCAAGTCGATGGCGGGGGAGCGGCAGTCGGCGAACCTGGCCGACCTGCTGGAGCGGATCCTGGACAAGGGCATCGTGATCGTCGGCGACGTCCGGGTGAACCTGCTGGACATCGAGCTGCTGACGATCAAGCTGCGGCTGCTGGTGGCCTCGGTCGACCGCGCCCGGGAGATGGGCATCGACTGGTGGGAGCACGACCCGTCGCTGTCGTCCAAGGCGCGCACCGGCCACTCCGGCGGGGACGGGCGCGTGGACGGCGCCGCGGACCGCGAGCTGCTGGAGGAGAACCGGCGGCTGCGCGAGCGGCTCGCCGCCCTGGAGGCCGGCGACGGCGCCGCCGCTGCCGCCGACACCCAGCGTTCCGGCGATTCCGAGCGTTCCGGGGCACGCCGCACCGAAGGAAAGGAGGCCGGATCGTGACCGACAGGGCGACCGACCCGGTGACCGGCCAGGGCACCGCCGCCGGTGACGGCCTCGCCGTCTACCTGTACGGGGTGGCGCGGGGACTGGACCCGGCCGCGCTGGACGGCGTCGCCGGCGTGGGCGGCGCGCCCGTGCGGACCGTCCCGTCCGGGACGCTGACCGCGCTGGTCAGCACCGTGCCGCTGGAGGAGTACGGCGAGGCGGCGCTGCGGGAGAACCTGGAGGACCTGGCGTGGCTGGAGGCGACCGCCCGCGCCCACCACGACGTGGTGGACCTGGCCGCGCACGCCGCGCCGACCGCGCCGGTGCGGATCGCCACCCTCTACCGCGACGACGCGCGGGTCGCGCAGGTGCTCGCCGAGCAGGGCGAGGCGTTCGCGCGGGCGCTGGACCGGGTGGCCGGCCGCGCCGAGTGGGGCATCAAGGCCTACGCGCACCGCGAGGCCCTCGAACCCGCCGAACCTCCCGAGCCCGAGTCGGCGCCAGCGCCGGGGGCGGGGTCGGCCGGGGCGGGGACGGCGTACCTGCGGCGCCGCCAGGACGAGCGGCGGCGCCGCGCCGACGCGGGCCGCAAGGTCGGCGAGCAGGCGGCGGCGATCCACGACCGTCTCGCCGAGCTCGCGGTCGCCGCCCGCCATCACCCGCCGCAGGACCCCAAGCTGTCCGGCCGGGCAGGCGTGCAGATCCTCAACGCCGCCTACCTGCTGGAGGAGGGCGACGCGGCGGCGTTCGCGGAGGCGGCGCGGGCGGCGGGGGAGCGGTGCCCGGGCATCGAGGTGGAGGTGACGGGGCCCTGGCCGCCGTACTCCTTCATCGACACCACCGACCCCGCGGCCGAGCCCGAGGGGGCGGGCCGGTGACGGCCGTCCTGGACACCGGCCGCGACGTCCCGATGGAGCGGGTCGCGCTGGTCGACCTGCTGGACCGGCTGCTGGCCGGCGGCGTGATGATCGCCGGTGACCTGGTCATCTCCATCGCCGAGGTGGACCTGGTGCGGGTGTCGCTGCGCGCGCTGGTCACCTCCGTCCGCGACGAGCTGCTGCGCGGCGACGAGCTGCTGCGCGAGGAGGAACCGTGAACCCCACGCCCCGCGACCCCCGCCCCGGCGACGGCCCCGGCGACGCGACCCGGCCGTGCCGCGGTAGGGAGCGCGCACCGGTGTCGGGCGAGGTGTCGGTGCGCGACCCCGCCGCCGGCGACCCGCTCACCGACGACATCCTCGCCGGCCGCACCGGCGGCGCGTCCGCCGCCGCGCCGGTCCGCGCGACCCGCGCGTCCGCGCACGCCGACGCGCTGCGGGAACGGTCGTCGCGGACGATGCAGCGGCTGCGCACCGACCCCGAGACCGTCGAGCGGGACCTGGTGAAGCTGGTGCTGACGCTGGTGGAGCTGATCCGGCAGCTGATGGAGCGGCAGGCGCTGCGCCGCGCGGAGGGCGGCGACCTCACCGACGAGCAGATCGAGCGGCTCGGCCTGGCGCTGATGCGGCTGGACGAGGCGATGACCCGGCTGAAGGACCACTTCGACCTGGAGGACGGCGACCTGAACCTCGACCTCGGCCCGCTGGGCCCGCTGCTGCCCGAGTGACCCGAGCGACCCCGCCGGAGCCCGCCGCCGTCGCGGCGGGCTCCGATCACGCTCGGCGCGCCGGCTCGCCGTCCGGCCGTTCGCGCGGCTCGCCGGGGTTGACGGCGGTGCCTTTGAAGAAGGTGTAGTGGAACGTGCCGCCGTCGGCGGCGGTGCGTTCGAGGTCGGCGATGCCGCGGTCGAACTCCTCGGCCGTGGTGAGGCCCGCGGCGACCGCGTCGTCGCGGACGGCCCGCACCATCGCGGTGAAGGTGTTGCGGGTGAACCCCTCCACCAGCGCCGGGCGGCTCTGGTCGGCGTACACGGTGCGGGGCCGCACCTCGACCTGCCGGTATCCGGCGGCGGTCAGCAGGGGGTGCAGGCGGCGGCCGATGAGCGCGTCGCCGCCCGCGGCGGCCTGCAGCCGGACCTGGTGGCCGATCGCGGCGCGGGCGGCGGCGCTGTCGGGGTGGAAGAACGCCGACCCGTGGTCGCCCTCGATGACGGTGAGGGTGCCGCCGGGCCGCAGGACCCGCCGCAGCCCGGCGAGCGCGGCGGCCGGGTCGCGCAGGTGCTCCAGCACGAAGCAGACGAACAGGTGGTCGAACGCGCCGCCGGGGAACGGCAGGTCGTGCAGGTCGGCCCGCAGCCACCGCACCCGCGCTCCGGGGAACCGGGCCGAGACCCGCTCGCGGGCCTGCGCGAGGGACACGGCGGATACGTCCACGGCGGTCAGGTCGACGCCGGGGGAGGACTCCAGCAGGTGGACGGTCTGGGCGCCGACGCCGCAGCCGACCTCCAGGACGCGGGCGCCCGGCGGGTAGGCGGTGCCAGGCTGCCCGCCGGCAGGGCCGTGCAGCAGCGCGGCGAGGGTGTCGGCCTGGTCGCCGAGCCGCCGGGACTCGTGCGCCGAATATCCGTGAACGTAGCCGGAGACGTGGCCGGGCGTCTGGCCGGGTGCTGGGCCGGAGGGGAGTCCGGGAGCGGTCGCTGTTTCCATGGGCCCACCGTGCCGCCACAATGGCCTGATGCACAGGTCCAATGGCGGCGCGTCCGACCAGTCCATAACGGGGTCGGACTTCCTGCAGCTCGACACCGCCGAGGCACCGCCGGGCGGCCTGGCCGCCTGGCTCGCCCGGCGGCTGCGCGAGGCGATCGGCGACGGCCGCCTGCCCGTCGGCAGCCGGCTGCCCGCCACCCGCGTCCTGGCCGCGGACCTGCGGGTCTCCCGCGGCGTGGTCACCGACGCCTACCAGCGGCTCATCGACGACGGCCACGTCGCCGGCCGCGGTCGCGCCGGCACCATCGTCGTCGCCGCGCCCCTCACCGCCCCGCCGCCCCCGCCCGGCCGCGCCCCCGAGCGGCCCCAGCAGGCCGAGACGCCAGAGCCGCCGCAAACGGTGTTCCCGGGCCGGCCCGGGGCGGATGCGTTCGACGTCCTGCGCGCCGCACCCGCCCGCATCGACCTGTCACCCGGCGTCCCCGACCTGGCCGCCTTCCCCCGCGCCGCGTGGCTGCGCGCCGAACGCCGCGTCCTGTCCACGCTGGCCGCACCGTCCTTCGGCTACGGCGACCCGCGCGGCACCCCCGCCCTGCGCACCGCCGTCGCCGGCTGGCTGGCCCGCAACCGCGGCATCCGCGCCGACCCCGCCGACATCGTGGTCGTCGCCGGCACCGCCCAGGCCCTCGGCCTGCTCTCCCAGGTGCTGCGCGCCGCCGGCGTCGGCGCCGTCGCCGTCGAGGACCCCGGCTCCCTGGGCACCCGCCAGCACCTGGAGCACTGGGGCATGCGCACCCCGCCCGTCCCCGTCGACGACCGCGGCGCCCGCGTCGACGCCCTGCGCCGCACCGGCGCCCCCGCCGTCCTGCTCACCCCCGCCCACCAGTTCCCGACCGGCACCGTCCTGCACGGCGCCCGCCGCCGCGCGCTGATGGACTGGGCCGCCGCCGGCGGCCTGATCATCGAGGACGACTACGACGCCGAGCACCGCTACGACCGGCCGCCCGTCCCCGCCCTGCGCGCCATGCTCGCCGACCGCGTCTTCTACGCCGGCAGCGTCTCCAAGCTGCTGGCGCCCGCGCTGCGCACCGGCTGGGTCCTCGCCCCGCCCCGCCACCGCGACGCGCTCGTGGACGCCAAGCGCTTCGCCGACCTCGGCAACGCCGCGCTGCCCCAGCTCGTGCTCGCCGACCTGATGGAGTCGGGGGAGATGGAGCGGCAGTTGCGGACGCTGCGCCGCCGCCACCGCGCCCGCCGCGACACGATGATCGCCGCGATCCGCGCGCGGCTGCCCGGCGCGGTCGTACACGGCGCCGCCGCCGGCCTGCACCTGCTCGTCACCTTCCCCGAGCGTCCCGGCCTGCGCGACGCCGACCTGGCCGCCGCCGCCCTCGCACGCGGCGTGAAGACCCAGCCGCTGTCCTGGCACGCCCAGCGGCCCGGGCCGCCCGGCCTCGTCCTCGGCTACGCCGCCACCGCCCCGTCGGCCATCGACGACGGCGTCACCGCGATCGCCGCTGCCCTCCGCGACCTCACCTGACCTCAGCTCGCACCCCGGCTCGGCGCGGGTCAGGCGGCCAGGAGCTCGGCGTCCCACAGATCCCGGTACGGGCCCGGCACCGCCACCAGCTCGTCGTGACGGCCCCGCTGCACCACCCGGCCGCGGTCCATCACCACCACCTCGTCCGCCGCGCCCAGCGCCGCCAGCCGGTGCGTGACCAGCAGCAGCGTCCCGCCGCCCGGCGCCGCCAGCAGATCCCGGGTCACCGCGTCGGCCGTCACCGGATCCAGCGCCTCCGCCGGCTCGTCCAGCACCAGCACCGGCGGATCGGCCAGCAGCGCCCGCGCCAGCAGCAGCCGCTGCCGCTGCCCGCCCGACAACCCGTGCCCGCCCGTCCCGACCGGCGTGTCCCACCCGCCCGGCAGCGCCTCCACCACCTCCAGGAACCGCGCCCGCCGCGCCGCCGCCTCCAGCTCGCCCTCGCTCGCGTCCGGACGCGCCAGCAGCAGGTTCGCCCGCACCGACCCGGCGAACACGTGCGCGTCCTGCATCAGCCCCCGCACCGCGCCCCCCGCGTCCCCGGCACCGCGCCCGTCCCCGGCACCGTAAGCCGACGGGTCGTGCCCGCCGATCAGCACCGCACCCGCCGCAGGCGCCACCTCGCCCGCCACCGCCGCCAGCAACGTGCTCTTGCCCGCGCCGCTGGCGCCCACCACCGCGACCCGGCGGCCCCGCTCCACCCGCAGATCCACCCCGTCCAGCGCCGCCCGGCCACCGCCGGCGTACGACACCCGCACACCCAGCAGCTCCACCGCCAGCGGCCCCCGCGGCACCGCCACCGGACGCACCGCACGCGGCGCCGGGGGAGCGGCCAGCACCGACTCCACCCGGCGCACCGCCGGCCGCACCTCCCGCAACCGCTGCGCGGCCGCCGCCAGCGGAAGCACCGACTCCACCGCCACCAGCGCCGACAAACCCGCCACCGCAGCCCCCACCTGGTCCGCACCGCCCCGAAGCGCCGCCCACACCACCGCCGCCACCACGCACCCCTGCACCGCCACACCCGCCCCCGCCACCAGCGCCGACACCCGCGCCGCCGCACGCTCGGCCCGCCGCAGCCCCGCCGCGGCCTCCCCGGCCGCCGCCGCGAACCGCCCGTCCGCACCGAACACCTTCAGATCCGCCGCGCCCTCCAGCACGTCCAGCGCCCGCACCGCCAGCTCCTCGCGCCCCGCCGCGACCCGCGCCGACACCCGGCCGGCCGCACCCGCCGCCGCCACGGCCAGCACCGGCCCCGCCACCAGCACGCCCACCGCCAGCACCACCGCCGCGCCCGGCGCCACCAGCCCGCACACCGCCACGCCCACGACCCCGCACACCACCGCCGCGACCCCCGGCAGCACGCACCGCAGCAGCAGGTCCTGCACCGCCTCCACGTCCGACACCATCCGCGTCAGCGCCCCGCCGTCCCGCAGCCCCGCGCCGTCCCGCAGCCCCGGCTCCGGCCGGCGCCGCGCCGCCAGCGCGTCGAACACCCGTCCCCGCAGCTCCGCCAGCGCCCGCAACGTCGCGTCATGGCCCGCCAGCCGCTCGGCGTACCGCAGCGACCCCTTCGCCAGCGCGAACCCCCGCACCGCCACGATCGCCACCGACAGCACCGCCAGCTCCGGACGCTGCGACGCCCGCGCGATCAGCCACGCCGCCGTCGCGACCAGCGCCAGCCCGCACACCTCCGCCGCCACGCCCGCCAGCGCCGCGACCACCAGCCGCACCGCATGCGGCCGCACCGCGCCCCACAGCCCCTTCACGCCGCCCTGCCTTCCTCGACGACCCCCGCACGACCCGCCGGCTCCGACAGCCGGCCGTCCCGCAGCCGCACCACCCGGTCCGCCAGCGACAGCAGCGCCGGACGATGCGCCACCACCAGCGCGGTCCGCCCCTCCAGCAGCCGCGCCGCACCCTGCACCAGCGCCCGCTCACTGGCCACGTCCAGCCGCGCCGTCGGCTCGTCCAGCAGCATCACCGGACCGCCCGCCAGATACGCCCGCGCCACCGCCAGCCGCTGCCGCTGACCCGCCGACACCCCCGCACCGCCCTCGCCCAGCACCGTCGCATACCCCCGCGGCATCGCCGCGACGAACCCGTCGGCGACCGCCGCCCGCGCCGCCTCCACCACCCGGTCCCGCCCCGCGGACGGATCACCGAGCCGGATGTTGTCGGCCACCGACGCCGCGAACAGATGCGGACGCTGCGGCACCCACCCCAGGCGCCGCCGCCACGCCACCGGATCCAGCTCCGCGAGATCCACCCCGTCGACCAGCACCCGCCCCGACACCGGAGCCACCAACCCCGCCACCACCAGCAGCAACGTCGACTTCCCCGCACCCGACGGCCCCGTCACCGCGACCCGCTCACCCGCCCCGATCCGCAGCGACACCTCCTCCAGCGCCGCCCGCTCCGCACCCGGATACCGCACCGTCACCCGATCCAGCACGATCTCCGGCACACCCTCGCCCACCACGACCCGCCCCGCCGGCCGCTCCGGCGGCGCGTCCAGCACCGCGAACGCCTCCTGCGCCGCCGCCACCCCCTCCGCGCTGGCATGGAACCGCGCGCCCAGCGCACGCAACGGCAGATACGCCTCCGGCGTCAGCACCAGCACCAGCAGCCCCGTCGACAGCACCATCCCGCCCTCCAGCAGCCGCAACCCCACCGGCACCGCCACCAAAGCCACCGACAACGCGCACACCAGCTCCAGCACCAGCGACGACAGGAACGCCACCCGCAGCGCCCCCGTCGTCGCCCGCCGATGCTCCTCCGCCAGCGCCCGCACCACCCGCGACTGATGACCCGTCCGCCCGAACGCCCGCAACGTCGACAGCCCCGCCACCACGTCCCGGAAATGCCCGCCGAGCCGATGCAGCGACGCCCACTGCCGCCCCGTCAACGCCGCCGTCCGCAACCCCACCAGCGCACCGAACACCGGCACCAGCGGCAACGTCACCAGCACCACCACCGCCGACGCCCAGTCCGCCGCCACCAGCCGCGCCACCACCAGTGGCGGCACCACGCACGCCGCCAGCAACTGCGGCACGTACCCGGTGAAGAACGGGTCCACCGCGTCCAGGCCCCGCGTCAGCAACGTCACCCGCGCCCCCGCGTCCACCGCACCGCCCGCCAGCAGCGCCTCCCGCAACCCCTCCTTCACCCCGGCCGCCGCACGCCCCGCCACCAGCGACGACACCCACGCCAGCACCGCCCGGCCCGCCACCGCCGCCACCAGCCACGGCAGCAACCCCGCGTCCAGGCCCGCCACCCCCCGCGCCAGCAGACCCGCCGCCACCACCAGCAGCACACCCTGACCCGCCGCCAGCACACCCAACCCCGCCAGCACCCGCCGGGGGACCAGCCCCAGCAGGCGCCGCTCCACACCCTTCACCTCGACCCCCCCCGCTCACAGGTAGGAGGGGGAGTCCACACGCCCCCAGAACGTCCGCCACACCAGCGCCTGCGACGCCGCCAGCAACGGCAGCAGCACCACCGCACCCACCACCGTCAACGACAACCCGCCGCCCAGCGCCACCACCTCCGACCACGGCAGCCGCAACCCCGCCGCCGCCAACGCCACCACCAGCACCAGCGCCGACACCCCGTACCGGCCACGACCCCGCTCAGCCCGCACCGCCAGATCACCCGACAACCGCAACCGCGCGAACCCCGCACCATGCCACGCGAACAGCACCACCAGCGGCAACCCCAGAACGCTCCCCGCGTTCAACCCCCCGCCGCCCAGCACCGACCCCAGCAGCGACGCCCACGCCAACCCCAGCGCCCAGCTCCCCGCCACCACCGCGCCGTCGCACACCGTCCGCCACCCCGACGCGTCCACCCGGCCCCGCAGCCACAGCCCCATGTCCCGCACGACCCACCCGACCAGCAGCGCCGCCGCCACCGGATACAGATCCGCCAGCAGCCGGTGCTCCAACCCCGGGAACGCCCCCGCCACCAGACCCGCCGACGCCACCAGCCACACCTCGTTCCCGAGGAAGAACGGCGCGAACGACGCGATCACCACCCGCCGCTCCCGCTGATCCCGCCCCAGCCACGGCAGCAGCATCCCCACCCCGATGTCCGCACCCGCCAGCACCAGATACCCGCCGGCGAACACCGCCAGCAGCACGACCGCCAGAGACTCCATCACGCACACTCCCGTCCCACCGTTGAGAAACCCGCACCGACACGAAACCGAGGATCAGAACGTCGCCGACACCGCCGGAGCCGACGGCGCCACCGGGGGAGCGGCCCCCAGCGCCGCCCCGTCCGGCCCCCGCCGCGCGAACCGCGCCAGCAACCACGCGTTCACCCCCACCAGCACCGCGAACAGCGCCGTGAACGCCACGAACGACACCGCGATCGTCCCCGAACCCACCCCCGGCGACAGCGCGTCCCGCGTCTTCAGCACCCCGTACACCATCCACGGCTGCCGCCCCACCTCACGGAACACCCAGCCCGACAGCATCGCCACGTAGGGGAGCGGCACCGCGCAGATCATCACCACGTGGAACACCCGGCCCCGCACCAGCCACCGCCCCGACCACACCTTCACCAGCGCCGCCAGCGCCAGAAGCAGCATCAACGACCACAGCCCGGTCATCACCCCCTCACCGACGCCCGCCAGCCCCGGCGCCATGTAGTCGCCCGGACCGAACCGCGCCGTGAAGTCCGCCACCGCCGCCGCCGCGTCATCACCACCGGTCTTCGTCGGCTGCAGGTACTGGTACTGCATCCCCCCGACGACCACCACCGGCATCACCGCCGCCATCACCGTGACCAGCCCCATCCGCATCGAACGCCGGAAGAACTCCACCTCCGCCGTCCGCCGCAGCAGGTGGTAGCCGCTCACCCCCGCCATGAAGAACCCCGCCGTCAGCAGCCCCCCGAACAGCACGTGCGCGAACGCCAGCAGCGCCGTCGGATTGGCCAGCAGCGCCCCGACGTCCGTCAGCCGCGCCGCCCCGTCCCGCATCTCGTAACCCACCGGACGCTGCAACCAGCCGTTGGCCACCAGCACGAAATACGCCGACAGATACGCCGTCAGCGTCACCACCCAGATCAACCCCAGATGCACCCACCGGTTCAGCCGATCCCACCCGAAGATCCACAACCCCAGGAACGTCGACTCGACGAAGAACGCCGCGATCGTCTCCAGCGCGAGCGGCGCCCCGAACACCCCGCCCGTCATCCGCGACATCCCCGCCCAGTTCAGACCGAACTGGAACTCCATCACCAGCCCCGTGACGATCCCCACCGCGTAATTCACCACGTACAGCTGGCCCCAGAACCGCGTCATCCGCGCATGCACCGCACTCCCGGACAGCGTCGCCCGCGTCTGCATCAACGCCACCAGCGTCGCCAGCCCCAGCGTCAGCGCCACGAACAGGAAATGCGAGCCGGCCGTCAACGCGAACTGCACCCGAGCCAGCATCAGCGGATCCATCAGCACAACCCCCACGAACGATCGGCGGAAACCACGACCCGATCATCCGGCCCGGCACCCCCTCCGCGGATCCTGCGCAAGCCCCGAACCGCACTGCGCGTTTCGCGTACCGGACCCCCGCCCCCTACAACCCCGGATGTACACCGCCGCCGCGCCTACTCCCAACGGAGAAGCCCGCCCTAGCCTCCTCCTAGCCCCGCCGACCCACCGCCCACACCACCACGCCCACCACCCCGAACGGCACCGCCACCACCGCCATCAGCACCCCCGGCCCCGCCCACGCCGACCCCAGCGCATACCCGCCGAACACCACCATGGACACCGCCTCCGTCCCGAACCCCGCCAGCGACGTCACCGTCGCCCGCGCCCCGTCACCCACCCGCTCCTGCAACCGCGCGTCCACCGCCGCGACCGACCACCGGAACGCCCCGAACGCCACCGCCACCAGCGGCACACCCCACACCGACTGACCCACCGACCCAGCCGCGAGCAGCACCGCACCCGCCCCCAGCACCGGCCCCAGCAGCCGCACACCCCGCCCCGCCACCCAACCGCCCACCGCGTCACCCACCGTCACCACCAGCACCAGCAACGGCACCCACACCGCCGCCACACCCGTCGACCGCACCAGCAACGGCACGTACTCGTCCACCGACGTCACCCCCGTCACCACCGCCGCCAGCACCAACGCACCCCGCACCGCCGGATCACGCCTCACCTGCGCCGCACCGTCCCGCAGCACCCCCACCACCGACAACCCACCGTCCACCCGCCCCACCCGCTCCTCAGGCAAGAACCAGCCGGCCACCGCACACCCCACGCACGCCGCCACGCTCGCCACACCCAGCAACCGGTAACCGCCCACCGCCAGCACCGGCGACGCCACCGCACTCGCCGCCACCACCCCCAGCAGCGCCACCGCCTCCGAACGCCCGATCAACCGCGCGTACGAACCCGCGTCCCCCGACCGCTCGAGCGCCTCGTACACCAGCGCCTGCAACGCCCCCGACCGCAGCGCCGACCCCGCACCCCACAACACGAACCCCGCCGCGAACGCCGGATACGACGGGACGAAGGCCCACAGCCCGAAACCCGCGCCGGCCAGCAGGGGAGCGGCCACCAGCAGCGACCGCCGCGAGAACACGTCCGCCCACAACCCGGCGGGCAGCTCGACGACGAACCCCGTCACCGACCAGACCGCGAACAGCGACGAGATCTGGGCGGCCGACAGCCCGGCCTCGGCGAACAACACCGAATAAACCGGATAGATAAGGATGAAGTCCTCAAGGAAGGCGTAAACGTACAGCCTGCGCGCCAACCCGGACCCGGGGGAGAAGCATCAATATCGCCACGTCATACCGCGACCCTAAGCACCCCGGCACTGTCAGCGCCACCTAATACCCTGCCCCCGGCAACCACCCGAACAGGGGAGCACCACCATGACCACACTGCCGAACCGCCCCAACACCGCCTTGCTCGTCATCGACGTCCAGAGCGGCGTCATGGCCGACGCCCACCAACGCGACAGCGTCATCACCAACATCGCCGCCCTCATCGACAAAGCCCGCACCCACGACACCCCCGTCATCTGGGTCCAGCACTCCGACGACCACCTCACCAAAGGCACCGACGCCTGGCAGTACGTCCCCGAACTGACCCGCCACGACTCCGAGCCGCTCGTCCACAAGACCTACGGCGACTCCTTCGAGGACACCGACCTGGAAGACGTCCTCGCCGCGGCCGCGGTCGGGCGACTCATCGTCACCGGCGCCGAGACCGACGCATGCATCCGCTCCACCATCCACGGCGCGTTCACCCGCGGCTACGACGTGACCCTCGTCGGCGACGCCCACACCGCCCCAGACCAGAGCGCCTGGGGCGCACCACCGCCAGACCAGGTCATCGCCCACACCAACCTCTACTGGCAATACCACCAGGCCCCCGGCCGCACCGCCGCCGTAACCAAAACCCACGACATCACCTTCACCCACCCCGCCACCAAAGCCACCTGAACCAAGCGCCCCGCCTACCCGGCCAGCGAAGCCTCAGCCGACGCCCGAGCGCCGGCGACCCGAAGCAAACGGGGGAGCGGCAACCCGATCCGCGTCCTCAGCGACCCGCCACGGTGCGAACCCGGCGCCTCCGCCTCAGCGCTTGCCTCACCTATCGAAAATCGATAGATTCCCATCGTGAGTCGATGGAAGGGTGGGCCATGGGAAAGCTGACAGTGCGCGCGCTGCGCGCCGTGCTCGTGGTGGGGCTCGTCGGCACCGTGTCCGTACAGGCATTGATGGTGTGGACGCTGGTCAGCGGGAGCGACCCGGAGGACGGGTCGCTCCCGCTGACCCCGCTACGCGTCATCACGATCCTGGGCATCGGGGCGGTCCAGGTCATCGGGGTCTGCGTGTGGCGGCTGGTGACCATGGTGCGACGCGGAACCGTCTTCTCCCACGCCGCCTTCCGGTACGTGGACGTCATCATCGGCGCGATCGTGGCGGCTGCGCTCGTGTGGTTCGCGGTCACGGCCCTCAACGCGCCGGGCCAGCGAGACGACCCGGGCGTCACCGTCATCATGGCCGGGGTCGGCTTGGCCATCCTGGGGGTCGCGCTCATCGTGCTCGTGCTGCGGACGCTGCTCGTCCAGGCCGTCGCGCGGGACGTCGAAGCGGCGCAGATGCAGGCCGAACTGGACGAGGTGATCTGATGCCGATCGCCGTCGACATCGACGTGATGCTGGCCAAGCGGAAGATGTCCGTGGGCGAGCTCGCGGACCGCGTCGGGATCACGCCCGCCAACCTGGCGGTCCTCAAGAACGGCCGCGCCAAGGCCGTGCGCTTCACGACCCTCGCCGCGCTCTGCGAGGTGCTCGAGTGCCAGCCAGGCGACCTGCTGCGCTGGGAGACCGAGGACGCCGCAGCCGAAGACGCGCGCCCCACATCCTCCACTTAACATAATGCTCATTATCGACCATCTATCAGAGCTGGAACGAAAGGGGCATCGGCCGCAAGATCGCCGCGCGCGGCGGCCAGCGCGGCGCCGCGACGATCCAGGACAGCTCGCGCCGTGGCGCCGGCCGTCCTGGGCGCCGCCGTTGGCTGGGCGGCTCGTGGTGCGACGGCTCGTGGCTGGCTGCGCGCGCCGACAAGGATTCCTCCGCCGGGTTCCGCTGAAGCTGCGTTGAAGATCGTGGCGGCGCGGTCTTGGTGGCGCGCGGCGCAGACGGCGTTCGGGCGTTCACTGGGTCGGCCAGTCTGGACGTCGATCGGCTCAGAGCGGCGAGGTGGTGCTCGCTGGAGACGCACCGGAGTGTGCTGTGCGGTGGGCCGCATGGGCATCTGACCTTGAGCGTCGCTCGAGGATGGGTTGCGCTTGCCTTTGCGTCCAGGAAGGCGCCGGCCACTCCCCGGCCCAGGCTGGCGGTTGACCTGGGCGAAGTTGCTGATGATCAAGGTTGGGTCGGGGGCGTCGTTGCGGAGTCCGCTTGCGGGGCGCGTTCTTTCTCTAACCTCAAACCGGACAGAAGCTGGATTCTGTCTGGTTTGTGCGGTTTGTTCCTATGTATCCCATTTGGCGGTGTGGGTGTCGTGGCGGGCTCCTTGGAGGGCCCGGCTCTCCTTAGGGTGATCGGCATGATGGTCGTGCGCTCGGTTGCCCTATTCTTGCTGGCCGCGCTCGCGGAGATCGGTGGCGCGTGGCTGGTGTGGCAGGGCTGGCGGGAGCATCGCGGGCCGTGGTGGATCGTCGCGGGCGTGGCCGTTCTCGGGGCCTACGGGTTCGTGGCGACGTTGCAGCCCTCCCCTGACTTCGGCCGCGTCCTGGCCGCGTACGGCGGTGTGTTCGTCGCGGGGTCGCTGGCGTGGGGCGTTGCGGTCGACGGGTTCCGGCCCGACCGGTGGGACGTCGCCGGCGCGCTGGTCTGCCTGGCCGGGGTCGCGTTGATCATGTACGCGCCGCGCTCGTGATCTACGGGGCGGTGAGGTCGGTGAAGCGCAGGGCGTTGCGGACGGCCGCTCCCCCGGGGTCGTTGTTGAAGTAGACGTAGGCGTCGTCGGCGCCGTCCAGGCGGTCGGCCCAGGCGCGGAGCGTGGCGTCGTCGTAGTGGGGCCAGGGGTCGGCGGGGCCTTCGTGGAAGCGCAGGTAGAGCCAGCCGGTGGTGCGCCATAGGGGTGTGAGGGGGCGGCCGAGGCGGTCGGCCCAGCACAGGGCGGCGCCGTGGTGTTCCAGGACGCGGCGGACGTCGTCGGTCCACCAGGTGGGGTGGCGTGGTTCGACGGCGACGCGGACGCCGTCGGGGAAGCGGCGCAGGCATTCGTCGAGGCGGTCAGGTTCGGCCTGCAGGGTGGGCGGGAGTTGCAGGAGGATCGGGCCGAGTTTGGCGCCGAGGCCGCCGGCGGCGGCCATGAGGCGGGCGACGGGTTCGGCGGGGTCGTTGAGGCGTTTCATGTGGGTGAGGTAGCGGCTGGCTTTGACGGCCATGACGAAGCCGGGCGGGGTGTTGTCGTGCCAGGCTTCGAAGGTGGCGCGTTTGGGGAGCCGGTAGAAGGCGTTGTTGTTCTCCACGGTGGTGAAGACCTCGCCGTAGCGTTGCAGCCAGGCGCGCTGCGGGAGGCCGGGCGGGTAGAGGACGTCGCGCCAGTCGGTGTACTGCCATCCGGATGTGCCGATCAGCACGGGCGGCTCCTCTCCCCCGGGGTGTCGGGTGCGGTGGTACCCGTCTGGGGGCGGTTTTGTCGGTGGCGGGTTGTAGCGTCCGGCGGGTGCGTCCTGCCGATCTTCAGCGTGTGACCGTGGCCGAGGCCGTCGACCGTTATGCGGAGATGGTTCGGGCGAAGTGCTCGACGGGGGCGTTGGCACCGGCGTCGGCGGAGGTGTACGCGCGGGACGTGGTGACGTTCGCGGAGCTGGCGGGTGCGGATCGGGTGCTGGACGATCTGACGGGGGCGGACGTCGATGAGGTGCTGCTGGGGTTCGCGCGCAAGCCGGACGGGCGGCGCCGCGCGGCGTCCGGGGCGGGCCCGGAGGGCGGGGGTGCGGTGCAGAGCGCGTCGTCCCAGGCGCGGTTCCGGCGGTCGGTGTCGGCGTTCTTCAAGTACGCGGTGGTGGCGGGGTGGGTGCAGCTGGATCCGATGGTGGCGGTGACGGTGCGGCCGAAGCATCGGGGCGGGTTGCGGGCGGAGCGGCGGGCGTTGACGGTGGAGCAGGCGGAGGGGTTGCTGGGGGCGGCGCGGGAGATGGCGGAGGCGGGTCCGGCGCCGCGGCGGCGGGTGGATCAGCGGACGGAGTTGCGGGACGGGTTGATCGTGCTGTTGCTGGCGGCGGTGGGTCCGCGGGTGTCGGAGTTGACGCGGGCGAATGCGGAGGACTTCTTCGTCAACGGGGGGATGCGGTATTGGCGGATCTTCGGGAAGGGCGGGCGGACGCGGGATGTGCCGCTGCCTCGTCCGGTGGTGGAGGTGCTGGACGCGTATCTGGCGGAGGGGCGGGTGCTGCTGGATCGTGGGGTGGAGTCGCGGGCGTTGCTGTTGTCGTGGCGGGGGCGGCGGTTGGCGCGGGGTGATGTGCAGGCGGTGATCGATCGGGTGCTGGAGGGGGTGGAGCCGGGGCGGCGGCGGAGTGTGACGCCGCATGGGTTGCGGCATACGACGGCGACGCATCTGCTGGCGGCGGCGACGGACATGGATGCGGTGCGGCGGGTGCTGGGGCATTCGGATCTGTCGACGCTGGGGCGGTATCGGGATGAGCTGCCGGGTGAGTTGGAGGCGGCGATGCGGGTGCATCCGTTGCTGGGGCCGGTGGAGCGGGGGTGAGTTGTTCGGTGGCTACTCCCCCGGTGCGGGTCGGAGGAGGGTGCGGGCGAGGGTGTAGGCGGCGGTGAGGTCGGTGCCGCGGTAGTCGAGGGCGGCGATGCCGGCGAGGTGGTGGTCGGCGTTGATGGCGATGGTGTTGGTGAGGTGGCGGAAGAGGGGTGCGTCGGACATGGAGTCGCCGTAGGCGAGGCATTGGTCGGTGGTGAGGCCGTGGCGGGTGCGGAGTTCTTCGGCGATGCGGACCTTGTCGTCGGGGGTGAGGATGCCGCTGGTGTCGAGGGGTGCGGTGGTGAACGGGAGCGGGGGGAAGCGGGAGGCGATGACGTGGTCGAAGCCGAGGTCGAGGAGGTGGCGGGCGAAGAAGTCGGGCGACATGGTGATGACGGCGGAGTGTTCGCCGCGTGCGCGGATGTCGGCGCAGACGTCGGCGATGCCGGTGAGCCAGGGGCTCGCGGTGTAGGCGGCGGCGACGTGCTGGGGGGTGAGGTGGCGCCAGAGGCGGTGGATCTCGGTGGAGAAGGCGCGGGTGTCGAGGGTGCCGGCGGCGAAGCGGGCCTCGAGGGCGTGGAGTTCGGTGAGGGTGCCGAGGTGGCGGGCGAGTTGGAGGTTGGCGGTGGTTCCGTTGAGGAGGGTGCCGTCCATGTCGAAGATGTGCAGGTTTCCCACGTGGTGTGAGTGTGGCGGACGGCGGTGGTGGTGGGCGAATCGGTTTTCGGTGTGGTAGGCGGCGTGTGGTCGGCTCCCGTCGGAGGTCGGGGGCGGTAGGGGTGGCTTTCGTCGGGGTGCGGTGCCGACTTCTGGGTGATGCGCGGTGTTTGTGGCGCGGGTGATCGTGTGGCATGCCAAGCTCTACGGGACGGTGAACGTGGGGTGAACTTCGGCGGTCCGTCCGGTGTCGGATGTGGTGTCGGGCGGTCGTCTGGATCGTGAGGGAGAGCATGCAGGCGCCAGATTTCAGCGTCCATCTGTACCGGGACGTCACCGAGTGGGCGTGGGGTACGCCGTCGTGGGTGCATTCGGTGGCGGACGTGGGGACGAACGCGGGGCTGCTGTTGTTCGCGGTGCTGTTCGTGGCGGGCTGGTGGCGGGCGCGGGGCCGGGACGCGCGGTCGATGGGGCTGGCGTTGTCGGCGCCGTTCGCAATGGTGGCGGCGTACTTGGTGAGCGAGGTGTCGAAGGACTTCCTTCAGGAGGAGCGGCCGTGCCGGGCGGTGCCCGGGGCGCTGCACATCGCGGCGTGTCCGGCGCCCGGGGACTGGTCGTTCCCGAGCAACCACGCGACGATCGCGGCGGCGTCGGCTGCGGCGCTGGTGGTGGTGTGGCGGGCGCTGGCGCCGCTGGTGCTGCCGTTGGCGATGCTGATGGCGTTCTCGCGGGTGTTCGTGGGCGTGCATTACCCGCATGACGTGGCGGCGGGGTTCTGTGTGGGGGTGGTGGTCGCTCCGGTGGTGGCGCTGGTGCTGGTGCGGGCGGCCGAGCCGGTGGTGGATCTTCTGCGGGGATTCCCGGTGGGTGCGGTGCTGCTGGGGGCGCGTCCGGTGCCTGCGGCGGTGGGTGCGGGGCATGCAGGTCCGGTTCCGGTGCGGGTGCCGGCGGCTGCGGGGGGTGTGACGCGGGTGGACGATGCGGCGGTGACGATGCCGGACGTGATGGGCGGTGTGCGGGGTGTCGGCGGCGCCGGGGGCGGTGGTGCGGTGGGGCGGCATCATCGGCCGGGTTCGTAGCGTCGGCGGGCGCGTGCGGGCGGGCCGTTCCGGTGGTGGCACCGGGGCGGCCCGTTTCGTTTCGTCCGGGCCGGTGCGGGTTCCCTGCCGAAAGTAGGGGGTCGGGGTGCGACGTTCGGGCACTGTGGGGCCGCTCCCCCGCCGCCTAGGTTCTGGCGGTGTCGGGGCGTCGAGCCGGAGGGACGGTGTGATGATCGCGTTGCGTGGTCTGACGAAGCGGTACGGGGACAGGACGGCGGTGGACGGCCTTTCGCTGGAGGTGGCGGCGGGGAAGGTGACGGGGTTCCTCGGGCCGAACGGGGCGGGGAAGTCGACGACGATGCGGATGATCGTGGGGCTGGATCGTCCGAGTGCGGGGGCGGCGCTGGTGGGCGGCCGCCGGTACGGGGAGTTCCGGCATCCGCTGCGTGAGGTGGGGGCGCTGCTGGAGGCGAAGGCGGTGCATCCGGGGCGGTCGGCGCGGCGGCATCTGCTGGCGATGGCGCGCAGCAACGGGATCGCGGCGGGGCGGGTGGAGGAGGTGCTGGCGCTGGTCGGTCTGGAGGGGGTGGCCGGGAAGCGGGCGGGGTCGTTCTCGCTGGGGATGGGGCAGCGGCTCGGGATCGCGGGTGCGCTGCTGGGCGATCCGGGGGTGCTGCTGTTCGACGAGCCGGTGAACGGGCTGGATCCGGACGGGGTGCTGTGGGTGCGGCGGTTGATGCGGTCGCTGGCGGCGGAGGGCCGGACGGTGTTCGTGTCGTCGCATCTGATGAGCGAGATGCAGCTGACGGCGGACCGGCTGGTGGTGATCGGGAGGGGGCGGCTGATCGCGGACGCGCCGGTGGCGGAGGTGATCGCGGCGAGTTCGCGGAACTCGGTGCGGGTGCGCAGTCCGCGGGCGGCGGAGCTGGCGGCGCGCGTGCGGGCGGAGGCGCCGCGGGCAGCGGAGACGCGTGGAGGTGTGGAGGTGGTGCGGGTGTCGGCGGAGGAGCTGGTGGTGACGGGGATGCCGGTGGACCGGGTCGGGTGGCTGGCGTTCGAGGCGGGGGTTCCGCTGCTGGAGCTGAGCGAGGAGAAGGCGTCGCTGGAGGAGGCCTATATGGAGTTGACGGGGGCGAGCGTGGAGTACGGCGCCGGCGCGGCGGCGGTGGAGGCGTGATGGCGGCGACGGTGCGGACGCGGGCGCGTGGCGGGGAGCGGGCCGGTGGCGGGCTGCCGGGGGCGGTGGCGGCGGAGTGGACGAAGCTGTGGTCGGTGCGGTCGACGTGGTGGGGCCTTGCGGGCTCGGCCGCGTTGATGGGGCTGATGTCGCTGGTCCTGGCGTCGTCGACGGTGTCGAACAACACCAACGAGATCGCCTCGGACGATCAGGGGGTGGTGCCGGTGAGCGGGGTCGCGGTCGCGTCGCTGGACCTGGTGCAGTTCGTGGTGGTGGCGGTGGCGATCCTGGTGATCACCGGTGAGTACGCGACGGGGAGCATCCGGTCGACGCTGCAGTGGGTGCCGCGGCGGGGGCGGATGCTGGCGTCCAAGGCGGTGGTGCTGGCGGCGGTGATGCTGCCGGCGGGCGCGGTGCTGGGGGCGGTGGGGACGGCGGTGGCGGGTCCGGTGCTGGGCGGGTGGGGCCGGTTCCGTGCGGTGGTGGCCGTCGACGACGCGCTGCAGATGGGCGTGTATCTGGCGCTGGTGAGCCTGCTGGTGCTCGGGATCGGGGCGATGCTGCGCAGCACGGCGGGCACGTTGACGACGGCGTTCCTGTTCCTGCTGGTGGTGCCGATGCTGCTGGTGAACGCGGGTTCGGCGATGGGGCGGCATGTGGCGGACGCGTTGCCGAGCACGGCGGGCCGGTACCTGATGAACGGTGACGGCCCGTACCCGGCGGGGGCCGGGGCGGCGATCCTGGCGGCGTGGACGGTGGCGGCGTTGTGGGGCGGGGTGCTGGTGCTGCGGCGCCGCGACGCCTGACCGTCCCCCCCGGATGCGGACCAGGGGCCGCCGTACCGTGATCGCGGTGCGGCGGCCCCGCTGGTGGTCGTCGAGGGTGTCAGGGGGCGGGGTCGCCGACGAGCCCGGCCTCGTGGGCGAGGACGGCGGCCTGGACGCGGTTCCTGACGTCCAGGCGGGTGAGGATGGCGCTGACGTAGGCCTTGACGGTGCCTTCGACGACGTGGAGGCGGTCGGCGATCTCGGCGTTGGACAGGCCGGCGCCGAGCAGGGCGAGGACCTGGCGTTCGCGGGGGGTGAGCCCGGCGGTGCGGCGGCGGGCGGCGGCGCCGGCGGCCATGCGTCCGCCGGACAGCTCGGTGATGACGCGGTGGGCGACCTTGGGCGACAGGAACGCGGCGCCGGCGGCGACGGCGCGGACGCCGGCGATGAGCTCGTGGGGGTCGCCGGACTTGAGCAGGAAGCCGCTGGCGCCGCCGGACAGGGCGCGGGCGATGTAGTCGTCCTCGCCGAAGGTGGTGAGGATGGCGACGGCGGTGGCGGGGGCGGCGCGGCGCAGCTCGTCGGCGGCGGTGAGGCCGTCCATGCGGGGCATGCGGATGTCGAGGAGCGCGACGTCGGGGTGGTGGGCGAGGGCGAGGTCGACGGCCTCGCGGCCGTCGCCGGCCTCGGCGACGACGTCGATGCCGGGGTCGGCGGACAGGATGGCGCGGACTCCCGCGCGGATCATGGTCTCGTCGTCGGCGAGCAGGACGCGGATCACTCGGGGCCTTTCGTGGCGGGGTCGGCGGTGCTGTAGGCGTTCTTGTCGGTGAGGCGTCCGCCGGTGAAGCACAGGCGGTAGAGGTGGCCTGTGCCGAGCAGGTCGGCGGTGGGGCGGTAGTAGCGGCAGTGGGCGCCGGGCGGTTCGGGGACGCGGGCGCGGACGCCGCTGGCCTCGGTGGCCTGCATGGGCGGGAGCAGTTGCTCGATGTGGGCGCGGGTGTCGCCGACGCGCAGGGCGGCGTAGTCGTCGGGCGGCAGGACGGAGTTGAGGGTGGCGTAGGTGTAGTAGCCGAGCATGACGGCGCCGAGGGCGGCGATGAGGGCGGCGGGGACGGCGATGGCGGTGATGAGTCCGCGGCGGACGTGGCGGCGTTCGCGTTCCAGGTGCCGTGCCGATTCCGAGGGCCCGCCGCCAGCGGCGGCCGGGGCGTCGTGGGGGCCCGGGGTGTTCAGGGGGCGGGGGCCGGGCGGCGGGGTCTCGGGGAGGACGGCGCGGACGGTGAAGCCGCCGCCGGGGGCGGGTGCGGCGTGCAGGGTGCCGCCGGCGAGGCGGGCGCGTTCGGTGAGGCCGGTGAGGCCGTGGCCGCCGCCGGGCGGGAGGAGGGCGGGCCCGGCGGGCGGGGCGTCGTTGGCGACGGTGACGATGATCGCGGCCGGCGCGTCGTCATCGGCGCCGCCGCTGTCCGGGGCGGGGGTGCGGCGGGCGAGGGTGACGGTGATCGGGGCGCCTGGCGCGTGCTTGGCGGCGTTGGTGATGGCCTCCTGCACGATCCGGTGCGCGGCGAGCGCGATCATGGGCGGGAGGTGGCCGGGGGCGGGCCCGGCGGCGGTGTCCAGGCGGACGGGGACGCCGGAGGCGCGGGCGCGTTCGACGAGGTCGTGGACGCTTTCGTGGACGGGCCGGGCGGCGGGTTCGGTCCCGCCGGGCCCGGTGGTCTCCCCCGCCGCGGCGCGGCGGGCGGTGTCGTCGCGGAGGACCCCGATGATCTCGCGGAGGTGCTCGGTGGCGTCGGCGGCGCCCGCGCGCAGTTCGGCGGCGGCGGCGCGGTGGCGGTCGTCGAGGCCGGGGGCGACCTGCAGGGCGCCGGCGCGGACGGCGATGAGGGCGAGTTCGTGGCCGAGGGAGTCGTGCATGTCCTGGGCGATGCGGGCGCGTTCGCGCAGCCGTTCGCGTTCGGCGGTGATGCGCTGCTCGCGCTCCAGGCGGTCGGCGCGTTCCCAGCCGGCGTGCAGGAGTTCCTGGTACTGCTGCCAGTAGCGGCCGACGAGCCAGGGCAGCACGCCGAGCAGCACCAGCCACAGGGTGAGGGGGAACCAGGTGGTGACGTCGATGCCGCGGACGATGTTGATCAGGGTGCCGGCGGCGAACACGGCGGTGAATCCCCACAGCACCGGGCGGGCGCGGGGCGTCCGCAGCCCGGTCAGGTAGGACATGACGGGCATCGCGAACGCGAAGTTGCCGTGCACGGCGATCAGCGCGGTGGCGGTGAGCAGCGCGGCGGTCGGGCGGGTCCGGGAGATCGCGACGGCGGCGGCCAGGGCGCCGAGGCCGGCGATCCGCAGCCACCAGTACGGGGCGGCCGGCTCGAGCGGGGAGACCAGGTCGAACGCGACGGGCAGCGCCAGCACCGCCCACAGCACGATGTCCTTGACCAGCAGGGATCGGCGGGGGCGGTGGACGGCGGCGCGGGCCTCAGCACGGACCGCGCGGATCGCGCGTGCGGCGGCGATGGCGATGGCGCTGCGGGGGCGGGCGCCGGGCGAGGCGACGAGGGGGGCCGTGCTCCGCTCCCCCGCGTCCCGCTCCCCCGGGCGCCGCGGGACGGTGGTGGCCGGGTCGTTCACCCGGACCACGGTACAAGCCGGTGATCTGCGGTGATACTGCCGAAAGTCAGGGGCCGCTACCGTGGGGCGGGTGACCGTGCCCTCGCCGCGCCCCGGGCGGCCCGCCCCGCCGCCGCGGACGTGGTTCGGGCGGGGCCGCGCGGAGTGGACGCGCCGGTGGACGCACGGCCGGGCCGGCGAGGTGGTGCCGGCGGTGGCGGCGCTGGTGGTCACGTGGGTGATGAGCGCGGTCGCCGCCAAGCCCGGGGACCGTCCGCTGTGGCCGGGCGGGCTGGCGCTGATCGCGGTGACGACGCTGGCGCTGGTGTGGCGGCGCCGGCATCCGGTGCTGCTGCTGGTGGTGGCGACGGCGGTGCCGCCGCTGTACTACCCGCTGGGGTATCCGGACGGGCCGATCGCGTTCGTGTTCCTGGTGGCGCTGTTCAACGCGGCGGTGGAGTGCCGGCCGGCGGTGCCGCTCGGCGCGGTGATCGCGGTGAACGCGGGGTTCCTGACCGCGTCGGCGCTGCGGGGCGGCGGGGGCCGCGACGACCCGAACGCGGTGGTGGACGCGCGCGGTGTGGCGTCGCTGACGGTGGCGCTGCTGCTGACGGTCGCGGTCGGGCAGTACGTGCGGGGGCGGCGGATCCGGGTGGAGGAGGCCGAGCGGCGCGCCGCCGCGGCCGAGCGGGGCCGGGAGGAGGAGGCGCTGCGGCGGGCGGCGCAGGAGCGGCTGCGGATCGCGCGGGAGCTGCACGACGTCCTGGCGCACCAGATCTCGCTGATCAACGTGCAGGCGGGTGCGGCGCTGCACCGCCGCGACGATCCGGCGCGGGCGTACGCGGCGCTGGAGGCGATCAAGGCGGCGAGCCGGCAGACGCTGCGGGAGCTGCGCGGGGTGCTGGGGGTGCTGCGGCAGGTCGACGGGCCCGGCGGGGACGGCGGGCCGGTGGAGCCGGTGCCGTCGCTGGCGCGGGTCGGTGAGCTGCTGGAGCGGACGGCGGCGGCGGGCCTGCGGGTGCGGCGCGCCGGCGACCTCGCCACCGCCACCGAAGCTGACACCGCCGGGGCCGGTGGTGGTGAGGGCGGCGGGCCGCTGGCGGCGGTGCCGGCACCGGTCGGGCTGGCCGGGTACCGGATCGTGCAGGAGGCGCTGACCAACGTCGTCCGCCATGCGGGCGCGGGGACGGTGACGGTGGAGGTGCGGTGCACCGCGGACGCGGTGATCGTGCAGATCGACGATGATGGTGCGGGCCCGCCCGGCGGATCCGCGGCGTCCGCCGATCCGGACGGGCCGGTGCGCGGCGACGGCCTGCGCGGAAATGGGCTGCGCGGCATGCGGGAGCGGGCCGTGGCGGTCGGCGGCGAGCTGACCGCGGGGCCGGGCCCGGACGGCGGGTTCCGGGTGCGGGCCCGCCTGCCGCTGGAGCCCCCCGCCGGCCGGCGGGGGCACGACGAGGGAGCGGGAGAACAGGTGGCGGACGGCAGGCCGGGACGGGCGATGCGGGAGGACACGTGATCCGGGTGGCGCTGGCCGACGACCAGACGCTCGTACGGGCCGGGTTCCGGTCGATCCTGGAGGGCGAGGACGACATCGAGATCGTCGCCGAGGCCGGGGACGGTGAACGGGCGGTGCGGCTGGCGCGCGAGCTGCGCCCGGACGTGGTGCTGATGGACGTGCGGATGCCGGTGCTGGACGGGCTGGAGGCGACCCGCCGGATCGTGACCGACCCCGCGCTGGCCGCCGTCAAGGTGGTGATCCTGACGACGTTCGACCTGGACGACTACGTGTACGGGGCGATCAAGGCGGGGGCGAGCGGGTTCCTGGTGAAGGACACCGAGCCGCCGGAGCTGATCCACGGGGTGCGCGTGGTGGCGCGCGGCGACGCGCTGCTGGCGCCGGCGGTGACGCGGCGGCTGATCGCCGAGTTCGCGTCCCGGATCACCGCGCCGCCGCCGGCGGTGGAGCTGGACGCGCTGACGGCGCGGGAGCGGGAGGTGCTGGAGCTGGTCGCGCAGGGCCTGTCGAACGAGGAGATCGCCGAGCGGCTGGTGCTGTCGCCGGCGACGGCGAAGACGCACGTCAGCCGTATCCTGGCGAAGCTGGGGGCGCGGGACCGGGCGCAGCTGGTGGTGCTGGCCTACGAGTCGGGGATGATCCGTCCCGGCTGGCTCGGCTGACCCCCGCCCGAGCGCGCCCCCGCCGGAGCGGCCGCGGTGGTGCAACGGGCCGGGCGGCGGCGGTGTTGAAGGGGATGTGACGGTTACCGACGAGGTTTCGATCCGGCCCGCCGGAGCGCCCGCCGAGGGCGCCGCCGCCGGGGACCCCGCGGGCGCGGGGTGCGGGGGCGACGCGGCGGGCGCGCGGGTCGTCGCCGCGCTGTCCGGCGACCTGGACGGCGGGTTCGCGGTGATGTACGAGGCGTACCGGGGGCCGGTGTTCTCCACCGCGCTGCGGCTGTGCGGCCGGTGGGCGGAGGCCGAGGACCTGTCCGCCGAGGCGTTCCTGCGCGCCTACCGGGCGCTGTGCGGGTACGGGCCGGAGCGGATCGCGGACCTGCGGCCGCGGGCGTGGCTGCTGACGATCCTGACGAACGTGTGGCGCAACGGGCTGCGGACGGCGGCGCGCAAGCCGCCGCCGGGGCCGCTGGAGGACGCGCCGGACCCGCCCGACCCCGCCGAGGGCGTGGAGGACGCGGCGGCGCGGCACGAGACCGGGCGGGAGCTGGCGGGGCTGCTGGCCGAGCTGCCGGCCGCGCAGCGCGCCGCGGTGGTGCTGCGGCACGTCACCGACCTTCCGGTCGCGGAGATCGCGGAGGTGATGGGGGTGCCGGAGGGCACCGTGAAGTCGCACGTGTCGCGCGGCCTGGCGCGCCTGCGCCGCCTGCACCACGATCAGGAAGGAGGGGGTGCCCGATGAGCGGCATCGATCCCGCGTCCGACGCGCTGCTGGAGGGCCTGGCCGGGCTCGCCGCCGACGCGCCGCCCGCGCTGCTGGACCGGATCGCCGCGCGCCGCGTCGAGGTGGACGGCCCGCTGGAGCGCCTGCGGGTGGCGTTCACCGACCGCGGTGTGGCGTACCTGCGGGCCGGGCTGGACGAGGAGGAGTTCACCGCCGCGTTCCGGGAGCGGTTCGCGCGGCCGCTGCTGCCCGCCGACGCGCCGCCCGCCGGGCTGGTGCCGGCGCTGCGGACGGGGCGGCTCGGCGACCTGCCGCTGGACCTGCGCGGGCTGAGCGGGTTCGAGGCGGCGGTGCTGCGGGCCGCGGCGACGATCCCGCGCGGGCAGACCCGCCCGTACGCGTGGGTGGCGCGGCGCGCGGGGCGTCCGAAGGCGGTGCGGGCGGTCGGGTCGGCGCTGGGCCGCAACCCGGTGCCGCTGCTGATCCCCTGCCATCGGGTGACCCGGTCGGACGGGTCGCTGGGCGAGTACGTGTTCGGGGCGGCGGCCAAGGAGCGGCTGCTGCGCGCCGAGGACGTCGACGTGGACGAGGTCGCCGGCATGGCGCGGCGGGGGGTGCGGCTGGTCGGCAGCGACACCACCGGGATCGTGTGCTTCCCGACCTGCGCCGACGCCCGCCGGATCGCGCCGTCGCACCGGCGCGGGTTCCGGGACCTGGCCGCCGCGCGGGCCGCGGGGTACCGGCCGTGCCGGCACTGCCGTCCTGAGGGCCCCGACCCGTTCCCCGCCTGACCGGCCCCGGCCCCCCGCCCCGCGGCGGCCCGGCCGGGCGGGGGTCTGGCCGGGCGGGGGTCAGCGGCGGCCGGCGAGCAGGACACCGGCGCCGCCGAGGACCAGGCCGGCGACGGCGAGCGGGTCCAGCGCCTGCCCGATCGCCGCCCACGCCAGCACCGCGGTGACCGACGGGGTGAGGAAGAACAGCGCGGCGACGCTCGAGGCGGCCGAGCGGCGCAGCATCGTGTTCAGCAGCAGGAACACCCCGATGGAGTTGACCAGCACCATCCAGGCGAGCGCGGCGCCGAACGCGCCCCAGTGCGCGACGGCGGGCGTCTCGGTGAGCAGCGACAGCGCGCCCAGCGGCGGCGCGGCGACCAGGAACTGCACGGCGGTGCCGGTCCGCACGTCCATGTCGGGGACGTGCCGCTTCTGGTAGAGCGTGCCGAGGCTGAGCCCGAGAAGGCCGACCAGCGACAGGACCACGCCGAGGGGCGAGAACGCGACGCGGTCGGCGACGGCCAGCACGACCCCGGCGGCGCCGAGCGCGAACCCGGCCCACTGCCGTCCGCTGATCCGCTCCCCCAGCACCCGCGCCGCCAGCAGCGCGATCACGACCGGGTTCAGTCCCTGGACGAGCGCGACGACGCCGGCGGGCAGGCCCATCGCCAGGGCGCTGTAGAGGGCGCCGAACTGGACGGCCTGGATCAGCAGTCCCGACACCGCCAGGTGCGCCAGGGCGCGGCCCCGCGGCCACGGCGCGCGGACGGCGACCGCGTAGCCGGCCAGCAGGATCCCGGCGGCGGTGAACCGCGCGAAGATCAGCAGCAGCGGCGGGGCGGCGTCCACGCCGATCACGCCGGCGATGAACGCGCTGCTCCACAGCAGGACGAACACCGCGGGCATCGCCGCCGCTCCCGCGCGGCCGCCGCCGGTGCGGGTGCCGGTCCGCTCCCCCGGCGCCGCCGTCCGCGTGCCCGCCCGGGGGGCCGTCGGGTTGTCCGGTCGGGCGGGCGCGGTGCCCCGGGGCGGGGCGTCCTCGGTGCGCTGGACCACCATGGGACACCTCCCTGAGTAACCGGTTATGACGGTTATTCATCCTCGGACCGCCGTCCGTAACCTGTCAAGGTGGTTATTGTGGAGGGATGGAGTTCACCTTCCTGTCCGGCGACCTCGCCCTCGACCTCGCCGGGACCGTCCAGCACCGCCGCGCCGACCGCCGCGACCTGCTCACCGCCCCCGAGCACCTCGCCCGCTGGAGCGTCGCCGCCGGGCTGGTCACCGACCCGCCCCCGGTGAGCGCCGCCGACCTCGCCGCCGCCGTCGGCCTGCGCGAGGCGATCTACCGCGCCGCCACCGCCGTCCTGCACGGCGAACCCCCCGCCGACGACGACCGCGACCTGATCAACCGGCGCGCCGCCGCCCCGCCGCCCGTCCCGCGCCTCACCGGCGACGGCGCCGTGCACCGCGACGGCGACGCGGCCGCCGTCCTGGCCGCGGC
>NZ_WBMR01000012.1:0-48878 GCF_008923365.1 Actinomadura montaniterrae
GACCCAGCGTAAACGGAGCGGCCGGGTTCGCCGGGACGGCCACGTCGGCGGCGCCGGGTCGGTACTTTGGAGCGGAGTCCGTTTTGGGAGGAGAGCCCCGGTGTTGCTCGTTTTCGGGCTGACGGTCGTCTTCCGCACGGTCGGCGAGGGCACGTTCCACTGCCCGCAGTGCGGCGGCGACCGCGCCTACCGGCGGCGGGCCGCGCGGCGCTGGTTCAGCCTGTTCTTCGTGCCGCTGGTGCCGCTGTGGCGGCTCGGGCACGCGGTGGAGTGCCGCGCGTGCCGCGGCCGGTTCCCGGTGTCGGCGCTGCGGGCGCCGACCGCGCAGCAGATGGCGGCGGCGCTCGTGCTGCGCTCGGGCGCGCCGGAGGACGCGGCGGCCCGCGCCCGCGCGATCGAGACCGTCACCCGCTACGGGGAGCCGGACTACGACGACGACGCCATCGACGCCGATCTGGTGGTGGCGCCGGTGTTCCTGGGCCAGGAGGTCGAGCGGGCGGGCGCCCACCTCGCCGTGGAGGCCAAGGAGTGGTTCCTGGCCGAGGCCGTCCGCATCGCGCTGGCGGACGGCCCGCTCGACGAGGGGGAGCGGCAGGCGCTGCACGCCGTCGCGGAGCTGCTCGGCATGTCCCGCGCGTACGCGCTGGGCGTGATCGTCACCACCGAGGGGGCGTCCCGCTGACATGGACCCCGCCCACGCCCGTCCGGATCCCGGCACCGCCCTGGTGCGGCCGCCGGGGCCGCGGCTCGCCGAGGGGATCGTCACCCACATCGGGCGCCGCCCGGTCGACACGGCGCTCGCCGCGCGGCAGCACGAGGCGTACGTCGCGGCGCTGCGGGCGTCCGGGCGGCGGGTGCGGGCGGTGCCGCCCGCCGACGACCATCCGGACGCGGTGTTCGTCGAGGACACGGTGGTGGTGTGCGGGGACCTGGCGGTGCTCGGCAGGTCGGGGGAGACGCGCCGGCGGGGCGAGACGTCCGGTACCGAGCAGGCGGTCCGCGAGCTGGGGCTGCGGGTCGAGCGGATCAAGGCGCCGGGCACCCTGGACGGCGGGGACGTGCTGTGCGTCGGCGACACCGTGTACGTGGGGCGCGGCGCGCGCACCAACGAGGAGGGCATCTGCCAGCTCGCGCACCTGCTGGGCGGGCGGCGGGTGGTGCCGGTCGACACGCGGGGCTGCCTGCACCTGAAGTCGGCGATGACGGCGCTGCCGGACGGCAGCCTGGTCGGGGTGCCGGAGCTGGTGGACACCGCGGTGCTGCCGTTCATCCGGGTCGTCCCGGAGCCGGCGGGCGCGCACGTGGTGCTGCTCGGCCCGGACCACGTGCTGATGTCGGCGTCCGCGCCGCGCACCGCGGCGCGGTTCGCGGCGGACGGGCTGCGGGTGACCAGCGTCGACATCAGCGAGTTCGAGGCCCTGGAGGGCTGCGTGACCTGCCTGTCCGTGCTCGTCCCCTGACGCGGCGGACCGGGAATGCGCGGCGTGCCGGGCGCCGTTGGAAGAGACGGCAGAGGCCCCTGGTGTCTCAGTATCCGGACGTCGGTTTCCGTAACTGGGACGTCGTCTGTTACGTTGGCAGGCGTGTTGCGTGAGCTGCTCCTCCTTAGCGGCCGCAGCGGGGGCCTGTAACAAGGTCGGCTCCCTCGCTGCGGGACTTCGTTATGGACGTCGGCCGTGAGGTTCGAGCAGAGAGATCACATCGGATGTATCCGCAACAGCAGTCTTCCGGCATGCCGTTCGAGCGCTACCGGCCGTTCACCCCGGTCAAGCTGACCGACCGGACCTGGCCCGACAAGGTCATCACCGAGGCCCCGCGCTGGTGCGCGGTCGACCTGCGGGACGGCAACCAGGCGCTGATCGACCCGATGGACGCGCACCGCAAGCTCAAGATGTTCGAGCTGCTGGTACGGATGGGCTACAAGGAGATCGAGGTCGGCTTCCCGGCGGCCAGCCAGACCGACTACGACTTCGTCCGGCAGATCATCGACGAGGGCCGGATCCCCGACGACGTGGTGATCCAGGTGCTGACGCAGGCCCGCCCCGAGCTGATCGAGAAGACCTTCGAGGCGGTGCGCGGCGCGAAGCAGGCGATCGTCCACCTGTACAACTCGACCAGCACGCTGCAGCGCCGCGTGGTGTTCGGGCAGGACAGGGACGGCATCACCGCGATCGCGGTCGAGGGCGCGAAGCTGTGCGCCAAGCTCGCCGAGGACATGGGCGACACCGAGATCTACTTCGAGTACTCGCCGGAGTCGTTCACCGGCACCGAGCTGGAGTACGCGGTCGAGGTCTGCAACGCCGTCAACGACGTGTGGAAGCCCACGCCGGAGAAGAAGGTCATCGTCAACCTGCCGGCGACGGTCGAGATGGCGACCCCGAACATCTACGCCGACCAGATCGAGTGGATGAACCGGAACCTGGCCTACCGCGACTCGGTCGTGCTGTCGCTGCACCCGCACAACGACCGCGGCACCGCCGTCGCCGCCGCCGAGCTCGGCTACATGGCGGGCGCCGACCGGATCGAGGGCTGCCTGTTCGGCAACGGCGAGCGCACCGGCAACGTGTGCCTGGTCACCCTCGGCCTGAACCTGTTCACCCAGGGCGTCGACCCGCAGATCGACTTCTCCGACATCGACGAGATCCGCCGCACGGTCGAGTACTGCAACCAGCTGCCCGTGCACGAGCGGCACCCCTACGGCGGCGACCTGGTCTACACCGCCTTCTCCGGCTCCCACCAGGACGCCATCAACAAGGGCTTCGACCACCTGCGCCGGGACGCCGAGGCCGCCGGGACGCCGGTGGACGAGTACACCTGGGAGGTCCCGTACCTGCCGATCGACCCGCACGACGTCGGCCGGACGTACGAGGCCGTCATCCGGGTCAACAGCCAGTCCGGCAAGGGCGGCGTCGCCTACATCATGAAGACCGAGCACTCCCTGGAGCTGCCGCGCCGGCTGCAGATCGAGTTCTCCCGGGTCGTCCAGGAGCACACCGACGACCAGGGCGGCGAGGTCACGCCCGAGCGGATGTGGGAGATCTTCGAGGCGGAGTTCCTCGCCAACGGCCCCCGCGTCGGCCTGCTGGCGCACCGCGCGACGTCCCGCGTGGACGAGAAGGACGTGCTCAGCTGCGACGTCCGGGTGGACGGCGAGATCCGCGAGATCGAGGGCGTCGGCAACGGCCCGGTGTCGGCGTTCGAGGACGCGCTCGCGTCCGTCGGGGTCGGCGTGCGGGTGCTGGACTACGCCGAGCACGCGATGAGCGCGGGCGGCGACGCGCGCGCCGCCGCGTACGTGGAGTGCGACGTCAATGGCACGACGGTGTGGGGCGTCGGCATCGACGGCAACATCGTCACCGCCTCCTTGAAGGCCATGCTCTCCGCGGTCAACCGCGTCGCTCGCAGCTAGCCCAGGGGGGCGACCCCCTGGAACCCCCGTTGCGACGGACGACGCGTTTCCCGCTCCGCTGGCGCTCCGCGTGAAACGCGTCGTCCGTCGTCGGGCAGGCCCGCTGCGCTCGCTGCACTCGCTCCGCGTGCCTGCCCGTGGCCGTGGCTGAGGTCCGGCCTTCCGTGCCTGTGTTCAGCCGGGTCCACGGTGGGGTGGCCAGTGTTTGCAAGGAACGCAAGCGGTTTGCAAGGCGGCGTCGTATAGTTGCGGCATGACACGTCGACTGGCCGAGGTCGCCAAGAAGGTCGGGGTCAGCGAGGCTACCGTCAGCCGGGTGCTGAACGACAAGCCGGGCGTCTCCGACGCGACCCGCGCCGCCGTGCTGACCGCGCTGGACGTGCTCGGCTACGAGCGCCCGACCCAGCTGCGCGGCGAGCGGGCCCGGTTGGTCGGGCTGGTGCTGCCGGAGCTCGGCAACCCGATCTTCCCCGCGCTGGCCGAGGTGGTCGGCGGCGCGCTGGCGCAGCGCGGGTTCACGCCGGTGCTGTGCACGCTGACGCCGGGCGGCCTGTCGGAGGCCGACTACGTGGAGATGCTGCTGCAGCAGCAGGCCTCCGGGGTGATCTTCGCGGGCGGGCTGTACGCCGAGGCGGACGCCCCGCACGACCACTACCACCGGCTGCGGGACGTGCGGCTGCCCGTCGCGCTGGTCAACGCGGCCAGCGAGAAGCTCAGCTTCCCGCAGGCGTCGACCGACGACGCCGTCGCCGCGGAGCAGGCGTTCGCGCACCTGCTGTCGCTGGGCCACGAGCGGATAGGCATGGTGCTCGGCCCCGAGGACCACGTGCCGTCCAACCGCAAGCTCGCCGCCGCCCGCGCCGCGGCCGAGCGCGCCGGCGTCGACCTGCCCGCCGCGTGGGTGCGGCGCAGCATGTTCTCGCTGGAGGGCGGCCAGGCCGTCACGGGACGGCTGATCCGCGACGGCGTCACCGGCGTCATCTGCGCCAGCGATCCCCTCGCCCTCGGCGTCATCCGCGCGGTGCGGCGGCTCGGGATGTCGGTGCCGGAGGACGTTTCGGTCGTGGGCTATGACGACTCGGCGTTCATGAATTGCGTGAACCCGCCGCTCACCACCGTCCGGCAGCCCATCGAGTCGATCGGGCGCGCCGCCGTGACGCTGCTGGTGAGCCAGGTGGAGGGCGGCCCGGTCGCGGCCGAGGAACTGCTGTACGAGCCGGAGCTGGTCGTGCGCGCGTCCACGGCGCGGGTCAGGACCGCGCGCGCCTGATCGCACCCGATCCGGACCGTCCGAAAGCCGCCCTCACGCAGGGCGGCTTTCGTCGTTCTGTGCTGCTTTGCACCGTGAACGTTCCAGAATGTTGAGTTCTTGCGAATATTCATTCATCTATTGCACTGTGATGTTGGTCTCTGTATGTTCCTCGCAATCGGCCGACCCAACGGCCCAGGAGGGAACCCCCATGAGATCCCGGATTCTCGCCACCGCGCTCGCCGCGGCCCTCGGCGCCACCGTCGCCGGCTGCGGCGGGGACGGCTCCGGTGGCAAGGACACCGCGCCCCTGGACGCTGGCACCAAGGTGTCGATCACGGTCGGCTGCATGCCGGCCAAGAGCCAGGCCGCGCAGCGCAAGGAGTGGCTCGAGGACGTCGCGGCGTTCCAGAAGCTGCACCCCAACATCACGATCGACGGCAAGGACGCCTTCCCCTGCATCGACCCGAACACCTTCCAGGCGAAGCTGGCGGGCGGGCAGATGGAGGACGTCTACTACGTCTACTTCACCGACGTGCGCGGCATCATCGCCAACGGCCAGGCCGCCGACATCACCCCCTACATCGGGCAGTCGAAGCAGTACCCGAACCTCGACCCGGCCGTCGAGAAGGTCTTCAAGGACGGCGGCAAGGTCTACGGCCTGCCCCGGCAGAACTACTCGATGGGCCTGTTCTACAACCGGACCCTGTTCAAGAAGGCCGGCCTCGACCCCGACCGGCCGCCGGCGACGTGGGCGGAGGTCCGCGAGGACGCCAAGAAGATCAGTGGCCTCGGCGGCGGGACCGTCGGGTACGCCGAGTTCAGCGCCAAGAACCAGGGCGGGTGGCACTTCGCCACGTCCATCTACAGCCAGGGCGGCGACATGGTCGACGCCAGTGGAAAGAAGGCGGCGTTCAACAGCCCGCAGGGCAAGGCCGTCCTGCAGAACCTCAAGGACATGCGCTGGACCGACGACTCGATGGGCAGCAAGCAGCTGCTCGTCGACGCCGACGTGCAGCGGATGATGGCGGCCGGCAAGCTCGGCATGTACCTGGGCGCCCCCGACAACGCGACCGCGCTGGTCGACCAGTTCAAGGGCAAGTACGAGGACTACGGGATGGCGCCGATCCCCGGCTCGGCCGGGACGCTGATGGGCGGCGACGGCTACCTGTTCAGCCCGAAGGCGTCCCCGGAGAAGATCAAGGCCGGGCTGATGTGGCTCGACTACTACGCGCTCACCCCCGGCCAGGGGCAGCTGAACTACGCGCGGGCCGCCAGGGACGGCCGTCCCGTCGGCATCCCGCAGCCGAAGCTGTTCGGGCAGAACGCGGTGGGGGAGAAGGACCGGCAGTTGCGCGCGGACGCCGCGAACCTGCCGGTCGCGAACTTCAAGCCGTACGAGGACGCCTACAGCAAGGTGCCGGGGAAGCTGGAGCCGCCGCAGGCCCAGCAGCTGTACACGATCCTCGACTCGGTCGTCCAGGCCGTGCTGACCAGGCGCGACGCGAACATCGACCAGCTGCTCGCGGACGCGCAGAAGAAGGCCGACGCCGCCCTCGCGCGGTCGGGGAGCTGACGTCCGCCGCCTCCGGGGCGCCGGCCCCGGCGCACCGCGCCGGCGCCCCGGAACCCGCCGTCCCACACTGGAGTGACAGATGACCACAGCGCGGACGCTCGTCCGCCCCGCCGCGGCCCGTTCGCGGCGGCGCCCGTCGCGCACCCGGCGCACCGTGAAGCGCAACCTGACCGCGTACGGGTTCCTGTGCGGGGCGCTGATCTGCTTCGCGTTCTTCTCCTGGTACCCGATCGTCCGCGAGGTGCTGCTCAGCTTCCAGAAGACCAACTTCGTCGGCGAGGCCCGCTGGGTCGGGTTCGACAACTTCCGCACCGTGCTCGCCGACCCGGGATTCACGGACGCGTGGGTCAACACGGCGGAGTTCACGCTGCTCGCGCTCGTCGTCGGGTACGTCATCCCGTTCGCCATCGCGATCGTGCTCAACGAGCTGAAGCACGCCCGCGCCTACCTGCGGTTCGTCGTGTACCTGCCGGTGATGCTGCCCCCGGCGGTCGCGGTGTTGCTGTTCAAGTGGTTCTACGATCCCGGCCCCGGCCTGTTCAACCAGCTCCTGCACGCCGCACATCTGCCGGGGCTGAGCTGGCTCGACTCGACGAGCACCGCGCTGATCTCGCTGGTGATCGTGTCGACGTGGATGAACCTCGGCAGCGGGACGCTCATCTACCTGGCCGCGCTGCAGAGCATTCCCGGCGAGCTGTACGAGGCGGCGGAACTGGACGGGGCCGGGCTGTTCCGCCGGATCCGGCACATCACGATCCCGCAGACCCGGCTGATCCTGCTGGTGATGCTGCTCCTGCAGATCATCGCGACGATGCAGGTGTTCATCGAGCCGTACCTGCTGACCGGCGGCGGCCCCGAGGGCTCCACCGTCACCGTCGCGTACCTGATGTACCAGTACGCGTTCAACTTCACCAACTTCGGCGGCGGCGGGGCGCTCGGTCTGATGCTGATGCTCGTCCTGATGGTGTTCTCCGCCATCTACCTGCGCGTTTCGCGCGAGGAGGCGAGGTAGCCGATGAACGAGACGCGCACCCTCGTCTCGCCGCACACGCTCGGCACCCGGCGCGGCAAGGCGATCTACTGGACGACCCTCGTCACGATCGTCGTCGTCTTCACGTTCGTGTTCGTGTTCCCGCTGTACTGGATGGTCACCGGCGCGATGAAGTCGCCGGACGAGCTCGCCGACGTCCCGCCGGGCGTGTTCCCGCACCACTTCGACCTGTCCGGGTACCGGGAGGCGTGGCGGCAGCTCGACCTCGGCCTGTACCTGCGCAACACGCTCGTCTACGCGTTCGGCGCGTGGCTGTTCACGATGGGCGTCGACGTCACCGCCGCGTACGCGCTGTCGAAGCTGCGGCCGATGTTCGGCCGGGCCGTCCTCGGGCTGATGCTGGCGACGCTGATGATCCCGCCGATGGTGATCCTGCTGCCCGCCTACCTGACCGTGAAGGACCTGCCGCTCCTCCACGTCAACCTGCTGAACACCCCGTGGGCGATCTGGCTGCCGGCCGCCGCGAACGCCTTCAACATCTTCCTGCTCAAGCGGTTCTTCGACTCGATCCCGACGGAGCTGCTCCAGGCCGCCGAGGTGGACGGCGCCTCGCCCGCGCGGATCCTCTGGTCGGTGGTGCTGCCGGTGTCGCGGCCGATCCTCGGCGTCGTGTCGATCTTCACGATCGTCAACGTGTGGCGCGACTTCGTCTGGCCGCTGCTGGTGCTGCCCGACTCGCAGCGCAAGACGATCAGCGTCGCGATCTCCTCGCTGGCGGTGCAGGTGCCGCAGAACGTGCTGATCGGGTCGCTGGTCATCGCCAGCGTGCCCACCATCGTCGTCTTCTTCGTCTTCCAGCGGCACATCATGGCCGGCCTCACGGCGGGCGGCCTGAAGGGCTGACCCGCCCGGCCGTCCCCGCCTTCTTTTCACGATCCGCTTCTTAACGAGCAAGGAGTACTCGCATGCCCGAAGCATGGTGGCGTGGCGCGGCGATCTACCAGGTGTACCCGCGCAGCTTCGCCGACGGGAACGGCGACGGCGTCGGCGACCTCGCCGGCCTGCGCGACCGGCTGCCCTACCTCGCCGGGCTCGGCGTCGACGCGCTGTGGCTGAACCCGTGGTACCCGTCCCCGATGGCGGACGGCGGCTACGACGTCGCCGACTACCGCGACGTCGAGGCGGTGTTCGGCACGCTCGCCGAGGCGGAGGCGTTCATCGGCGAGGCGCACGCCGCGGGCCTGCGGATCATCCTGGACGTGGTGCCCAACCACGCCTCGGACCGGTCGGACTGGTTCCGGGAGGCGCTCGCCGCCGGGCCCGGCTCGCCGGAGCGGGAGCGTTTCTGGTTCCGTCCCGGACGCGGCGACGGGCCGCCCAACGACTGGCAGTCGATCTTCGGCGGGCCCGCGTGGACCCGCGTCCCGGACGGCGAGTGGTACCTGCACCTGTTCGCCCCCGAGCAGCCCGACTTCAACTGGAACAGCCCTGACGTCGTCCGCGAGTTCCACGACGTGCTGCGGTTCTGGTACGACCGCGGCGTCGACGGCATCCGGATCGACTCGGCGGCGCTGCTGGTCAAGGACCCCGACGCCGAACCGGACGGCAGCGACCCCTACACCGACCGGGACGGCGTCCACGACATCTACCGGGGCTGGCGGAAGGTCACCGACGAGTACCCGGGCCGGATGCTCGTCGGCGAGGTGTGGCTGCCCGACCAGGAGCGCTTCGCCCGCTACCTGCGGCCCGACGAGATGCACACCGCGTTCAACTTCGACTTCCTGAACTGCGCGTTCGAGCCGCACGCGCTCCGCAAGGTGATCGACACGACGCTCGCGACGCACGCCCCGCTCGGCGCGCCCCCGACCTGGGTGCTGGCGAACCACGACGTCGTCCGGCCGGTCACCCGCTACGGCCGCGCCGACACCTCGTTCGACCTGCAGGACCGCCGGCACGGCGCGCCCACCGACCGGGCGCTCGGGGTCCGCCGGGCGCGGGCGGCGGCGCTGCTGGCGATGGCGCTGCCCGGCGCCGTCTACATCTACCAGGGCGAGGAGCTCGGCCTCCCCGAGGTCGAGGACCTTCCGGACGAGCTGCGCCAGGACCCGATCTGGCACCGGTCCGGGCACACCGACCCGGGCCGCGACGGCTGCCGCGTCCCGCTGCCGTGGGCGGGCGACCGGCCGCCGTTCGGGTTCGGCGGCGACCCGTGGCTGCCGCAGCCCGCCGACTGGAAGGACCTGACCGTCGAGGCGCAGGAGCCCGACCCGGGCTCGATGCTCAACCTGTACCGCGCCGCGCTCGCCGCCCGCCGCGAGCACCTCGGCGACGGCGCGATGACATGGCTGCCGTCGGAGGAGAACGTGCTCGCCTTCACCCGCGACTCGGGCCTGACCTGCGTGGTCAACCTCGGCCCGGCTCCCGTCCCGCTCCCGTCCGGCGACGTCCTGCTGGCGAGCGGGCCCCTGCCGGACGGCCTGCTGCCGCCCGACACGGCCGTCTGGACGCGCTGACCGGTTTCCTCGCGCCGGCGGCCGGCCGCCGATCTTCTGCCGCTCCTCCCAGGCAGGTGTCCCACCCCCGCATCACCGAACAGGGAGCAGAACCAGCGATGAGACACAAGTCCCTCCGCACCCTGCTGGCCGCGGCGGCCGCCGCGGTGCTCGCCGCCGCCGGGCTCACCGGCCCGGCGGCGGCGCCCGCGGCGGCGGCCGGAACGAACCTCGCCGCGGGCAAGACCGTGTCCGCGAGCAGTTCCAACGGCCAGTACACCGCCGCGAACGTCAACGACGGCAACCAGTCGACCTACTGGGAGAGCGCCAACAACGCCTTCCCGCAGTGGATCCAGGTCGACCTCGGCGCCTCCGTCGACACCGACAAGGTCGTCCTGAAGCTCCCCACCGCGAACTGGGGCGCCCGCACCCAGACGCTGTCCGTGCAGGGCAGCACGGACGGAACGACCTACACCGACCTCGCCGGCTCCGGCGGCCGGGTCTTCGACCCCGCCGCGGACAACACCGTGACGCTGACCTACGACGCCGCGCCGACCCGCTACCTGCGCGTCCGGATCACGGCCAACACCGGCTGGCCCGCCGGGCAGCTGTCCGAGCTGGAGATCTACGGGCCGTCCACCGGGGACCAGACGCCGCCGACCGCTCCGTCCGGGCTCGCGTTCACCGAACCGTCCACCGGGAAGATCAGGCTGACCTGGAACGCCGCGTCCGACGCGGTCGGCGTCACCGGATACGACGTCTACGCCAACGGCGAGAAGCGCGCGAGCGTCGCCAGCGACGTCCTCACCTACACCGACGACCAGCCCGCCACCGCGACCGTCTCCTACTTCGTGCGCGCGCGGGACGCGGCCGGCAACGTCTCGGGCGACAGCAACGTCGTGACCCGGCAGGGCCAGGGCGGCAGGACGAACCTCGCCGCCGGCAAGCCGATCACCGCGTCGTCGCACGTCTACTCGTTCGTCGAGGGCAACGCCAACGACAACGACCCCGCGACCTACTGGGAGTCCGCGCCCGGCGCGTACCCGGCCACGCTGACCGTCGACCTCGGCGCCAAGGCCGATCTCACCTTCGTGGTGGTGAAGCTGAACCCCGACGCGGCGTGGGCGAAACGCACCCAGACGATCGAGGTGCTCGGCCGCGGCGGCCCCAAGGACGCGTTCACGACCGTCAAGCCCGCCGCCGCGTACACGTTCGACCCGTCCACCGGGAACACCGTGACGATCCCGGTCACCGCGAACGCGGCGCAGGTGCGGCTCCAGTTCACCGCCAACTCCGGCGCGCCCGGCGGCCAGGTCGCCGAGTTCCAGGTCATCGGCACCCCGGCGCCGGCCCCGGACCTGACCGTCACGAACCTGTCCTGGGACCCCGCCGCCCCGGACGAGACCGACGACGTCACGCTCCACGCGACCGTGAAGAACATCGGCACGGGCACCGCGGATCCGAGCAGGCTCGACTTCATCGTCGGCGGCGCCAAGGCCGCGTCCGCGCAGGTCGGGGAGCTGGCGGCGGGCGCGTCCGCCACCGTGTCCGGATCGATCGGGACGCACGACGCCGGCGGCTACACGGTCGCCGCCACCGCCGACGCGGGCGGCGACGACGTGGAGCTGAACGAGACCAACAACACCGCGAGCGCGGCGCTGAAGATCGCGCAGGTGCCGAGTTCCGACCTGGTGGCGCAGGACGTCACCTGGAGCCCCGGCAACCCGCAGGCCGGCGACGCGGTCCGGTTCTCGGCGACGCTGCGCAACGACGGCACCGAGGCCACCGCCGGCGGATCCCACGGCGTCACGCTGGCGATCCTCGACGGCGGCACCACGGTGAAGACGCTCACCGGTTCCTTCAGCGGCTCCCTCGCGCCCGGCGCCGCCGCCGCGCCCGTCGACCTCGGCACCTGGACGGCCGCGAACGGCCGCTACACGATCAGGACCACCGTCGAGGACGACGCCAACGAGGTGCCGGTCAAGCGGGAGAACAACACCTCCACGCAGTCCCTGTTCGTCGGGCGCGGCGCGCACCTGCCGTTCGACATGTACGAGGCCGAGGACGGCGTGCTCGGCGGCGGCGCGGCGGTCGTCGGTCCCAACCGGACGATCGGCGACCTCGCCGGTGAGGCGTCCGGCCGCCGCGCCGTGACGCTGAACTCCACCGGCAGCAGCGTCGAGTTCACCACCAAGGCGCCCACCAACACCCTCGTCACCCGGTACTCCATCCCGGACGCGGCGGGCGGCGGCGGCATCGACTCGACGCTCGACGTCTACGTCGACGGGACGTTCCTCAAGGCCATCGACCTCACCTCCCGGTACACGTGGGTGTACGGGAACGAGGCGGGCCCGAGCGACTCGCCGGGCGCCGGGCCGCCCCGCCACATCTACGACGAGGCGAACCTGATGCTCGGCACGACGGTGCCGGCCGGCCACAAGATCAGGCTGCAGAAGGACGCCGCGAACACCACCACCTACGCCATCGACTTCGTCAACACCGAAATGGCGACGGCGAAGCCGAACCCCGACCCGGCCAAGTACGCCGAGCCCGCCGGGTTCACCCACCAGGACGTCCAGAACGCCCTCGACAAGGTGCGGCAGGACCCGAACCTGACCGGCGTCTACCTGCCGCCGGGCACCTACGACACCGCGCAGAAGTTCCAGGTCTACGGCAAGGCCGTCAAGGTCGTCGGCGCGGGCCCCTGGTTCACCCGGTTCCGCACGCCGCCGAACCAGCAGAACACCGACGCCGGATTCCGCGCCGACGCGACCGCGAACGGCTCGACGTTCTCCGGATTCGGGTTCTTCGGCAACTACACGTCCCGCATCGACGGGCCGGGAAAGGTGTTCGACTTCTCCAACGTCAGCGACATGACGATCGACGACGTCTGGGCCGAGCACGTCGTTTGCCTTTTCTGGGGGACGAACGTCGACCATTCCACGATCGAGAACTCCCGGATCCGCGACACGTGGGCGGACGGCCTCAACCTCACCAACGGCAGTTCCGGTAATCACGTCGCGAACGTCGAGACCCGCACCACGGGAGACGACAGTTTCGCGCTGTTCCCCGCCACCGACAACCACAACGAGCAGGAGACCGGGAACGTCTTCGAGGACCTCACCTCGCTGCTGACCTGGCGCGCCGCCGGGCTCGCGGTCTACGGAGGCGGCGGCAACACCTTCCGCAACATCCACATCGCCGACACCCTCGTCTACTCCGGGATCACGATCGGGACGCTGCAGTTCGGCGGTATTCCGGCTCTCGGCTTCGAATCGGACCCGAAGACGACCTTCGAGAACATCTCGCTGATCCGGGCCGGCGGGCACTTCTGGGGGAACCAGACCTTCCCCGCCCTCTGGCTGTTCTCCGGGGAGTTCCCGTTCCAGGGCATCCGCGTCAACGACGTCGACATCGTCGACCCGACCTACTCCGGGATCATGTTCCAGACGAAGTACTCCGGAGGGCAGCCGCTCAAGCCGATCACAGACACGGTCCTGACGGACGTCACGGTCTCCGGCGCCCGCAAGAGCGGTGACGCGTTCGACGCCAAGTCCGGCTTCGGGATCTGGGTCAACGAGATGCCCGAACCCGGCCAGGGCCCCGCGGTCGGCTCCGCCACCTTCAACAACCTGACGCTGCACGACAACGCGGAGGACATCAGGAACACCACGACCACGTTCACCATCACCAGGAATCCCTGACCCGGGGGACCGGGAGCGCGGGCGTTGGGAGGCGCCCGCGCTCCCGCGTGCCCGTACCGCGTTCCCGCGCCCCGCCGCGTTCCCGCGCCCCGCCCCCGGACAGGCAGGGCCGGGGGCGGGCACGGATCACTGCGCGTGGCCGAGGACGTGGTGGACGAGCTCGCGGAGCGGGCCGCTGAGCTGCGCCTCGCCGACGGTGGCGTGCCGGCCGTCGATGTCGATGTCGTAGACGAACTGGTCGGGGATCCGGCCGGGCGGCGGCACCGACCCGAGATCGACCCGGCCGACCAGCCGCGCCAGCATCGGGTCGGTCGCGCTGTCGGCCTCGGCCCGCCGCCGGATCCCGGCGAACCCTCCGCTGCGGACGACTGTCACCTTCACCGCACCGTCACCGCCCCACACCGTCGTCAGGCCCAGCCTTTTCACTGTTTCACGCCTACCCCTTTCCAGGCGTCGGCCACCGCGGTGGTCTCGGGGGAGTTCGCGCCGTAGAGGCGGGTCGCGGTCTGCACGGTCGCGGCGGCGAAGCCGGCGAAGTCGACGGCGCTCGCGAGCGACCCGCCGGTGAGGGTCTCGTACCAGACGCGCCCGGCCTTCTCCCAGGCGTGCCCGCCGATCGCGGCGGCCGCGAGGTAGAACGCGCGGTTCGGGATGCCGGAGTTGATGTGGACGCCGCCGTTGTCCTCGTAGGTGCGGACGTAGCCGCTCATGTCGGCGGGCTGCGGGTCCTTACCGAGCTGCGGGTCGTCGTAGGCGGTGCCGGGCTCCTTCATCGAGCGCAGCGCCACGCCGTGCACGCTCGGCGCGAGCAGGCCCTGCCCGATGAGCCAGTCGGCCTGGTCGGCGGTCTGGCCGAGGTGCATCTGCTTGATCAGGGAGCCGAAGACGTCGGAGACCGACTCGTTGAGCGCGCCGGACTGCCCCGAGTAGTCGAGGTCGGCGGTGTACTGCGTGACGCCGTGGGTCAGCTCGTGCCCGGTGACGTCGAGCGGTCCGGTGAAGTCGGTGAAGATCGTCCCGTCGCCGTCGCCGTAGACCATCTGCTCGCCGTTCCAGAAGGCGTTGTCGTAGTGCTCGCCGTAGTGGATCGTCGAGATCATCTTCAGGCCGGCGCCGTCGATGGAGTTGCGGCCGTAGGCGGTCTCGTAGAACCCGAACGTCGCGCCCAGCCAGTCGTAGGCCTGGTCGCAGGACGTGTCGCCGGTGGCGGCGGCGCCCTCGGCCCGGACGGTCTTGCCGGGCAGCTGCTCCTTGTGCCCGGCGTCGGCGATCATCCGGTTCGGGGCGGCCGCGCCGGACGGGGCGGGAGCGGCGGCGGGGGTCGCCAGGCGGCGTTCGGTGGCGTGGGCGGAGGTGAGGGCCAGGGTCCTGCGGGCCCGGGCGCGCAGGGCCGGGTCGTCGGCGTTGCGCGCGATCCGCTCCAGCATGTGCGGCGGCACGATGTGGCATCTCATGCTCCAACGCTGACACCTCCCGGTGGGGCAGGCCACACCTTCCGCCGTCACCGCCCGGCCGAAACCGGTCACGAAGCGTGACCGAATTCCGAACGGCCGGTGAATCAAGGGGACTTGTGAAGATCCTGCGGAGATGCCGGGGCGGCGCAACGAGGCACCCGGGGGAGTGCGCGAGAATGAACGGGTGACCCTCTACCGCGACGAAGGCATCGTCCTGCGCACCCAGAAGCTGGGCGAGGCCGACCGCATCGTGACGGTGCTGACCCGGCGCAGCGGCCGGATCCGCGCCGCGGCGAAGGGGGTCCGCAAGACCAAGTCCCGCTTCGGCGCCCGGCTGGAGCCGTTCACGCACGTCGACCTCCAGCTGTACGAGCGCCGCTCGCTCGACCTGATCACCCAGGCCGAGACGCTGCGCCCGTACGGGGAGGCGCTGGTCAGCGACTATCCCCGCTACACGGCGGGGACGGCGATGCTGGAGACCGCGGACAAGCTCGCCGGCGAGGAGGGCGAGCCCGCGCTGCGGCAGTTCCTGCTGCTGGTCGGCGGGCTGCGCACGCTCGCCGAGCGCGGCCACGACCCGCGGCTCGTCCTGGACGCCTACCTGCTGCGCTCGCTGTCGGTCGCCGGGTGGGCCCCGGCGCTGGACGAGTGCTGCCGGTGCGGCACCCGCGGCGGGCTGCGCGGGTTCGCGATCGCGGCGGGCGGCGCGGTCTGCGCGAACTGCCGGCAGCCCGGCGCCGCGACGCCGGCGCCGCCGACGTTCGCGCTGATGCTGGCGCTGCTGCGCGGCGACTGGGAGTACGCCGACGCCAGCGAGCCCCGCCACCGGGTGGAGAGCAGCGGCCTCGTGGCCGCCTACCTGCAGTGGCATCTGGAGCACGGGATCCGCTCGCTGCGGCACGTCGAGCGCGAGGGCGCCGGCGACCCGCCGGACGGCGCGGGCCGCAGCGACGACACCAACAGGGAGAGAGTGTGAGAAGGGCCGTTCTGCCCCCGGAACCGCATCGGGACGGCGCGACGCCGCCGCCGATCCCCGCGGACCTGGTGCCGAAGCACGTCGCCATCGTCATGGACGGCAACGGCCGCTGGGCCAAGGAGCGCGGGCTGCCGCGCACCGAGGGGCACAAGCGCGGCGAGGACTCGCTCTTCGACGTGATCATGGGCGCGATCGAGCTGGGCGTGCCGTACCTGTCGGCGTACGCGTTCTCCACCGAGAACTGGCGGCGCTCCCCGGACGAGGTCCGCTTCCTCATGGGCTTCAACCGGGACGTGATCCGCCGCCGCCGCGACCAGCTGCACTCCATGGGGGTGCGGGTGCGCTGGGCGGGCCGCCGCCCACGGCTGTGGCGCAGCGTCATCAAGGAGCTGGAGACGGCCGAGGAGATGACGCGCCACAACGACGTGCTGACCCTGCAGTTCTGCGTGAACTACGGCGGCCGCGCCGAGATCGCGGACGCCGCGGCGGCGATCGCCCGGGACGTGCGGGACGGCCGCCTCAACCCCGACAAGATCACCGAGAAGGTGTTCGCCCGCTACCTCGACGAGCCGGGCATCCCGGACGTCGACCTGTTCCTGCGGTCGTCGGGGGAGCAGCGCACCTCCAACTTCCTGCTGTGGCAGTCGGCGTACGCGGAGATGGTCTTCCTCGACACGCTGTGGCCGGACTTCGACCGCCGGCACCTGTGGCACGCGTGCGAGGTGTACGCCAGCCGCGACCGCCGGTACGGCGGCGCGCTCCCCAACCCGGTGGAGCCCACCGCCGCGACCGGCTGACGCGGGCCCGGCTCAGACGAGGGCCGCGTCCAGGGTGATCTTCGTGCCCTTGAGGGCCTGGCTGACCGGGCAGTTCGCCTTGGCGTCCTGCGCCGCCTTCTCGAAGGCGTCCGCGGTCAGGCCGGGGACGCTCGCCCGGACGGTGAGGTGGATGCCGGTGATGCCCTCGCCGGGCTGGAAGGTGACCTCCGCCTTGGTGTCCACCTTCTCCGGCGGGGTCCCGGCGCCGGCCAGGCCGTGTGAGAGCGCCATCGAGAAGCAGGTCGAGTGGGCCGCGGCGATCAGTTCCTCCGGGCTCGTCCGGCCGTTCGGCTCCTCGGCGCGCGACGCCCACGTCACGTCGAACGTGCCGACCTTGGAGGAGTCCAGCGATACGGTGCCCTGGCCGCTGAGCAGCGGCCCTTCCCAGTGCGCGTTGGCGGTGCGTGTCGTAGCCATGATCCGATTGTCTCCCACGCCGGCCCGGTGAACGCGGAAGCCCCCGCATCGCGCGAGGATGCGGGGGCCTTTCACGCGAGGTCTAGTTCACGTTCACCGCGGACCAGGCGGCCGCGACGGCGTTGTACTGGGCGCTGCCCGCGCCGTACAGGTCCTTGGCCGCGTTCAGGGTCGCCGTGCGGGCGCCCTTGTAGTCGGTCGAGGACGTCATGTACGTGGTGAGGGCGCGGTACCAGATCTTCGTGGCGGCGTCGCGCCCGATGCCGGTGACGGTGGAGCCGTTGGACGTCGGGCTGTCGTAGGAGACGCCGTTGATCGTCTTGGCGCCGCTGCCCTCCGACAGCAGGTAGTAGAAGTGGTTGGCGACGCCCGACGAGTAGTGGACGTCGAGGTTCTTGGTACCGGTCGACCAGGCGTCCGGCGACTTGCCGTCCTTGCTGGGCTTGTCCATGAAGCGGAGCGCGGCCTTGCCGAAGCCGGGCAGGACGACCTTCTCGCCCACGAGGTAGTCGCCGAGGTCGGCGGAGTTGTTCGCGTAGAACTCGACGGCGGCGGCCATGATGTCGGACGTCGCCTCGTTCAGCCCGCCGGACTCGCCGGAGTAGGTGAGGTTCGCGGTCGCGGACGTGACGCCGTGGGTCATCTCGTGCGCGGTGACGTCCAGGGCGGTGAGCGGGCCGAGCTGGGTGCCGTCGCCGTCGCCGTACGTCATGCAGAAGCAGGAGTCGTCCCAGAACGCGTTGGCGTAGCCGTTGTCGTAGTGGACGCGGTTGAACGAGCCCTTGCCGTCGCCGTTGATGCCGAGGCGGCCGAACACGTTCTTGTAGAAGTCCCAGGTCTCGTTGGTGCCGAACTGGGCGTCCACGGCGACGGTCGACCGGTCGGACGTCGTCCCGTTCCCCCAGTGGTTGTCGGCGTCGGTGAAGATCGTCGCCGGAGCCCGGTAGAGGCAGAACGTCAGGAAGCAGAAGTCCGCCTGGTTCTGCGCGTCGCCGGTGTAGGTGCCGCCGCGGGTCGGGTCCTTCAGCTGGTAGGTGCTGCCGGACTTCGTCGTCTCCAGCGGGACGGTCCCGGTGTAGAGGGAGCGGCCGTCGCCGGCGTCGGTGCGGATCGTCTCCTCGCGCAGCAGGACCTTGCCGGTCGCCGCGTCGACGGTGGTGAGGAGGCGGCTCGGCGTGCCGTCGGCCTGCTTGCCGGCGGTCTGGATCCGCCAGGCGAGGCGCGGCTGGTGGTCGGCGGTGCGCGCCTCGACGACGAGCTGCGCTGCGCCCTGCGTCTTGTGCCCCTTGGTGAGAGCCTTCTTCGTGGCCGCCTTGGCGGGGAGCTCGGGGCTGGCGTCGGCCGGCGCCTTGGCGAGGGTCAGGCTGCTGCCCTTCCACGTCCCGGCGGCGGACTGGTGGACGACGATGTCGCCGCCCAGGACGGGAAGCCCGTCGTAGGTGCGGGTCATCCGGGTGTGGGACGTGCCGTCCCGGTCCACCGCGACCCCGACGACCTTGAACGACTGGCCGCCGCCGTCGCGGGCCTGCGCGCCGTGCGCGGGCAGCGCCGCGAGCGCGTGCGCGGCGGCGGTCCGCGGGTCGGGGGGACGCGGGGCCTGCCGCGCGGACGCCGGCAGCGCGGTGCCGGCCGTCGCGAGCAGGGTCGCCGACGCCAGGAGCGCGGTCCGCCGGCTGGTGATCGCCCGTCTTGTCATGAACGCCCTCTCGTGCGGAGCGCCATGGCCCCCCGAGGGGCCCGCCGTCGGGCCCGCCGTGGCAATGGGACATTTATGACATACGAGGATTTAGATGTACTTGTTACAAACAGCCAAAAGACCGATACGCAGCGTGTGAACTACGCGCCTTGCGCGGCCCCCGCGCGCCGGGTCGGCGTCAGCGGGAGGGGCGGGTCAGCGGGACGCCGAGCGGCAGTCCGCGCACGTCCCGAACACCTCGACGGTGTGCGTGATCTCCGCGAACCCGTGCTCGGCGGCGATCGCGTCCGCCCAGCGCTCCACGGCCGGGCCCTCGACCTCGACCGTCCGGCCGCACGCGCGGCAGACCAGGTGGTGGTGGTGCTGCTCGGTGCGGCAGGCGCGGTACACCGCCTCGCCCTCGTCGGTGCGCAGCACGTCGACCTCGCCGGAGTCGCTGAGCGCCTGCAGCGCCCGGTACACCGTCGTCAGGCCGATCTTGGAGCCGTCCGCGCGGAGGTCGGCGTAGATGTCCTGGGCGCTGCGGAAGCCCTCGCAGCCGGCCAGCACCTGCCGCACCGCGTCGCGGCGGGCCGTCGTCATCCGCTGATCACCTCCGCCTCGGCGTCCACCCGCGGCCGCTCGCCCGGCCCGGCCGGACCGGGGACGACCTCCCCCGCCCGGCGGGCGCGCCGGCGGCGCACCACGGTCCCCCCGGCGGCCGCCGCCAGGAACAGCGCCAGGGCCAGCAGCACGATCGAGGGGCCAGGGGGAAGATCGTACTCGAAGGAGGCCGCGAGCCCCGACACCGCCGACAGTACACCGGCCCCCATCGCCAGCAGCATCGTGCTCCGGAAGCCCCGGGTGACCTGCTGCGCCGCCGCCACCGGCACGATCATCAGCGCGCTGACCAGCAGCAGCCCGATCGCCCGCATCGCGATCACCACGGTCACCGCGGCGGTCACCGCGATCAGCACGCTGAGGAACCGGACGGGCAGCCCCGCCGCCCGCGCCACCTCCTCGTCCTGGCACAGCAGGAACAGCTCCCGGCCGAACACCGCGACGATCCCGAGCACGACGACCGCGAGCGCCGCGACCACGTACAGGTCGGACGCCGACACGCTGCTGATCGACCCGAACAGGTACGACTGCAGGCTCGACCCGCCGCCCTGCGCGTTGGTGAGGATCACCCCGCCCGCCAGGCCGCCGTAGAACAGCAGCGCCAGCGCCACGTCCGCGCCGCTGCGGCTGCGGGCCCGCAGCACCTCGATCGCCACCGCGCCGAGCACCGCCACCACCAGCGCGCCCAGGACGGGCGACGACCCGGTCAGCAGCCCGAGCCCGATGCCGGTCAGGGCGATGTGCCCGACGCCGTCGCCGAGCAGCGACAGCCGCCGCTGCACGACGAACGTCCCGACGGCCGGGGCCGTCAGGCCGATCAGCACCGCCATCACCAGCGCGATGCGCATGAAGTCGAACTGCAGCATCTCCGTCACGCCGCGCTCCCCGCCGCGCTCCCCGCCGTGCTCCCCGTCATGCGCCCCGTCATGTCCCGGGCGCTCTCGCGCGCCACCCGGCCGTGCTCCAGCTCGACCGTGCGCGTGATCAGCGGCTCCAGCGGGCCGAGCTCGTGCGCGACCAGCACCACCGTCCGGCCCGCGTCCGCCAGGCCGCGCAGCGTCGCCGCGAGCGCCGCCTGGCTCGCCGCGTCCACGCCCGCGGTCGGCTCGTCCATCACGAAGACGTCCGGCTCGCCGGCGAGGGCGCGGGCGATCAGCACCCGCTGCTGCTGCCCGCCGGACAGCAGGTGCGCCGAGTCGCGGGCCCGGCCGGCGAGGCCGACGGCCTCCAGCGCGCGGTCCACCGCGGCGCGGTCGGCGGCCCGGTCGGTGACCAGCGCGGGCAGCCAGCGCGACCGCCGCGCGATCCGCCCGGACGCCACCACCTCCCGGACGGTCGACGGGACGCCGCCGCCCATCGGCAGCCGCTGCGGGACGTACCCGACGCGCCGCCAGCCGCGGAACCGGGCGGGCGGCTCGCCGTAGATCTCGGTCCGCCCGGCGGCCAGCGGGACGAGCCCGAGCAGCGCCTTGACCAGCGTGGACTTGCCCGCGCCGTTCGGTCCGAGGATCGCCAGCACGTCGCCCGCCCCGACCCGCAGGTCGACGCCGGACAGCACCTCGCGGCCGTCCCGCCGGACGACGCCGCCCGTCATCGCGAAGGGCGGCGCGCCGGCCCGGTCCGTCGCGGGCACGCCGTCGGTCATGAGCACTCCAGAGCGGGCCGCAGGGTCCGCAGGTTCCGGTCCATGATGGACATGTAGTCGTCGGAGGAGCCCTTCTCGACGCCCTCCACGGGGTCGAGCACGGCCGTCCGCACGCCCGCCTCCCGGGCCAGCGCGCCGGCGACCTTCGAGCTGACGAGCTTCTCGGTGAAGACCGTCGTTGCGCCGGACGCCCGGATCTCCCGGGTCAGCGAGGCGAGCCGCTTCGGCGACGGCTCCATCGAGGGGTCGATGCCCGCGACCGACACCTGCCGCAGCCCGTACCGCTCGGCGAGGTAGCCGAACGCCGCGTGCGCGGTGACGATGTCGCGGCGGGCGCAGTCCTTCAGGCCGTCGCGGTAGCGCCGGTCGAGGCCGGAGAGCTGCGCGGCGACGGCCCGGGCCCGCTGCCGGTAGGCGGCGGCGTGCGCGGTGTCGGCCTTGGCGAGCCGGTCGCCGAGGGCGGTCGCGACCGTGGCCATCCGGGCGGGATCGAGCCAGACGTGCGGGTCGTAGCCGACGTCGGCGTGCCCCCGGTCGCCGTCGTGCTCCTCGATCTCGCTCTCGTCGCCGGACGGCGGCGGCAGCGTCCTCACCAGGCTCGCCGCGTCCAGCGACCGGCCCTTGGCGTGCCGGTGGACCGCGTCGTCCACGGCGGGCTGGACGCCCTTGACGTACACCGCGAGGTCGGCCTTCTCGACCTGGGCGACCTGCCGGGCCGTCAGCTCCAGGTCGTGCGGCTCGGCGCCGGGCTTGGTCAGCGTCCGGACGTACACGTCACTGCCGCCGACGCGCTCGGCGAGCCACGCGGCGGGATAGAAGGACGCGACCACGGCGGTCTTGCCCGGCGGGACGTCCGCGACGGCGCTGCCGCAGCCCGCCAGCGCCGCGCCGAGCCCGGCGGCGGCGAGGGCCGCGGCGGGGACGGTGCGGAGCGGGGTGCGGGGTCGGGACACCCCACGATTATGGACGAAGATGAAAACGGTTGTCAAAACCGCCCAATGCCCCGTCCCAGGGCGAAACCGACGAGCACCGCCAGCGCGACGATCCGCAGGACGCGGCCCTGCGCCTCCAGCTCCGGCCAGTTCAGGAACGCGAACCAGGCCAGCGCCGCCGCCAGCACCAGCAGCCCGGCCGCCGCCACCCAGCCCGTCCCCGCCATGCCGATCACCAGCAGCGCGAACACCGCGACGAGCAGCACCGCGCGCGGCAGCCGGTGCAGGAACACCACCGGCGCCGCGCTCCACCGCTCGACCGCCGCCCGCACGCCGCCCGCCCGCCGGTCCCGTCCGCTCCGAGTCTCCACGGGGCCAACGTACTGCGAGGATGGGCGGATGATCGCGATAACCCGGTACCGCGTGCCCGCGGCGGACGCCGACGGCTTCGCCGAGCGCATGACCGCGGTGCTCGCCGCGCTGGCGCGGAGCACCGGATTCCGCTCCGGACGGCTCGCCAGGACCGTCGACGAACCCGGCCTGTGGGCGCTCGTCACCGAATGGGACGGCGCCGGCCACTACCGCCGCGCCCTCGGCGCCTACGAGGTGCGGCTGGAGTTCATGCCGCTGGCCGCCTTCGCCGTCGACGAGCCCGGCGCCTACGAGATCGTCCACTCCCTTCCTCGCTGACTTCGGCGAGTCGCCGGTGCCGGGGGTGTACAACGGCGGCTCGCCGCAAGTCAACGAAGCGGGCAATGGCGGGGCAAGAAGCGGCCCGGCCCGGTTTCGGACCCGCCTCGCAAGGTCATCTTCGCCAGGTCATGATCATGCCGACGGCCCGCGGGGGAGACGGCCGCCGACGGGCCCGGGCGTAGTTCGGGGGAGAAGTGATGCGCCGTGTCGTCTCGCAGACCGCTGTCGTCCTGCTCAGCACGGCCACCGGGACGGCCGCCGTCGCGGGCCTCGGCGCCCTCCACGCGGCGGCCCCCGCGCGGTCCGCGGCCCACGAGGCCACCACGCTGATCCTCGGCGCGCCGCACGACGCGGCCCGCCGCGCGCTCACCGAGGCGAAGCCGCGCTCGGTCACCTACCGCGGCGTGCGCGTCCCCGTCCCCGCGGGCTGGACGGTCGTCCGCCTCGACGACAACCCGTCGGCGTGCGTCCGCTACGACCGGCACGCCGTCTACCTGGGCCGTCCCGGGCCGCAGCCGGACTGCCCGGCCCGGGTGGTCGGCCGCACCGAGGCCGTCCACGTCCAGCCGCTGCGCGACGTCGCCGCGTCCCGCACGGTCGTGCACGCCGACAAGCTCGGCTCGTTCACCCTCACGCCGTCCATCGGGCACGAGACGAGCCTGGCGCTGCCCGAAGCCGCCGTCGGCATCGTCGGCGTGTACGGGACGGACCCGGCCGCCCTCCAGCGCGTCCTGCGCGGCACCCGGGTGAAGATCAAGCACCACGGGCACGGGAAGCCGTCCGCCCAACCGAAGACTTCTGCGCAGCAGAAGAGCCCTGCGCCACCAAAGACCTCTGCGCACGCGGAGCCGCCCGCGGAGCCGTCCGCGCAGCCGAAGACCTCTGCGCAGCCGAAGAGCCCCGCGCAATCTGAGGCGCCTGCGCAGCCGGACGCCTCTGCGAAGCCGGAGGCCCCTGCGCAGTCTGGGGCGCCTGCGCAGCCGCAGGAGCCGGCGAAGCCCGCCGTGCCGCCGTCGGGGCCGGCCGCCGGGCGCAGCGCCCGGACGGGCCCGCCCGACCGGCTCGACTACGCGTCCGGCAAGGGATTCGACACGTGCACCGCCCCGTCGCTCGCGACGATGAAGGCATGGCGCTCGTCGTACGACGTCACCAACATCTACATCGGCGGCGCCGCGCGCGGCTGCGCGCAACCGAACCTCACCGCCTCGTGGGTGAAGAAGGTCCGCAAGATGGGATACCGGATCCTGCCCACGTACGTCGGCCTCCAGCCGCCGTGCGGGACGCGCCCGCAGAAGTTCAGCACGCGGAACGCCGCGGCGCAGGGCAAGAGGACCGCCGCGGACGCCGTGGCGAAGGCCAAGGCGCTCGGCATCCCGGCCGACAAGCCGATCTACCTCGACCTGGAGGCCTACAACAGCCGGAACGCCACCTGCAAGGCCGCCGTCCTGCGCTTCGTGAACGCCTGGGTCAAGCAGGTGAAGAAGAAGCAGTACAAGCCGTGCCTCTACGGCAGCGCGAGCTCCGGCGTCCACGACGTGGGGGCGGCCAAGGGGATCGCCAAGCCCGTCGGCATCTGGTTCGCCAACTGGAACGGCAAGGCCCGCGTGTACGGCGACAAGTTCCTGTCGGACGGCTGGTGGCCGCCGCACCGGCGCATCAAGCAGTACCGGGGCGCCCACAAGGAGCGGCACGGCGGCGTCACGCTCAACATCGACACCAGCCTCGCCGACGGCCGCGCCTACTGACCTGCGGGCCGGCGGCCGGCCGGCCTCGGGCCGCGGATGACCGGAACGCCCCGGACGCTCCCCGGCGGTGCCGTCCGGGGACCCCTCCCGGTGCCCTAAGCTGGGGAATGCTCTGAGGCGCCGGGGAGTCCGCGCCTCACCGCTCTCACAGCGCACCATCACCGGGGATCACCATCGCCGCCGTCCCGCCGTCGCCGGGGGCCGGGGCGTTCGCACTGACCCGCCGACCGCCAGCCGGATGGAGAGAAGACTCATGGCACGCCGTTCCGATGTGCTGGACACGATCGTCAACCTCGCCAAGCGGCGGGGCCTGGTCTACCCGTCGAGCGAGATCTACGGCGGGCTCCGCGCGTCCTGGGACTACGGGCCGCTCGGGGTCGAGCTGAAGAACAACGTCAAGCGCCAGTGGTGGAAGTCCATGGTGCAGGGCCGCGAGGACGTCGTCGGCCTGGACTCGTGCGTCATCCTGGCGCGCGAGGTCTGGGAGGCCAGCGGCCACGTGCAGGCGTTCGTCGACCCGCTCACCGAGTGCCAGTCCTGCCACAAGCGCTTCCGGGCCGACCACCTGGAGGAGGCCTACGAGGAGAAGCACGGCCGGGGGCCCGCGAACGGGCTCGCCGACATCACCTGCCCCAACTGCGGGGTGAAGGGCTCGTTCACCGAGCCGAAGATGTTCAACGGCCTGCTCAAGACCTACCTCGGCCCCGTCGAGGACGAGTCGGGCCTGGCCTACCTGCGCCCCGAGACCGCGCAGGGCATCTTCATCAACTACCTGAACGTGCAGCAGTCCGCGCGCCGCAAGGTGCCGTTCGGCATCGGGCAGATCGGCAAGTCGTTCCGCAACGAGATCACGCCGGGCAACTTCATCTTCCGGACCCGCGAGTTCGAGCAGATGGAGATGGAGTTCTTCGTCAAGCCCGGCAGCGACGAGGAATGGCACCAGTACTGGATCGACGAGCGCCTGCAGTGGTACGTCGACCTCGGCATCCGCAAGGAGAACCTGCGGCTGTACGAGCACCCGGCGGAGAAGCTGTCGCACTACTCCAAGCGGACCGTCGACGTCGAGTACAAGTTCGACTTCGTCGGCAGCGAGTGGGGCGAGCTGGAGGGCATCGCCAACCGCACCGACTACGACCTGTCGACGCACTCCAAGGCGTCCGGCGCGGACCTGTCGTTCTTCGACCAGGAGTCCGGCGAGCGGTTCACCCCGTACGTGATCGAGCCCGCGGCGGGCGTCGACCGCTGCACGCTCACGTTCATGATGGACGCCTACGCCGAGGACGAGGCGCCCAACGCCAAGGGCAAGCTGGAGAAGCGGACCGTGATGCGGCTCGACCGGCGGCTCGCCCCGGTCAAGGTCGCGGTGCTGCCGCTGTCGCGCAACGCGGACCTGTCGCCGAAGGCCCGCGACCTGGCGGCGCGGCTGCGCCGCAACTGGAACGTCGACTTCGACGACGCGGGCGCGATCGGCCGCCGCTACCGCCGGCAGGACGAGATCGGCACGCCGTTCTGCGTCACCGTCGACTTCGACACCCTCGAGGACGACGCGGTGACCGTCCGGGAGCGCGACTCGATGAGCCAGGAGCGGATCGCGATCGGCCAGGTCGAGTCGTTCCTGGCCGCCCAGCTCGTCGGCTGCTGATCCGGCGGGCCCGGAACGCGGTCGCGGGCCGCCCCCTTCGCGTGGGGGCGGCCCGCTTCTTCATGTGGGAGCGCTCTTGGGAGCGATCGATCGCGGCGATGGGAGCACGTCGCTCGGGAGCGCACCCCTCTGGTGATCAGCCCGTGACGTACAGGGTCTGGTCGTAGGTGCCGGATCCGGCGGTGGTCTCGCCCTGGAGCTGGTAGGTCGCGGTGACGGTGGCGGTGGACGGGCAGAGGAGGTTGCTGCCGGACTGCTTGTTCACCGTGGCGCCGTTCACGCCGACCTGGGCCTGGTTGTTGCTGGTGACGGGACGGTTGGCGTTGTCGGGGTTGTAGCCGTTGGCGGTGAGGTTGCCGCCGAAGATGCAGGTGATGCCGCCGAACAGGTCGACGACGGCCTTGACGCTGAAGTTGGCGATGGTGACCGCCGCGTCGCGGTTGCCGGTGTGGCCGGAGTCGTAGACGACGGTGCCGCCGGTCCACGGCAGCTTCTGCGCGGTGATCGTGACGGAGGCGGTGCCGGTGCAGCTCGTGAAGGTCGCGCTGCCGATGCTGAGGCCGGTGCCGTCGGAGTTGATCGATCCCTTCATCGTCGACTGGCTGCAGGAGCCGCTGCCGATCGAGGTCGAGACGGTCGCGTTGCCGAGCAGCGAGGCCTGGACGTTGCCGGAGTAGGGGGCGGCGGTGGCCGAGCCCTTGCGGATGGTCGTGCCCGCGGCCGAGGCGGGGGCGATCCCCGCGGCGAGGACGGCCAGGGCGGCGGTCCCGATGATCGCGGTCTGTCTGATACGTGCCACCGGAAACTCCTTTGTCCGGTTCGGGGTGGGCAACGCGAAAGTAATTCGCCTTTCCGGGCCGGGCAATGGCCGGGGGCCGAACCCGGCCTGGCCGGATTGGGACACCAGCCAGTGTCTGCTGGTAAGGCCGGGCGGGCGGCGGCCGGGTAGGGGGCTGTGGCGCGGGACCCGGTTGACGGAGTCCCGACTCCGTGCTTGCTCGCTTTGTTGCGGTCCAATGCGCCCGGTCGCGAAGTGGCCTAGATTGGGCGGACCATGGCCGCCCCGGCGGCCCCGCGTCGGCCGAGGGACGGAGGAGGGCCATGCGCGAACCGCGCCGCTCGCCCGCCGCCGCCCGCTGGCTGCTCGCCGTCGCGCTCGGGCTCCTCGGCCTCGCCGGAGCGCCCGCCGCGAAGACCCTCACCGCCGGAGCACACGGCGGCGGCGGAGGCGCCATCGCCCGTGCCGCCATCGCCCGTGCCGCCACCGTCCAGCACGTCACCGGACGGGCGTCCGCGCCCCGCACGACGCACGCCACAGCGGCGGCGCGGCACCACACCGGGCCGTCCGCACCGGTCACGCCGGGCGCGTTCGCGCCCGCCGGACCCGACGTCCGCCCGGCGCTCGTCCGGACGGTCCGGCCCGCCGCCCGCTTCACCGAGCCCGTCGTCGCCCCCACGGGCGCCCCGCGCGGACGCGCCCCGCCCACCTCCACACGGATCTGACGTTCCGTCCAGCGGCGCCGCCCCCAGCGAAGCGGCGGCGCCATCGCTCCGTGTGGAGGTCTCCCCTTGACTCGCGCCAACGCGGTGCGGGCGGTCCTGGCGTTCGCCGTGCTCGCCGCATCGCTGTACTTCGCCCTGTCCGAACCCGCCCGGCTGGGCCTCGACCTGCGCGGCGGGACCCAGATCGTCCTCGAGACCCGGGACTCGCCGTCGGCCAAGGCCGGCCGTGACGCCACCGACCGCGCCCGCCAGGTCCTGCACCGCCGCATCGACGCGCTCGGCGTCGCCGAGGCGTCCATCACCCGGTCCGGCGACCGCCGGCTGATCGTCGAACTCCCCGACGTCCAGGACCCGTCGCACGCCGCCGCGCTGCTCGGCCGCACCGCGCAGCTCACCGCCCACCCCGTCCGCGCCGCCGACGGACCGGCCGGCGCCGGCGAGAAGGAGATCCCGGACGAGAGCGGCCGGCCGATGATCATCGGGCCCGCCGTGCTCACCGGCGACGGCGTCGGCTCGGCCGCCGCGTCCTTCGACCCCGAGGGCCTCGGCGGCTGGGACGTCGGCATCACGTTCCGCGGAGGGGGCGGCGCGGCCTGGGAGAAGGTCACCGCCAAGGCCGCCTGCGCCACCGGCGACGAGCGCCGCGTCGCGTTCGTCCTGGACGGGAAGGTCATCTCGTCTCCGCAGGTCAGCGCCGACGTCGCCTGCGGTACCGGGATCACCGGCGGGTCCACCCGGATCACCGGGAACTTCGGCGCCGACGAGGCCAAGGACCTCGCCGCGCTGGTGCAGGGCGGCGCGCTGCCCGTCCCGGTGACGATCGTCGAGCAGCGGGTCGTCGGCCCCACCCTCGGCGAGGAGGCGATCGAGGCCAGCGCCTGGGCCGCCGTCATCGGCGTCGCCCTCACCGGCCTGTTCATCGCCGCCGTCTACCGGCTCGTCGGCCTGCTCGCCACCGCCGCGCTCGCCGGCTACGCGCTGATCTCCTACGCCGCGCTCGTCGCCGCCGGCGCGACCCTCACCCTGCCCGGCCTCGCCGGGTTCGTCCTGGCGATCGGCATGGCGATCGACGCGAACGTGCTGGCGTTCGAACGCGCCCGCGAGGAACGCGCCGCCGCGCCCGGCCGGTCCCCCCGCAACGCCCTCGCCATCGGGTTCACCAAGGCGTGGTCGGCGATCGCCGACTCCGCCGCCACCACGCTGCTCGCCGGCGGCCTGCTGTTCTTCCTCGCGTCCGGGCCGGTCAAGGGCTTCGGCGTCACCCTGTGCATCGGCGTGCTCGCCTCGCTGGTCTCGGCGATGCTGCTCAGCCGCGTCCTCACCGACGCCGCCCTGGCCCGCATGCCGAGGATCGGCCGCTCCAAGGCCGGCGGCCTCGGCGCCGGCGGCCGCATCCGCCGATGGCTCGACCACCGCCGTCCCGACCTGATGAGGCGCCGCACCCGCTGGCTCGCCATCTCCGGCCTCGCCGTCGTCCTCGCCCTCACCGGGATCTTCGCCCGGGGCCTGAACTACGGCGTCGAGTTCACCGGCGGACGCGCCGTCGAGTACACCACGAACCGTCCCGTCGACATCGGCGACGCCCGCACCGCCGTCGCCCGCGCCGGATTCCCGCAGGCCACCGTGCAGACGTCCGGCAAGGACGGCATCGCCGTCCGCACCACCGAGCTCACCGACGCGCAGGAGAAGCGCATCCGCGACGCGCTCGCGCGGCAGGGCGGCGGCGCGACGAAGCAGCGCGACGAGCTGATCGGCCCGAGCCTCGGCGGCGAGATGCGCACCAAGGCGCTGATCGCGCTCGGCGTGGCCCTGCTGGTGCAGCTCGGCTACCTGACGTTCCGGTTCCGCTGGACGTTCGCGGCCGGGTCCGTGCTGGCGATGCTGCACGACGTCGTGATCGTCACCGGCCTGTTCGCGTGGCTCGGCAAGCCTGTCGACGGCGTCTTCCTCGCCGCGCTGCTCACCGTCATCGGCTACTCGGTGAACGACTCCGTCGTGGTGTTCGACCGCGTCCGGGAACTGTGGACGGCCGAACCCCGCGCCCCCTTCGCGGACGTCGCGAACCGGGGCGCGCTGCAGACCGTCCCCCGCACCGTCAACACCGGCATGGGCGCCCTGTTCATCCTGGCCGCCCTCGCCGTCCTCGGCGGCGACACGCTGACCGACTTCGCGATCGCGCTCCTCGCGGGCATCGTCGTCGGCACCTACTCCAGCGTCTTCACCGCCACGCCGCTCGCGATCGTCCTGGAACGCTTCGCGGGCCCGCCGCCGCGCCCCCGCGCCGCGGCGCCCCGCGCCGCCCGCACCCCAGGCGACTCGGGCGCCGTCGTCTGACCCGCCACGGCGTGCCGCCGCCCCTGACCGGCGGCACGCCGTCCGCGATCACTTCCCCAGCACGGACTTCTTCAGCGTCCCCTTGTCCGCCCGCAGGAGGCAGATCACTTTCTGGACCCCGAAGTACCAGGCCTTCGCGGAGGGCCCCACGAAGTCGGTTCTCACCCCGGCGGGCCGCGCGTGCGGTGCGAACGCCTTCGCCGCCCGCTTGCGGCACCCGCGCGAGGCGTTCGCATCGATGATCTTCTTGCCGGGGTAGGCCCACGGGACGCCGGAGGTGGCGAGGCCCTCCCACGGCAGGTCGAACGCGGCGTAGACCTGCACCTTGTGCGGTTCGGTGCACGGGACGGCGCGCGCCGCCGCGTCCGCGTCCTTCCACTCGGCGAAGCAGTCGCCGGCCTCGAACTCCTGCAGGGTCTTCCTGGCCGGGTCGAGGGTGGCGGCCAGCGGCGACGCCAGCTTTCCGGTGCCGCCGTAGCGCATCACGCACGTCACGTGCCGGTCCCCGGCCCGCCAGGCCGCCTCGTCCGGTTTGTCGAGGTAGACGTCGAGATCCTCGTAGTACCGGCTCTTCACCAGGAACGCGAGCCGGTCCGTGCACACCTTGGTCGCCTCGCCCGCCAACCCCTTGTCGCCGGGATAGGCGTCGTCGTCCGGCAGCCCCGCCTGCGCGACGACCTCGCCGTCATGCGGGCGCGTGCACGGCAACGCCGTGACGGCCACATCGGCCGCGCCCTTGCGGAACCCGGCGAAACAGTCACCGGCCTTGAGGCGCGAAAGGACGGTCTCGTGGCCCCGGCCGTTCCCGCCCGAGTCCCCGCCGTCCGGCGAGACGAGCATCACCGCGATGACCGCGCCCACGGCGACCCACACCAGCGAAGCGGTGAGCCCGCCGACCGCCATTCCCCGGCCCCTGCCACCGCGCCGCCTGACCTGCGCGAACGCCGCAACGGCGAACCCGACGGCCAACGGCGCCAACCCGACGATCCCGGCAGCGAGAGCCCCCTTGGCCCACCCGTTCGTCCGCCGCCGGGGCACCGTTTCCGACGTCCCGGGCGCCGGGGACTCTCCGGTCCCATCGGCCCCATGCGCCGCATGCTCCGTCGCTGTCTCGCTCAACGCCGCATCAGGCGGAGCCCACTCGCTTCCCGCCCCGCCGTTCACCGCGGGCCGGGCGGCGTCATCCTCCGCGCTCACTTCGGCATCAGCGATCGCGTCAGGGGAGCGCCGTCGGCCTTGAACATGCACACGATCCTGCGGTCGCCCATCTGCCAGCCCTCCTTGGCGGGGTAGCCGAACCACGGCAGGACGTGCTGGGGCGGATCCCCCTTGAAGACCTTGAAGGCGCGCTTGGCGCACTCCACCGTGGCCTTTTCCTCGATCGTCCGTTCCGACGGGTACTTGCCGCCGCCGCGCATGTCGTAAGTGGCGTAGACCTGGTAGCGGTGCTTCTTCTTGCAGTCGACGAGGTTCAGGAGCGCGTCGTCCTTCCAATCGTCGATGCAGTCGCCGGCGACCAGCTGCGTGTAGCTTCGCGTTCCCCATTCCGCGCTGGTCAGCGGAGCGGTGAGCTTCTCGGGGCCGGTATGGCGCAGGACGCAGGTGACGTCGTGGCGGCCCTTGCCCCAGGCGGCGCGGCGGGGGCGGTCGATGTGCAGCTCGAGGTCGTCGGCGTAGCGGTTGTTCATCAGGAACCGGGTCCTGTCCTTGCACTCCTTCGTCGCCTCGGTGACGAGCACCGTGTCGCCGGGGTACGGGAGGTCGGGCAGGGTGACGACGGCGCCGATCTCGCCCTCGTGCGGCTCGGTGCACGGCGTCTTGGTCACGTAGACGCTGTTGAGGTCCTCTTCGAGGCCGGTGAAGCAGTCGCCGGCGAGGAGGGTTGTGACGCGAGGCTTGCCGCCCTTGGCGGCGGGGGCGTCGCTGCCGGGGTCGGCCTTGTCCAGGACGCCCGTGGCGAGGACGAGGGCGGCGGCGGTGATCCAGGCGGCGGACGCGGCGAGGCCGGCGGCCGCGAAGCCCTTGCCCTTCTGGCCGCGGCGTCCCGTCTGGACGAACGCGGTGACGGCGAAGCCGATCGCGAAGACGACGAGGCCGAGGAGCCCGGTGACGAGTGCGACGATCGCGAACGGGTTCGTCCGGCGGGCACCGGGTGCGGGAAGCCCTGGCGGGGGCGGGGCGAAGGCGGCGGCGGGCTCCGGTGGTGGGGGAGCGGCGGCGGTGCCGGTGTCCGGCGGCGTCCAGGCGGCCGGGGCGGACGGTTCTTCGGGGGTGTCCTGGACGTCGTCAGCGTCCGGTGGCGTTGTCACAGCGGGAAAGTACGCGATCAAGGTCACAAATAGCGCATTTCCGGCGGTCGTCGCCAAGTTGTGATCATGGCCGTTCACCTGGCGATGATCTTCTCCTCGCCCGCTGGACACCCGGCACTGATGATCTTCTGCCGATCGGTCCGACCGGCGGAAGGTGCCCTGTGTCTCGAATGTCCCGACGGCTGGCCGGGGGCGCCGTCGCCCTCGCCGCCCTCACGGCGGGGACGGTGCCCGCCGCGCACGCCGGGCAGCCCGGCCCCGTCGACGTGCAGCTGCTGTCCATCACCGACTTCCACGGCTACCTGCAGCCCTACGACGACGCGGCGAACGGGCAGGTGAAGCTGCCGGACGGGACGGTCCTGAAGGTCGGCGGCGCCGCCTACAACGCCGCGCACCTGGAGCGGCTGCGCGCGGGCAAGAAGAACTCGATCCTGTTCTCGGTCGGCGACAACTTCAGCGGCTGGCCGTTCGAGGTCGACGCGTTCCGGGACGAGCCGACGATCGAGGTGCTCAACAAGCTCGGCGTCCGGTTCTCCACGGTCGGCAACCACGAGCTCGACGTGTCGGCGGGGTTCCTCAAGGACCACATGATGAAGGGCCGCTGCTTCGGCACGGTGGACGTCGACAGCTGCTTCACCGACTCCGCCGGCAACCGGTTCCGGGGCGCGGACTTCCCCTTCTACACCGGCAACATCGTCGGCGCGAAGACCGGGAAGCCGATCCTGAAGCCGTACAACATCGAGTGGGTGCGCGGGGACGGCGGCCGGAAGGTCCCGGTCGGGTTCATCGACCTGACCGTCCCGGACACCCCGGCCGGCTCCACGTCCTACCAGCCGGACCTGCGGTCGCTTCCGCTGCTGGAGACGGCGAACAAGTACGCGGCGGAGCTGAAGAGGCGCGGCGTGAAGGCGATCGTCGCGAACGTCCACGACGGCGGATCGGCGGACGGCGCGGGCTTCGACGGCTGCAAGGACCCGCACGGGCCCGTCATCGACTTCGCCAGGCAGGCGTCGCCGGACATCGACGCGATCTTCACCGGGCACTGGCACGCCGGCTTCAACTGCACGATCGCCGACCCGGCCGGCCACCCCCGCCCGGTCATCGAGGGCCTCAACCACGGACGGCTGATCAGCGAGATCGACCTGCGGCTGGACGCCCGCGGCGAGGTGATCCGCGGCGAGACCAGGGCCGTCAACCACCCGGTGACCAGGGACATCGCCCCCGACCCGGACGTGCAGAAGATCGCCGACTACTGGACGGCGCGCGGCAACGAGCGGTCCGCACAGCCGCTGGCGCGGCAGACCGGCGACTTCACCCGGACGCAGAACGGCAGCGGCGAGAGCACCATGGGGGACCTCGCCGCCGACGTCCAGTACTGGGCGGCCGGGACGTCCCGCAAGGGCCGCGCCGATCTCGCGCTCGTCGCCACCAAGCCCGTCACCGGCTCGAACGCGGTCGCGCGGGACCTGCCGTACGCGAAGGGGACCGGCGCCGGCGACGCCGACGGGCGCGTGACGTTCGGCGAGGCGTGGAGCGCCTACGGGTACGGCAACCCGATCCTCACCGTCACGGTGACCGGCGAGCAGATCCATCAGGCGCTGGAGCAGCAGTGGCAGGGCGCGAAGTTCGCGCCGTTCGCCGTGTCGGAGAACGTCCGCTACTCCTACGACGCGTCGCGGCCGGCCGGCGACCGCGTCGACCCGGCGCACGTCACGATCGACGGGAAGCCGCTCGACCCGTCCAAGAAGTACCGGCTCGCCGCGCTCGCGTACACGCTGATCGGCGCGGACGGCTACACCGCGTTCACCGGGTTCACCGGCGCGTACCGCAACGAGCTGCCCGACCACGAGGCGTTCGTCGCGTACCTGAAGGCGCACCCGGTGATCGGTCCCGCGCCGCTCGGCCGGGTCGCCCCGGCCGCGAGCTGAACCGCCGCGGAAGGGCGCCGTGGCCCGGGACGACACCCCGGCCACGGCGCCCTGCGCTCGGCGCCCTGCGCCCCGGCGGCTCAGGCCAGCGGCGGCTGCTCCTGCTCGCCCTCCGCGTTGATCACCTGCATCACCGCGTTGATCAGCGCGAGGTGGGTGAACGCCTGCGGGAAGTTGCCGAGGTGCCGCCCGGTGTGCGGGTCGATCTCCTCGGCGTACAGCTGCAGCGGGCTCGCGTACGACAGCAGCTTCTCGCACAGCGCCCGCGCCCGGTCCAGCTCACCGATCATCACCAGCGTGCTGACCAGCCAGAACGAGCAGATCGTGAAGGTGCCCTCCTCCGACTCGAACCCGTCGTCGGTCTCGGTCGCCCGGTACCGCAGGACGAGGTCGTCCTCCGACAGCTCGTCCGCGATGGCGAGGACCGTCTCCCGGACCCGCTTGTCGTCGGCCGGCAGGAACCCCAGCAGCGGGATCAGCAGCGCCGACGCGTCCAGCGCGTCCGCGCCGTAGTGCGCGGTGAACACGCCGCGCTCGTCGAGCGCGTTCGCCAGCACGTCCGCGTGGATCTCGTCGGCGGCGGCCTGCCAGCGGCGCGCCCGCTCCTGGTCGCCGCGGATCCGGGCCAGCCGCGCGCCGCGGTCGGCCGCGACCCAGCAGAACACCTTCGAGGAGGTGAAGTGCTGCGGCTCGCCGCGCACCTCCCACATCCCGCAGTCGGGGGTGCGCCAGTTGGCGAGCGCGTCCTCCACCTGCTTGACGACGATCTTCCAGAGCCGGTCGTCGAGCCGGTCGCGCTTGCGCACGAACAGGTAGATCGACCCGATGATCGCGCCCCACACGTCGTGCTGGGCCTGCATGTACGCCTCGTTGCCGATGCGCACCGGGCGGGCGTTGTCGTAGCCGGTCAGGTGCTCGAGCGTGGACTCGGGCAGCTCCTCCCGGCCGTCCAGCCCGTACATGATCTGCAGCTTGCCCTCGGCGGCCTCGGCGACGTCGGTGATGAAGTAGAAGAAGTCGTTGGCCTCCCAGTCGTAGCCGAGGGTGTAGAAGGCCCACAGCGCCATGGTGGAGTCGCGGATCCAGGTGTAGCGGTAGTCCCAGTTCCGGTCGCCGCCCGGCGTCTCCGGCAGCGACGTCGTCGCCGCGGCCGCGACCGCGCCCGACGGCGCGAACGTCAGCCCCTTCAGGGTGAGCGCGCTGCGCTGCAGGTGGCTGCGCCACGGATGGTCGGGGAACCGGCCGCGGTCCAGCCAGTGCTGCCAGTGGTGGACGGTCCAGACGAGCCGCTCCTGCGCCTCCTCCCACGACGCGGGTGCGGCGTGCTCGCTCCACGACAGCGCGACGAACCGGGACTCGCCCTGCTTCAGCAGCGTCCGGGCCGTGGCGAGCGACCCCTCGAACCCGACGTTCATGTCGGTGGTGAGCCGCAGCCCGACGCCGTTCCCGCGGGCGACCGCCTCGTGGTACCCGGCGCCGGTGTGCTCCCAGCGGGCCGGCGTCTGCCCGTAGTCGAAGACCGGCATGCAGTCGAGCCGCGCCTGGACCTGGCCGTTCACGCACCGCACCATCCGCAGCAGGACGTGGTCGGCGTCGTAGTCGGTGGGGGCGCGGCGGTGCGTGTGGGAGCGTTCCGTCTCGTGGTGCCACGGCCCCATCAGCAGGGCGTCGGTGACCACCAGCCAGCCCCCGTGTACCCACCAGGTCGTCTCCATGACCATGGTGCCGGGGATGTAGCGCTGCGCGGCGGGCACCTCCACGCCCGCGGGGCCGACCCGGAAGTATCCGGCGTCCCGGTCCAGGATGGAGCCGAACACGCTCGGCGAGTCCATCTTCGGCAGGCACATCCACTCGATGTTCCCGCTGGGCGCGACGAGCGCGGTCGTCTCGCAGTCGGACAGGAACCCGAAATCGGCGATCGGGGCGAACGGGTCTCCCGCCCGGCCGCCGGCGACCTTCGGCCTCACAGCCTCACCTCCTTGATCCATCATTCCCTCTCCAGAGCAATGGGTGCGCCAGGAGCGCGAGGTGTTTCCCCGGCGCCGGGCGCGCGGTGTGCGGCCTCATGGGCGTCGTTGCCTTCCCGGTAGTGGAATAGACCACTTGGAATAGACCATTAAACGGCCTCTGAGCTGCGGAAACGTCGCTCCGCGCACGGGGTGCCGGGAGACCGGGTCAGGCGCGGGTACAGTCCCGGCAAACAGGGCAGCGGACCCGCCGCCGCCTGGGAGGACGCGACGGCGCGCGCTCCCCGGCGCCGGGGTCCGGCACTGCCACTGGGTGGAACCGGAGCGAGAAGGAGCTCCCCGTGCCGAAGTTCGTGTACGACTTCACCGAGGGAAACAAGGACCTCAAGGATCTGCTGGGCGGCAAGGGCGCCAACCTGGCCGAGATGACCAACCTCGGCCTGCCCGTGCCTCCCGGGTTCACGATCACCGCGGAGGCCTGCCGGCATTACCTTGAGCACGGGACCCTGCCCGACGGGCTGGCGGAGGAGGTGAACGCCCACCTCGCCGCCCTGGAGAAGGCGATGGGCAAGAAGCTCGGCCAGCCGGACGACCCGCTGCTGGTCAGCGTCCGCTCGGGGGCCAAGTTCAGCATGCCCGGGATGATGGAGACCGTCCTGAACGTCGGTCTCAACGACGAGTCCGTGCACGGCCTCGCCGCGCAGGCCGGCGACGAGCGGTTCGCGTGGGACTCCTACCGCCGGCTGATCCAGATGTTCGGCAAGACCGTCCTGGACGTGGACGGCGAGCTGTTCGAGGACGCCGTCGAGGACGTCAAGCGGGCCCGCGGCACCGACGACGACGTGGACCTGACCGCCGACGACTTCAAGGAACTGGTGGAGCGGTTCAAGACGATCGTCCGCGAGCAGGCCGGGCGGGACTTCCCGACCGACCCGCGCGAGCAGATGGACCTCGCCACCGAGGCGGTGTTCGAGTCCTGGAACGCCGACCGCGCGATCCTTTACCGCCGCCAGGAGCGCATCCCCGTCGACCTCGGTACCGCCGTCAACATCTGCTCGATGGTCTTCGGCAACATGGGGATGGACTCGGGGACGGGCGTCGCCTTCACCCGCGACCCCGCGTCCGGGCACCAGGGCATCTACGGCGACTACCTGCAGAACGCGCAGGGCGAGGACGTCGTCGCCGGCATCCGCAACACCGTCCCGCTGACGGAGCTGGAGCGGATCGACAAGGCGTCCTACGACCGGCTTCTCGAGATCATGGAGACGCTCGAGAACCACTACCGCGACATGTGCGACATCGAGTTCACGATCGAGCGCGGGAAGCTGTGGATGCTGCAGACCCGGGTCGGCAAGCGGACCGCCGCCGCCGCGTTCCGGATCGCCTGCCAGCTGCTCGACCAAGGGCTCATCGACGCCGACGAGGCGGCCCGCCGCGTCACCGGCGACCAGCTCGCGCAGCTGATGTTCCCCCGGTTCGCCAGCAAGGTCGACGGCGTCAAGAAGATCACCAAGGGCATGAACGCCTCGCCCGGTGCCGCCGTCGGCAAGGCCGTGTTCACCTCCGAGCGGGCCGTCGAGCTGGCCGACCAGGGCGAGGACGTGATCCTCGTCCGCCGCGAGACCAACCCCGACGACCTGTCCGGCATGGTCGCCGCGAAGGGCGTGCTGACCTCCCGCGGCGGCAAGACCTCGCACGCCGCCGTCGTCGCCCGCGGCATGGGCAAGACCTGCGTGTGCGGCGCCGAGGAGCTCGACGTCGACGTCAAGGCCGGGACGTTCACCGCGCCCGGCGGCGTCACCGTCCGCGAGGGCGACGTCATCTCGATCGACGGGACGTCCGGCGACGTCTACCTTGGCGAGGTCCCGGTCGAGGACTCCCCGGTCGTCCGGTACTTCGAGGGGGAGCTGTCCGCCGCCGACGGCGACGAGCTGGTCGTCGCGGTGGACCGCGTCATGGAGCACGCCGACGCGAAGGCGGCGATGGCGGTGCGCGCCAACGCCGACAACCCCGAGGACGCGGCGCGGGCCCGCCGGTTCGGCGCCAAGGGCATCGGCCTGTGCCGCACCGAGCACATGTTCCTCGGCGACCGGCGGCAGCTCGTCGAGCAGCTGATCCTCGCCGAGGGCGACGAGGATCGGCAGGCGGCGCTGGACGCCCTGGAGCCGCTGCAGAAGCAGGACTTCGAGGGCATCTTCGCGGCCATGGACGGGCTGCCGGTCACGATCCGGCTCATCGACCCGCCGCTGCACGAGTTCCTCCCCGACCTCACCGAGCTGTCGGTCAGGGTGGCCCTCGCCGGCGACGGCGCCGACCCCAAGGACCGGAGACTGCTCGAGGCAGTCACCCGACTGCACGAGCAGAACCCTATGTTGGGGTTGCGCGGCGTGCGGCTGGGTTTGGTGATTCCGGGCCTGTTCGGCATGCAGGTGCGCGCGATCGCCGAGGCGGCCGCCGCCCGCAAGGCCGCCGGCGGCGACCCGCGCCCGGAGATCATGATCCCGCTCGTCGGGGCGGTGCAGGAGCTGGAGGCCGTCCGCGACGAGGCGCGCGCCATCCTCGACGGGGTGAAGGAGTCCACCGGCGTGGACGTCCCGGCGCTGGTCGGCACCATGATCGAGTTGCCGCGGGCGGCGCTGACCGCCGGGCAGATCGCCGAGGCCGCCGAGTTCTTCTCCTTCGGCACCAACGACCTCACCCAGACGACCTGGGGCTTCTCCCGCGACGACGTCGAGGCGGCGTTCTTCTCCCGCTACCTCGAACTCGGGATCTTCGGGGTGTCGCCGTTCGAGACCCTGGACCGGGAGGGCGTCGGGCGGCTCGTCCGGATCGCCGCCGAGGAGGGCCGCAAGGCCCGTCCGGGGATCAAGCTGGGGATCTGCGGCGAGCACGGCGGCGACCCCGACTCGGTCCACTTCTGCCACGAGGTCGGCCTGGACTACGTGTCCTGCTCGCCGTTCCGGGTACCGGTGGCGCGGCTGGAGGCGGGCCGCGCCGCGATCGAGGCCGCGGGCTCCGGAGGCAGCGACAGCCGCTGATCCCGCCCGGAACGGTGCGTCCGGAACCGGGCGTCCGAAACGGGAAATGTGGGGCGTGCAACACGCCGGACCTGCGAACCTCCGGCGCCCGCCGGACCATCTCACTAACGTGTCCAGAGCGATGACGTTGGAAGTGGAGTTGCCGGACCACGACCCGGACGAGCCGGAGCAGACCGACGAGCGCCCGCGCGGCCGCAAGAAGCGCGGACGGCGCAGGAGGCCGCTCTGGTTCACGATCCCGGTGACCGTGCTGTGCGCCCTCGTCGCCGTCGTCGTGCTGACCCCGCTGACCGTCGGCGCCCGCGTCTGGTACCAGGCCCGGCAGGACGAGCGGCCCCGCTCCGACGCGATCATCGTGCTCGGCGCCGCGCAGTACAACGGGGTGCCGTCCCCGACGCTGCGGTGGCGCCTGCAGCACGCCCTCGACCTGTACCGCGACAAGGTCGCGCCCGCGATCGTCACCGTCGGCGGCAAGGCGCCCGGCGACACCTACACCGAGGCCGAGTCCGGGCGCCGGTGGCTGATCGAGAAGGGCGGCGTGCCCGCGTCCAAGGTCGTCGCGGTGCCGGTCGGACGCGACACCCTGGAGAGCATGAAGGCGGTCGGCAAGGCCTACAAGGCGCGGCACTGGACGTCCGGCGTGATCGTCACCGACCCGTGGCACGCGCTGCGCTCCAAGCGGATGGCCGAGGACAGCGGGATCAAGGCGGCCGCGTCGCCGACCCACAGCGGCCCGAGCGTGCAGACCCGCGACACCCAGTTCCACTACATCGTGCGGGAGACCGGCGGGTACCTGTCTTACGTGCTGCTCGGCAAGAGCGTGAAGACGCCCAGCGAGACCATCAAGATCATCCACGGGGACCCGACCGCGACGGTGTCGCCGAGCCCCCCGGCCGGCGCGACCCCGGGCGGCGCGCCGACCCGCTGAGGTCCGGCGCCGGAGCCGGGCCCCGGCGAACGTCCGCGGCGGTCCGCCTGCTTACCCGCCCTTTGCCCGCTTACTCTGGAAGGACATGACCCAGAACCCGTCACGCACCGGACGCCCGGAAGGGTCCGGCTACTCCGGCACCGACAAGCTGCGCTGGGCGCCCGAGCCCCCCAAGCGCCGCGACCGCACGGCGTTCGAACGCGACCGCGCCCGCGTGCTGCACAGCGCCGCGCTCCGCCGCCTCGCCGCCAAGACCCAGGTCGCCTCGCCCGGCGCGGACGCCGCCGCCGACACCGTCCAGAGCCTGCGCACCCGCCTCACCCACTCGCTGGAGTGCGCGCAGGTCGGCCGCGAGCTCGGCAAGTCCCTCGGCTGCGACCCCGACCTGGTCGAGGCCGCGTGCCTCTCGCACGACATCGGGCACCCCCCGTTCGGCCACAACGGCGAGTCCGCGCTGGACATCGTCGCCCGCGACTGCGGCGGCTTCGAGGGCAACGCGCAGAGCCTGCGCGTCCTGACCCGGCTGGAGCCCAAGTCGTTCGCCCCCGACGGCCCGCCCCTGTACGGCCGCAGCGTCGGCCTCAACCTGACCCGCGCCGCCCTCGACGCGGCGATGAAGTACCCGTGGACGCAGGAGCAGGCCGTCAACGGCAAGTTCGGCGTGTACGCCGACGACGTGGCCGTCGCCGACTGGGTCCGCGAGGGCGCCCCGCCCGGCCGGACCTGCTTCGAGGCCCAGGTCATGGACTGGAGCGACGACGTCGCCTACTCCGTCCACGACCTGGAGGACGCGCTCGTCGCCGGGCACGTCGACTTCGCGCGGCTCGCCGACCCGTCCGAGCGGCGGCTCGTCGCCGCCACCGCCGCCAAGCTGTACTGCGCCGACGCCGGCCTGGACGAGCTGGAGGAGCGGTTCGCCGCGCTGCTCGCCGAGCCGTACTGGCCCGACCGCTACGACGGCACGCCGCGCAGCCTCGCCGCGCTCAAGAACCTCACCAGCACGCTGATCGGCCGGTTCTGCCTGGCCGCCGAGACCGCCACCCGCGCCGCGCACGGCGACCGGCCGCTCACCCGGTACGCCGCCGAGCTGATCGTCCCTCGCGCGCAGCGGCTGGAGAACGCGCTGCTCAAGGGCATCACCGCGCACTACGTGTGGATCAGCCACGAGGAGGTCAGGGCCCGCCAGCGAACGCTGATCACCGAGCTGGCCGAGATGATGCTCGCCGGCGCGCCCGCGTCCCTCGACCCGGGGTTCCGCGAGGCGTTCGTGGACGCCGAGGACGACGCGGCCCGGCTGCGCGCCGTCGTCGACCAGATCGCCTCGCTCACCGACCTGTCGGCGATCGCCCGCCACCGCCTCCTCGGCGGCCGCCCCCAGTAGCCCCCGCCCCGGTGGTTCTCGGCCCTGCGGGGCCCGGGTGCGTGCATTCCGCCCCGACGCGCCGAACGATGGCCCTTGTCTCGTTACGGAGGCCGCTGTAGGGATAGCTACAAGTCATCTACAGGAGGTCGCCATGCCCGAGGAGACGTTCGTCATCGTCGGCGCCGGCCTTGCCGGAGCCAAGGCGGCGGAGACGCTCCGCGAGGAGGGCTTCGCGGGCCGCGTGCTGCTGATCGGCGAGGAGATCGAGCGGCCGTACGAGCGGCCGCCGCTGTCCAAGGGGTTCCTGCTCGACAAGGAGCCGCGCGACAAGGCGCACGTGCACGAGGCGGACTGGTACGACAAGCACGACGTGGAGCTGCGCGTCGGCGTCTCGGTCACGGCGATCGACCGGGCCGCGCACGAGGTGCGCCTGTCGACCAAGGAGCCGATCCGCTACGGCAAGCTGCTGCTGGCGACCGGCGCGTCCCCCCGCCGCCTGGAGGTCCCCGGCTCCAAGCTCCAGGGCATCCACTACCTGCGCACCATGGCCGACTCGGCGGCGCTGAAGCAGGCGCTCGCGCACGGCGGACGGCGCGTCGTCGTCGCCGGTGCCGGCTGGATCGGGCTGGAGGCGGCCGCCGCCGCCCGCGCGTACGGCAACGACGTCACGATCATCGAGCCGGAACCGGCGCCGCTGCACGCCGCGCTCGGTCCCGAGCTCGGCCGCCTGTTCGCCGACCTGCACCACGAGCACGGCGTCGACGTGCGCCTCGACCAGGGCGTCGCCGGGTTCTGGGGCGCCGGGCAGGTGTCGGCCGTGGTCACCTCCGGCGGCGCCGAGGTCCCCGCGGACGTGGTCGTCGTCGGCATCGGCGTCCGGCCGAACGCGGGCCTCGCCGAGAAGGCGGGCCTGGAGGTCTCCGACGGGATCCTCGTCGACCAGTCGCTGCGCACCTCCGACCCCGACGTCTACGCCGCGGGCGACGTCGCGAACGCCTACAACCCGCTGCTCGGCCGCCGGATCCGCGTGGAGCACTGGGCGAACGCGCTGAACGGCGGGCCCGCCGCCGCGCGTGCCATGCTCGGCCACGACGTCGTGTACGACCGCATCCCGTACTTCTTCAGCGACCAGTACGACCTCGGCATGGAGATGTCGGGCGTCGCCGCGCCAGGGGAGTACGACAAGGTCGTCTACCGCGGCGACGTCGCCGCCCGCGAGTTCGTCGCGTTCTGGCTGAACGAGGGGCGGGTCGTCGGCGGGATGAACGTCAACGTGTGGGACGTGACCGGGGACGTGCAGGCGCTGATCCGCTCCGGGCGCCCCGTCGACGAGGCCCGGCTGGCCGACCCGGCGGTGCCGCTCGCCGATCTCGTGGCCTGATCCCTCCCTTCCGATCTTTGTCACCGGCAGGCCGTATCGAGCCGGACTGTAAGGCACGTACAGTCGGCTGGGTGGTGACGGAGGAGATCGCGGCGCCGCCGGTGCGGGCGCGCCTGGCGGTGACGGTGGCGTTCGTGGCGCACGGGCTGCTCGGCGCGGCGTGGGTGGCGCGCATCCCGCAGATCAAGGAGCACCTCGGGCTGAGCGCGGGCACGATGGGCGTCGCGCTGCTCGGCGCGCCGGTCGGGGTGGTCGCCGCAGTGCGGTTCGCCGGCTGGATCGTCCACCGGTGGGGCAGCCGCGCCACGACGGTCGCCGCCGGGACCGCGGGCGCGCTGTCGCTCGTCCCGCTCGGGCTGTCGTGGAACCTCGCGTCGCTGATCTGCTCCCTGGTGCTGATGGGCGGCTCGCTCGGCCTGATGGACGTGGCGATGAACGCCCAGGGCGTCGCCGTCGAGCGCGGTTACGGGCGCCCGCTGATGTCCGGCCTGCACGGGGCGTACAGCATCGGGACGCTGCTGTCTGCGCTGGTCGGGTCCGCGGCGGCGCACGCGGGCGTCCCGGTCCCGGTACATCTGACGGTCGCGGCGGCGGTGCTGGTGCTGCTGCTCGCGGCCGGCTGCCGCGACCTTATGGATCGTTCCATCGACGACCTTCCGGACCCGGCGGGCACCGCCATCGACGCGGCCTCCGGAGTCCCGGGTGCGACGGGCGGGGCGGGTGCGGCGGGCTCGGCAGGCTCGGCGGGTGCGGCGCCTGGACGGCGGGGCTCGGCGGCCCGCGCCGCCCGATGGCCGCTGATCGTGCTCGGGGTGATCGGGCTCTGCTCGTTCGTCGGCGAGGGCGCCATGGCCGACTGGAGCGCCATCTACCTGCGGGAAAGCCTCGGCACCGGGCCCGGCGCAGCCGGTCTCGGCTACGCCGGATGCGCCATCGCGATGACCGCCGGACGGCTCGCCGGCGACCGCGTCGTCGCCCGCTTCGGGCCCGTCGCCGTGCTGCGGACCGGCTCGCTGGTCGCGGCGGCCGGGCTCGCCCTCGGGCTGCTGCTCGGAAACCCGGTGGCCGCCGTGTCCGGTTTCACGCTCTTCGGGCTCGGCGTCGCCGTCGTGGCACCCGTCACCTTCAGCGCCGCCGGGAACGTCCCCGGCGTCCCGGCCGCCGCCGGGATCTCCCGCGTCACCGGCGTCGGCTACCTCGGCCTCCTCGGCGGCCCGCCCGTCATCGGATTCGTCGCGCAGGGCGTCGGGCTCGCGTGGGCGCTCGCCGTCCCCGCCGCGCTCGCGGGGCTGATCGTCCTGCTGGCCCCGGCCACCGCCACCGCCGAACGCTGAGGCCCGCGCCCGCTCCGGCCGGGCTGGGGCGGGATGGGGCGGGATGGGGCGGGACCGTTTTGGCGGGGTTGTGACGTCGTTATATGTACCGTTCAGGTAAGGTCTGGGCGAGTGAGCACCATGCAGCGGTCGAGACCGGCGAAAACGGTCTCCTCCGCACCGGCGTACCGGGCGTTCCTCCGCGAGCTGCTCAGCTTCGGAGCCGTCGGCTTCGTCGGCACCCTCATCATGATCTTCGGCGCCAACCTGATGCGCGCCTGGCTCGGCGGCAGCCCCGTGACCAGCGTCGCCGTGCCGACGATCGTGTCCACGCTGAGCTCCTACCTGCTCAACCGCTACTGGACGTTCCGGCACCGCGACAGCGAGGGCACCGGCCGCGAGTTCGCGATCTTCTTCGCGCTGAACGGCATCGGGCTCGGCATCCAGATCCTGTGCACCGGGTTCACCTACTACAGCCTCGGGCTGCACGGCGGCATCGCCTACAACCTCGGCCTCCTCGCGGGCGTCGTGCTCGGCTCGGCGTTCCGCTACTGGTCGTACAAGAAGTGGGTCTTCACCACGGCGGCCGCCTGAGTTGGGGCGTCTCGACGACGAATGGGCGCTGCACCGGCCCGCGGTGTTCGGCGCCGCCTACCGGATCACCGGCAGCGTCGCCGACGCCGAGGACATCGCCCAGGACGTGTGGCTGCGCGCCACCGCCCGCGGATCCCTCGACGACGTCCGCGACCTGCGCGCCTGGCTGATCACCATCGCCGCCCGGCGGGCCTGCGACCTGCTCGGCTCCGCGCACGCCCGCCGCGTCGACTACGTCGGCCCGTGGCTGCCTGAACCGCTGCTGACCGGCCCCGACGCCGCCGAGCCCGTGCTCGTCGACGAGACCGCCGGCACCGCGATGCTGCTCGTCCTGGAGGAGCTGTCGCCGCCCGAGCGGGTCGCGTTCGTGCTGCACCAGGCGTTCGACGTGCCCTACGACACGATCGCGGAGGTGCTCGGCAGGACGCCCGCCGCGTGCCGGCAGCTCGCGTCCCGGGCCCGCCGCAAGATCGCCGCGGCGTCCCCGGCCCGGCCCGCCGGCACCGCGGAGCGGGACCGGGTGCTGCGCGAGTTCCGCGCCGCCTACGAGCGCCGCGACGAGGCGGCCCTGCTCGCGCTGCTCGACCCGGACGCCACCTACACCACCGACGGCGGCGGCCACGTCTTCGCCGCCCGGAAGATCATCGCGGGGGCGGGGCGCGTCGCGACCGCGCTGCTGCGGGTCGCCGTCCGGCAGCGGTTCGCGCTCGTCCCCGCCGAGGTGAACGGGGAGGCCGCGCTGCTCGTCCGCAACCGGGCGGGGCGGCTCGCCGCCGTCGACACCGTCGAGGTCCGGGACGGGCGGATCGTCGCGGTCCGCCGTGTCCTGAACCCCGAGAAGCTCGCCGCCGCCCGCGCCGCCCTCGGCTGGTAGCGGGCCTGTTCCTCGCTCAGCCGGCGGGGCGGCGCATCGCGCCGTCCAGTTCGAGAGGCGAGACGCTGCCGGCGGTCGCGTCCAGATCGCCGTCCTTCAGGAACGCCTCGGCCGCCCGCAGCGCCGCCGTGTAAGCCGCGCCCGCCAGCGCCGTCCCCACGCTGACGCGCCGGACGCCCGCCTCCGCCAGCATCGCCACCGTCGGGCCACCCGCGAAGAACGACCCCGCGTTGACCGGGATCGGGACCGCGGCGGTCAGCGTCCGCAGCAGGCCCAGGTCCAGCAGGCCCGGGACGAACAGGCAGTCCGCGCCCGCCTCCGCGTACCGGCCCGCCCGCGCGATCACCTCGTCCAGCCGCCCCGCCGGTTCGCCGACCTGGTGGAAGAACACGTCGGTGCGCGCGTTCACCACCAGATCGGGCGCGCCCGCCCGCGCCGCCGCCTGCCGGGCCGCCGTGATCCGCTCCGCCTGCGCCTCGGGGGAGTGCAGCGGGCTGCCCGCCGGGCCCGGCGAATCCTCCAGGTTGATCCCCGCCGCCCCCGCGTCCACCACCGCCTCGACCGTCGCCGCCACGTCGCCAGGGCCGGGACCGTACCCGCCCTCGACGTCCGCGGAGACCGGAACGTCCACCGCGCGGACGATCCGGCGGACCGCCGCCGCCATCGCGTCGCGGCCGAGCTGCTCGCCGTCCGGCCGGCCGAGCGCCCACGAGACCGCCGCGCTGGACGTCCCGATCGCGGACGCCCCGGCCCGCTCGATCACCGCCGCGCTGCACGCGTCCCACGCGTTCGGCAGGACCAGCAGCACCTCGTGGTAGGAGCGGAACAGCCGCGCCTTCTCGTTGACCGTCATGTCCTGGGTCGCCGTCATGCCGCCGAACCTAGGACCGCGAATCGGCCCGGCAGAAGAGCCAATCCGGGCCCGTTCGATTGAGCCGATCCCGCCTGTCACACCCCCCGGGGGCGCGTCGTCTCCCTGGTGACGAAGGGAGAACGACCATGGCACGCATGCTCCTGCAGGAGGCGACCCCCGAGGTCTACCAGGGCTACATGAAGATCGCCGGGCTCATCCGCCGCGGGCCGCTGCCCCGGCCGACCCAGGAGCTCATCAAGATCCGCGCCTCCCAGCTCAACGGATGCGCCTTCTGCGTCGACCACCACATCCGGGACTTCCGGGCGCTCGGCGAACCCGAGGAACGCGTCCACCACCTGACGGTGTGGCGCGAATCGCCGCTCTACACCGAACCGGAGCGCGCCGCCCTCGCCTACACCGAGGCCGTCACCCGCCGCGAACCCGTCGGCGACGAGCTCTGGGAGACGCTCCGCAAGCACTACCCGGACGACCGCGAACTCGGCGACCTCGCCGCCCTCGTGTCGCTGATCAACGCCCTCAACCTCTTCGGCGTCCCGCTGAAGCTCAGGCCGCCGGTCCGGGACTGAACCGCACCGCACGTCCCGCGCCCCGTCCCGGGCCTGCGCGGGACGTGCGGCTCCGCGGATCAGCGCCCCGCCGGGACGATCTTCTCCGTCTGGCTCAACGCCTCCGCGAGGACGCCCGTCAGATCCTGGCCGGTGCCCTGCGAGAAGATCACCTCGTCCACGCCCTGCTCGGCGAGCCGCCCGACCGTGTCGACCGCCGCGCCGACCGACGGCGTCTCGGTGAAGAAGGTCAGCGACGTCTTCTCGATCTCCGCGTAGTCGCGCCCCTCCCGCTCGCAGTGCTCGCGCAGCACCTCCAGCTTCCGGGGCAGCTCCTCGCCGTCGAAGATGTTGCAGGCGTCCGCGTACTTGGCGACGTACCGCAGCGTCTTCTTCTCGCCCGTGCCGCCGATCAGGATCCGCGGATGCGGCCGCCGCAGCGCCGGCGGCGAGTTCAGCGGACGCTCCAGCCGGTAGTGCTCGCCCTCGAACGCCGACTCGTCGCCCTCCCACATCTGGTGCGCGATCCGCAGCGTCTCCTCCAGCCGCTCGAACCGCTCCGCCGTCGGCGGGAACCGCACCCCGAGGCCGCGCGACTCCTCTTCGTTCCACGCCGCGCCGATGCCGAGCCAGGCCCGCCCGCCGGACAGGACGTCCAGCGTCGTCACCGTCTTCACCAGGATGCCGGGATGCCGGTACGTCACGCCGGTGACCAGGGTGCCGAGCGTGATCCGCTCCGTCAGCGCCGCCGCGTACGCGAGCGCCGTGTAGCCCTCCAGCATCGGCTCGTCCGCCGGGCCGACCATGTTGATCTGGAAGAAGTGGTCCATCACCCACAGCGAGTGCAGCCCGCCCTGGTCCGCCTCCTTCGCGATGCGGGCGAACGTCGGGCCTATCTGCTCCGGCCCGCCGGGAAAGGTGAAGCTGGGCACCTGGAGTCCGATGCGCATGAAGGTTCCCTCGTTCTCTCGTGCTCGTCGCATTGCCTGCCAACGACTCTGCGACCTGGAGCGCACTCCAGGTCAAGTCCGGCGTCGGCTGCATACCCCGCCGGCATGAGGCCAGTCCCGGCCATCGGGCCCGTTCTGGTCGGGTTCCCGGCCAGGTGGCGCAGCGCCGGCCCTGGTAATCGAGCATGGCCTGGAACGGAACAGCAAGCGGCAGCGGCGCGCCCCACACCGCCGCGCCAAGCCCGCAGAGCGCGCTCAACCCCGCCGCAAGGCTCGCCCCATGCCCCACCACGACGACCGCACCACCCTCACCGCGCGCCGGGTGACCGCACTACCCTCATCGTGCGCCGGGTGACCGCACCACCGTCCCCGTGCCCGCCGACGACCGCGCCACCGTCACCCTTCCAGGCCGCCGATCCCTGCCTCGACGAGCCCGGCCAGCATGGTGACCGGCGCCCCTTGGACTTGGATGATCGCCTCCGCCGTCTGCCGTGCGCGGACGGCCGTGCTCGTGTAGATGCGCGGTTTACCGGCGGGAGTGCGCGCCCTGTCGCGGCGGCTTGGAGCACCCGCGCTCAGTCAACTGCGCGTCCGGCGACGCTCCGGACGCCTCGGCGAAGACGCTCTCGGAGTCGGCATGGCCGCCTGGACATATCACTTCCAAGGCGTCGTGCAGTAAGGAATGGCAATTGGGGTGGATCGCTCTGGCTGGTGTGCGTGCGAGGTGAGGTGTGCTGGATTCGTGTGGGCGTACGGGGCGTGTTCGAAAAGGGTGTTCAGGTGGCCTTGGATAAGGGTGTTCGGGTGCATCGGTGAGAAAGGGTGTTCGGGTGGTGGGGTGGCGCTTGCGTACGGGGCCGCCCCTCCAAAGTCAAGGGCGCCTTCGGCGTCGCTACGCGATGGACTTCGTCCACCCTTGACTTTGGAGCCTCTGCGGC
>NZ_WBMR01000012.1:48888-92563 GCF_008923365.1 Actinomadura montaniterrae
TGTGTGGGGGGGGGCCCCCCCCCCCCCCCCCCCGCCCCCGGGTCGCGCCACCCCACCACCCCCTCCGTCAGGCACGAAACTCCCCAGCGTGCAACACCAAGATCGGCGAGAAGTCGCCAGGCCTGGCAGCCTTTCCCGCCCAACAAATACCGAGAAGAATGTGCCCCGAACGGCCTCGAACGGCCTCGAATGTCAGTCACACAGGGTACTATTTACCTATGCAATCAGTGACGGTCGAGCTCGGGGCCGCGTCCACCATGGAATTGGTGAACGCGCTCTCCGCCATCGCCACTGAACTCGCCCAGCGCGAAGCCCCGGAATCGGCGGCCGCCTGTCTGGAACTCACTGAAACGCTTGCGGCCGCGTCCGATATGCAGGAAAGCGCGCTGGCTGGATTCATCGGTCGAGTCGACGCCACCGGGGAACAGCAGCGGTGGGGATTCCCCTCCACCCGGGCCTGGCTGCGGTCACGCCTGGGCATGCGCGAGAGCCGCGCCAAAGAGCGCCTCACGCTGGCGCGGCAGCGGCACCGCCTCCCGCAAGTGGCTGAGCGGCTGGCGGCCGGGGAGCTGTCCTTCGGCTACGCCACCACCATCACCGACGCCGTGGCCCGGCTGGACGACACCGACTGCGCCGAGGCCGAAGCAACACTCCTCGGATTCGTAGACCAAGGCTTCTCCGCCGGGAAGGTCGCCACGTTCGGCCACCGGATCCGTGACGTCATCGCTGAGCGAGACGGCACCGAGGATGCGCCGGATGAGGACACCAAGCGCGGCTACGCCAAGTCCTGGCTGACCACCACGCGTTCCTTGGACGGCGGCCGGTACGTCAAAGGCTGGCTGAACCCTGAGGACGCCGCGATCTGGGACGGCACCCTGGCTCCGCTGGCCAAGCCGGCCGGCCCGGAAGACCGCCGCGACGTCGCCGAGCGGACAGCAGCGGCACTGTCCAGCGTGCTGTCGGGCGGACACAAGGCCACCAAGGTCACCGTCATCTGCGACCTGGAGACTCTGACCGGCGGCAACGCCCCGGCCCGCCTCACCGACGGCACTCCAATCCCGGCCCCGCACGCCCGCCGCATCGCCCTGGCTGCCGGGGTGTCGCCGCTGCTCCTGGGGCGGGGCAACACCCCGCTGTACCTGGGCCACCGGGAACGGTTCGCCAGCGCAGCCCAACGGCAGGTGCTGGAGACGCTCTACCCCTCATGTGCGGTACGGGAATGCGAGATCCCCGGCACGTTGTGCGAGGTGGACCACGTCAACGGCTGGGCACTCGGTAACAGCCCCACTGACATCGACCAACTCGCCCTCACCTGCGGATGGCACAACCGGTTCAAGCACACCCGCCCCGGCCAGATCCAGATCACCAAAGATTCGGACGGGCGCTACGTCTACCGGCTCTTGCCACCGGCCGACGCCCGAGCCGCAACCGATACGGGGCCGCCCGGCTCGATCGGCCCACCCGATAGCGCCTTCGACTGGGCCGCATAACCATCCCACCGGCATGACCGCCGAGTCCGCCCGGGCCTCTTCGGATCCCGGGCGGCTCCGGCATGCCCGCACCCACTCCATCGCGGCCGCCACCCGCAGCCGCCCCCACAGTCGCCACCGCAGCCGCCCCCGCCCTCGCCTGCGCAGCCGCCGCCGCCGCCGAATGATCGGCTGGAACGCGGCACGGCCGTTGACTTGTTGGGTGTCTTCGTGCCTGACGGAGGGGGGTGGTGGGGTGGCGCGACCCGGGGGCGGGGCAGGCGGAGCCTGCCCCCATCACCTGCCCAGGGGCCGCAGAGGCTCCAAAGTCAAGGGTGGACGAAGTCCATCGCGAAGCGACGCCGAAGGCGCCCTTGACTTTGGAGGGGCGGCCCCGTACGCAAGCGCCACCCCACCACCCGAACACCCCTCTTGCGATTCCCCGAACACCCTTGAAGACCCTCCATACGCCGTGACCGCAGTCCCTTCGCCGCCTCCCCGGGCTACCTCCCCAGGCCGCCTCCCCGGGCTACCTCCCCAGGCCGCCTCCCCAGGCCGCCTCGTATCGCCGCCTCGTATCGCCCCCTGGCCTTTCCGCCTGGCCTTTCGCCTTGCTTTGCTGCCTGTGCTGTTGTCTCGGTCGCGTTGGTCTCTGTTCCGGCGTCCTGGTGTCTCTTGGCGCGGTCGGAGGGCGACGTGATGGCGATGACCAAACCTGAACTCTGCGAGGCAGGTCCGCTGCGAGGATGGTGGGATGCCGGTTTTGAGTGCACGGGACGGTACGCGCCTCGCCTACCGCGTGATCGGTCGCCAGGACGACGGCGCGAGCGGAGAGCCGTTGTTGTGCGTTCCGGGTGGGCCGATGCGGGCTTCCTCCTATCTCGGGGCTCTCGGCGGGCTGTCGGGAAGACGCCGGCTCGTCATGCTTGATCTGCGTGGTACCGGCGGATCGGGGAGACCGGTCGATCCGGCGACGTATCGGTGTGATCGCCAGGTCGATGACGTGGAGGCGCTGCGGGAGCATCTGGGTTTGGAGCGGGTTGATCTGCTTGCGCATTCGGCGGGCGGCGACCTGGCGATCCTGTATGCGGCGCGCCATCCGGAGCGGGTGCGGTCGTTGACGCTGGTCGCGGGGCGGGCGCGGGCGTTGGGGGTCGACTTCACGGTGGAGCATCGCCGGGAGGCGATGGAGCTGCGGAAGGGCGAGCCGTGGTTCGAGGCGGGGCGTGCCGCGTTCGAGGCGGTGTTGGCGGGCAGCGCGTCCGAGGCCGATTGGGAGGCGGTGGTGCCGTTCTTCTATGGGCGCTGGGACGCGGCGGCGCTGGCGCATGCGAGGGGAGAACTCGCGGAGACGAACGAGCGGGCGGCGGAGTTGTACGCGTCCCCGGAGGCGTTCGATCCGCTGGCGGCGCGGCGGGCCGTCGCGGGGCTGGATGCGCGGGTTCTCGTCCTGGCCGGGGAACTGGACGGTGGGCCGCTGCCCCGGGTCGCCGTCGAGATCGCGGCGGCGTTCCCGGCGGGGACGGCGGTCGTGCAGCCGGGGGCGGGGCATTTTCCGTGGCTGGACGATCCTGGGTGGTTCGTCGAGGCCGTGGCGGGGTTCCTGGACCAGGCGGGCGGGGATTGACCTGGAGTGGGCTCCAGGTGGGATCCTGGAGAGCGTGAGCTCCTATTCCCCGGCCGAGACCGCCGAGCGAAGCGGTTTCAGCATCGACACGTTGCGTTACTACGAGAAGATCGGGCTGCTCGAAGGGATCGCGCGGAACGCGTCCGGGCGGCGCGTTTTCAGTGACGGCGACCTGCAGTGGCTCGGGATGCTGCGGTGCCTGCGCGAGACGGGGATGCCGATCGCGGAGATGCTGCGGTACTCCGAGCTCGCGCGCGGCGGCGCCGAGACCGTGCGGGAGCGGCTGGAGCTGCTGCAGGAGCACGACCGCCGCGTGGAGGAGCAGATCGCCCGGCTGCGCGAGCAGCAGGAGCACATCAAGTTCAAGATCGGTTTCTATGCGGGTGCGGTCTGCGAGGGCTCTCCGGCCTGAGCGAGCAGGCGGGCGGCGCGGGCCCAGGTCTCGGCGGGGTCGAAGCGGTCCGCGGTCCAGGTGTGGGCGCGGATGGTCCCGCGGTCCCGGAAGCGGCGCATGATGGCGACGTGCGGGGGCCAGGCGACGAAGCGGTGCAGGTCCTCGCGGGTCTCCCAGATGGAGACGGAGCCGCTGCGCAGCCGCAGCGGCTTCGTCCACAGCCAGAGGCCGACGGCGCCTTCGAGGCTGGGCCAGGCCCGGCGCAGTTCCAGGCCGGCCCGGTAGACCTTCGGGAGGTCGTACGGGTAGGCGCAGGTGAAGTCGGTGACGCTCACCAGCACCGGCCCGCCACCGCCGGCGGGGCCGGGCCGCCAGCTCCTCAGCGGTTCCACGAGGCGGAGCGTCCGAGGAGGGCGAGGAGGCGGTCCTGCGGGGACGCGTCGTCCGCGGACGGGACGACGGGCGCGAAGGACGTCCCCGGGCCACGGTCGTCGGCGCCGGTGGGGACGATCGCGGCGACCTTGAGGGACGCGGTGACCAGCTCGTCGCCGGGCTCCCAGGGGGCGCCGATCGTCGCGGCGACGTCCCAGGCGTGCACGACGAGGTCGACGAAGTGGAAGCCGAACGCGAGCGCGGCGGGGAACGGGCCGCCGTCGCGGATCTCGGGGAGGACGAGCCCGGCGTCGAGGGGCGTCGCGGCGAACGCCTCGGTGACGAGGTCGAGGGAGGCCGCCGCGGCGGCGTAGGGGTCGTCGCCGAGGTCGCCGCCGTGCCAGTTGGCCAGGGGTGCGCCGTCGCCGCGGGTGGCGGCCGCGAAGCCCTGGTCCTGGCTGACCTGGTGGCGGAGGAGGCCGTGCAGGGTCCAGTCGGGGCACGGTGTCGGCAGGGTGAGCGCGTCCGGCTTCACCTGGGCGACGGCCGAGAGGTAGAGGTCGGCGGCCTTGCGGTCCAGGGGCCGGAAGTCGGTGGTGAGCAGTTCGGTCAGCAGGTCCATGCGGCCACCGTAGGAACGGCGAGTGGCTCAGGTACAGGGCCAAAATCGTGGAAAACGACTGAGCCGGTCTAGGGTCGGACGCGTGGACCTGCATGTGAGCCTCGTCGGGCGCAGGGATCTGGCGGGCCAGATCTACCGGCAGCTGCGGGCCGCGATCCTGGACGGGCGGCTGCGCGCGGGGGAGGCGGCGCCGCCGACGCGGGAGCTGGCGCGGCGGCTGGCGATCTCGCGGAACACGGTGGCGGTGGCGTACGACCGGCTCGCGGCGGAGGGGTTCCTGGAGAGCCGGGTGGGGGCGGGGACGTTCGTCCGGGACGCCGGTTTCCAGGAGCGGGAGCGTCCGGTGGCGTCGCCGCTGCGGCCCCGGCAGGTCTGGGACGAGGTGAAGGTGTGGCCGGCGCGGATGCCCGGGATCACCTGGGACTTCCGGGCGGGCCTGCCGGACGTGCGGCTGTTCCCGTACGAGTCGTGGCGGCGGATCATGGCGGGGCGGCTGCGCCCGTCCGCGCTCGGCGACCCGGCGGCGGCCGGGGACCCGGCGGGGCTGGTGGAGCTGCGGGAGGCGATCGCCCGGCACGCGGGGGTCTCGCGGTCGGTGCGGGCGGCCGCCGCGGACGTGGTGGTGACGTCGGGGATCCAGCAGGCGCTCGACCTGGTCGTCCGGGTGCTGCTGGAGCCGGGGGACGTGGTGGCGGTCGAGGATCCCGGATACCCGCCGGTCCGGATGCTGTTGCGGGCGGCGGGCATGCGGGTGCGGGGCGTGCCGGTGGACGCGGAGGGCCTGCGGGTGGACGCGCTGCCGGACGAGGCGCGGGCCGTCTACGTGACCCCGTCGCACCAGTTCCCGCTGGGGATGCCGATGTCGCTGCCGCGCCGCCGCGCGCTGCTGGAGTGGGCGCGGCGCCGGGACGTGGTGATCGTCGAGGACGACTACGACACCGAGTACCGGTACGGGGGACGTCCGATCGAGCCGCTGCAGAGCCTGGACGACGGGGGCCGCGTGCTCTACATGGGCACCTTCTCCAAGATCATGCGTCCGGTGGTGCGGCTGGGGTTCCTCGTCGCGCCGCCGTCGCTGCACCGTGCGTTCCGGCTGGCGCGGTACGTCTCGTCCTGGCACGCGGACCTGCCGGCGCAGGCGGCGCTGGCCCGGTTCATCGACGAGGGCCTGCTGGCGCGGCATATCCGCAGGTCGCGGCGGGAGTACCAGGCCCGGCACGAGCGGGTCGCGGAGCTGCTCGGGACGCTGTTCGCGGGACGGCTGGAGGTGGTGCCGTCGGCGGCGGGCCTGCATCTCAGCGCGGCGCTGCCGGACGGGACGGATGACGCGGCGGTCGTCCGCAAGGCGCTGGCGGAGGGGATCGGGCTGTTCGCGCTGTCGGAGTTCGCCGTGGACGGGCCGCCGGCGCCGGGACTGGTGTTCGGCTACGGCGCCGTCACGCTGCCGGAGATCGGCGAGGGACTGCGCCGGCTGCGGCGCGTCCTCGGCTAGGCGGACCGTACCGGGGAAGCTGTGACCCGCTTCACCCAATAGTCCACTAAATCTGTATGGAAAATCGATTTAGAGGCTGTTAGCCTCCTCTCTCACCAGCGGAGATTTTGTCCGGAGTCTCGACAGAACGGGGAGCGGCATGGCGTCCGGTGCGGAGCCCGGGGTCCTCGGACTGGTCCGGCGCGGGCACGAGGAGCGGATCCTCGCGCTGCTGCGCGCCCGGGGCCCGCTGAGCCGCGCCGAGATCGCCCGGCTGTCGGGGCTGTCCCGGTCGACGCTGTCGGACATCGTCGGCGCGCTCCAGGAGCGCGGCGCCGTGGTCACCACCACGGCGGCGGCCACCGGGCGGCGCGCCCCGGGGCGTCCGGCCGAGCTCATCACGCTGAACCCCGCCGCCGGCCGGACGCTCGGGATGGACTTCGGGCACCGCCGCGTGCACGTGGCCGTCGCGGACGCCGCGCAGCGGGTGGCCGCCACCGGGACGCGCTCGTACGCCCGGTCGACGCCTTGGGCGCGGCGGGTCCGCGTCGCCTGCGCCCTGGTCGAGTCGTTCCGGGTCGACCTCGGGCCCCTGACGGGCGTCGGCGTCGGCGTGACCGGGCCCGTGCCGCGGGGCCGCGACGGGCGTCCGGGCGGCGCGGCGCGGGAGGTCGCGGAGGCGGTCGGCGAGCACTTCGGGGTTCCGGTCGCCGCCGACAACAACACCCGGCTGGCGGCGCTGGCGGAGGCCGCGCGGGGTGCCGGGGCGGGCTCGTCCGACCTGGTCTACGTGCGGCTCTCGGACGGCGTCGGCGGCGGCATCGTGGCGGACGGGCGGCTGCTGCGCGGCGCCGACGGCACGGCCGGGGAGATCGGGCACGTGCCGGTGGACGCGGCGGGGCCGCCGTGCGGGTGCGGCGGCCGCGGCTGCCTGGAGACCTACGCGTCGATCCCCGCCGTCCTGGACGCGAGCGGCGGCGACGACCTGCCCGGCGCGCTCGCCGCGCTGGAGGCGGGGGACGCCGCGGCGCGGGCGGCGTTCGAGCGGGCCGGGCGGGCGCTCGGCCTCGTCCTCGCCGGGGTCTGCAACACCGTGGCCCCCGAGCGGATCGTGGTGGGCGGCGAGCTGGCGGCCGCCGGTGGAGCGCTCCTCGGCCCGGCGGAGGAGGCGCTGCGGCGGCACGCCCTGCCGATGGTCCGCGGCGACCTGCGGCTGAGCCCGGCGGCACTCGGCCCCGGGGCGGGCGCGCTCGGCGCGATCGCCCTGGTGGCCCATGACTCCCCGCTCCTGGCGGGCTATCCGTTTCTGATGGCAGGAGGGACCCCCGTATGAGTTTCGACCCCGAGGCGGGCGTCACGGTGTTCGAGCCCGAGCGGGCCGAGCCCGGTTACTGGGTGGGCTGTCCCGGCGTCCTGCGCGACGAGGGCCGCCACCTGCTGACGTACCGGCGCCGGCGGCCGCGCGGCGCCGCCGGCACGGAGCGCGGCTGGCGCTGCGCGATCGCGGTGAGCGACGACGGGCTGGCGTTCGAGGACGTCTGGGCCGTGGAGAAGGGCGAGCTGGGCACGCCCTCGATGGAGCGCTTCAGCCTGTACCGGCGGCTGGACGGCGTGTACCAGCTGTACCTGAGCTATGTGGACCCGGCCGACGGCCGGTGGCGGATCGACGTGGCCGAGGCGGCGGCGCCCGACGGGTTCGACGTGGCGGCGCGGCGCCCGGTGTTCACCGCGGCGGCGACCGGCACGGAGGGCGTCAAGGACCCGCGGGTCGTGCGCACCGCGGACGGACGCCTGGTGATGCTGGTCAGCGCCGCGCGGGCCGCGCTCTCGGACGAGGACCGCGAGCGCGCCCACGCCACCGCCGACATCCACAACACGGGCCTGTCGGACTCGGTGTCGGCGCTCGCCGAGAGCGCCGACGACGGGACGACGTGGAAGTGGCGTGGGACCGTCTTCGCGCCGGGAACCGGCTGGGACCGCTGGGCCGCCCGCCTCAACAGCGTCGTGGAGACCGGCGGCGGATACCTCGGCTTCTACGACGGCGAGGCCGACCACACCCGCAACTACGAGGAGAAGACCGGGCTCGCCTGGTCGTCCGACCTGCTCGGGTGGAAGCGGCTGACGCCGGACGGGCCGGCGGTCGCGTCCGCGTCCGGCACGGGATCGGTGCGGTACGTGGACGCGGTCCCGCAGGACGGCGGGCGGGTGCGCCTCTACTACGAGATGACCCGGGCGGACGGCGCCCACGAGCTGCGCACCCTGGAGCTCTCGTCCGAGGAGGTGGGCCGATGGGCACCGTGACCGCGCCGGCGGCGCAGCCGGTGCGCGAGGCCCGACGCCGGAGGGTGCCGTCCCGCGCGCGCGGACTCGGCCTCAACCTCGTCGCGCTGCTGCTCGGCATCGGGCTCTGGGCGCTCCTCGCGGGCCTCGGCGTCCAGGGGCTGCCCGGCCCGGTCCGGGTGGCGCACCGCGCGGCCGAGGTGCTCGGCGACGGGACGCTGGAGGGCGACGCGCTGGCCAGCCTGCGCCGGGTGCTGCTCGGGTTCGCGCTGGGGACGGCCCTGGCGGTCCCCGCCGGCTTCCTGATGGGCTGGTACGGCGTCGCGCGCGGGCTGCTGGAGCCGTGGGTGCAGTTCTTCCGGACGATCCCGCCGCTGGCGATCATCCCGCTGGCCATCGTCGTGCTCGGCATCGGCGAGACGCCGAAGATCCTGGTGATCGCGCTGGGCGCGTTCCTGTCGTGCGTAATCTCTACTTTTCAGGGCGTGATTGGGGTGGACCCAACGCTGGTCAACGCGGCACGGGTGCTCGGCGCCGGGGACCGGGTCATCTTCACCCGCGTCGTCGTCCCGGCCTCGACGCCGTTCATCGTCGTCGGGATGCGGATCGGGCTCGGCTCGGCGTGGGCCACCCTGGTGGCGGCCGAGCTGATCGCCGCGCAGCAGGGCCTCGGCTTCCGGATGCAGCAGGCCCAGGTCTACTACGACCTCCCCACGATCTTCGTCGGGCTGATCACGATCGGCGTGCTCGGCCTGCTCATGGACCGGCTGCTGCTGCTCGCCGAGCGGCGGCTCGGCGGCTGGCAGGACCGCCGGTGAACGGGACGCGCCCGGACGGCGCCCGAACGGGGAAGGCGGCCCCGCCGGACGCCGCCAAGATCGAGTTCCGCGCGGTGGGGAAGGTCTACCCGGCCGCCGGCGGCGGGACCGCCGTCACCGCGCTCGGCGGGGTGGACCTCGGCATCGCCGACGAGGAGTTCGTCACCGTCGTCGGCCCGTCCGGCTGCGGCAAGAGCACGCTGCTCGGCGTTGCCGCCGGGCTCGTCCCGCCGACCTCCGGCGAGGTGCTGGTGGACGGCCGCCCGGTCACCGGACCGGGCCCGGAACGCGGCGTGATCTTCCAGCAGTACGCGCTGTTCCCCTGGCTGACCGTGCGGGGGAACGTCGAGTTCGGGCTGAAGGTCGCCGGGGTCCCGCGGCGGGAGCGCCGGGCGCGGGCCGAGCACTTCATCGGCCTCGTCGGGCTCGGCGACTTCGCCGACGCCCATCCGCGGACGCTGTCGGGCGGCATGCGGCAGCGCTGCGCGCTCGCCCGCGCCTACGCCGCCGAGCCGCGGATCCTGCTGATGGACGAGCCGTTCGGCGCCCTCGACGCGCTGACCCGCGTCCGCATGCAGGACCGGCTCCTCGACATCTGGGGCCGGGAGCGCCGCACGGTCCTGTTCATCACCCACGACGTGGACGAGGCCGTCTACCTCGGCGGCCGGGTCGTCGTCATGGCCTCGCCGGGCCGCGTCCAGGAGGTCGTGGACGTCGGCCTGCCGCGGCCCCGCACCGAGGAGGTGCGGCTGTCCCCGGAGTTCGCGGAGATCCGCAACCGCATCTGGCATGCGGTCTACCACCAGGAAGGGAACACCACGTGAGGATGCGCACCGCGCTGGCGGGACTCGCCGCGGCCGTGCTGGCCCTGTCGACGGCCGGCTGCGGCGGCGACGCGAAGGCCGGGTCCGGCGGGTCGGAGAAGGTCCGGTTCGGCTACATCGCCGACTTCAACGGCTCCAGCCTGCTCGCGATCGCCGCGAAGCAGGGGCTGTGGAAGAAGCAGGGCCTCAAGCCCGAGACGAAGGTGTTCACCAACGGCCCGCTGCAGATCCAGGCGCTCGGCGCCGGGGACCTGGACGCCGGCTACATCGGCCCCGGGGCGTTCTGGCTGCCCGCGTCCGGCAAGGCGAAGATCATCGCGATCAACGGGCTAGGGTTCGCCGACCACGTGATCGCCCAGCCGGGCCGCGGGATCCGCACGGTCGCCGATCTGAAGGGCAAGAAGGTCGGGGTGCCGGAGGGCACGTCCGGCGACATGATCCTGTCGCTCGCGCTGAAGCGGGCCGGGCTGACCGCCAAGGACGTGAAGAAGGTCGCGATGGACCCGACGACGATCGTGTCCGCGTTCGCCTCCGGCCAGATCGACGCGGCCGGCATCTGGTACCCCCTGATCGACACGATCAAGCAGCGCAAGCCGGACCTGGTCGACCTCGCCGGCGACCGCGACTTCTACCCGGCGATGAGCTTCCCCAACGCGTTCGTCAGCGCCCCCGACCTGCCGAGCCGCAAGCCCGAGCTGGTCACCAAGCTCGACCGGGTGCTCCAGGAGGCCGCCGACTACCGCGCCGCGCACCTGGACGAGACGGTCAAGCTGACCGCCGCGTTCATGAAGCTGCCGGTCGACAAGGTCAAGGCAGACGCCGCGAACGGCGAGTACCCGACGACCGCCGACCTCGTCGCGAAGACGCAGGACGGGACCGTCGCCAAGTGGCTGGACGGGCTGGCCGCGCTGTTCGCCGAGTCCGGGAAGCTGAAGTCCGTGCCGAAGGCCGACACCTACTACGCGGGCGACCTGTACGCGAAGGCGGCCGGCAAGTGACCGGAGCGGACGCGCCCCGCAACATCCTGTTCCTGATGACCGACCAGCACCGGGTCGACACGCTCGGCTGCTACGCGGCGGACGGCTCGGTGAGCACCCCGCACCTGGACGCCCTGGCGGCGGCGGGAACGCGCTTCGACCGGTCCTACACGCCGACCGCGATCTGCGCGCCCGCCCGGGCCAGCCTGCTCACCGGGTACGCGCCGTTCCGGCACCGGCTGCTCGCCAACCGGGAGCGCAACGTCGGCTACCTGGACGAGCTGGCCGACGGCCAGTTCACCTTCGCCGAACCGCTCGCCAAGGCCGGATACAACCTCGGCCTCATCGGCAAATGGCATGTCGGCGCCGAGCGGAGCGCGGGCCACTACGGCTTCGACGGCCCGCACCTGCCCGGCTGGCACAACCCGGTGGACCACCCCGACTACCTCGCCTACCTGGAGGAACGCGGGCTCCCGCCGTTCGCGATCACGAACCCGATCCGGGGGACGCTGCCGAACCGCAGGCCGGGCAACCTGCTCGCGGCGCGGCTGAGCCAGCCGCTGGAGGCGACGTTCGAGCACTACCTCGCCACCCGCGCGATCGAGCACCTGGAGCGGTACGCCGAGGACTACAGGACGGGCCGCCGCCCGTTCTTCCTCGCGACCCACTTCTTCGGACCGCACCTGCCGTACCTGCTCCCGGACGAGTACTACGACCGCTACGACCCGGCGGACGTCGAGCTCCCCGCGTCGGTGGCCGAGACGTTCGAGGGCAAGCCCGCCGTGCAGCGCCGGTACAGCGAGCTGTGGACCTACGACACGCTGCCGGAGGAGGTGTCCCGCGAGCTGATCGCCGTCTACCGGGGCTACGTGGCGATGATCGACCACGAGATCGGCCGCATCCTGGCCGCCCTCGCCGACCTCGGCCTCGACGGCTCGACGGCCGTCCTTTTCACCGCCGACCACGGCGAGTTCACCGGGGCGCACCGGCTGCACGACAAGGGCCCGGCCATGTACGAGGACATCTACCGCACGCCCGGCATCGTCCGGGTCCCGGGCGCACCGGAAGGACGCGTCAGCGGCGAGTTCGTCGGGCTCATGGATCTGACCGCCACCATCCTCGACCTCGCCGGGCAGGACACGTCCCCGGCGGTCGACGGGCGCAGCGTCCTGCCGCTGGTCGAGGGGCGCGACGTCGCATGGCGGCGGGAGTGGGTCGCCGAGTTCCACGGCCACCACTTCCCCTACCCGCAGCGGATGATCCACGACGGCCGGTACAAGCTCGTGGTCAACCCGGAGTCCCGCGACGAGCTGTACGACCTGGACGCCGACCCGCACGAGCTGCTCAACCGCGTCGACCACCCCGAGCTCGCGGACGTCCGGCGCCGCCTCACCCGCCGGCTCTACGAGCTGCTGGTGGAGCGCGGCGACAACTTCCACCACTGGATGAGCGTGATGTCCGACACCGGGCCGCTCGACCACGACCCGACGCTCTCGGCGTTCGAACGCGGCGCCGGCGTGTACGGAAAGGAGACCTGAGGACCGCGGCCCGTCCTGACCGGGGGACGGGCGTCAGCGCTGGACGGGCGTGATGCGGCGGCCGTCCGCGCCGAACAGCAGCATCCGGTCGAGGTTCACCGTCAGCGCGACGTGGTCGCCGCGGTTCGGGCGCTGCCCCGGGTTCGCGCGGAAGATCAGGTCGGAGCGGCGGTGGTGGCCCTCGTGCTCCTCCGCCCGGCCGGGCTCGCCGGACGGGCGGCCGAGCATCTCCCGCAGCCGGTCGCGCAGGCCCGGCCGCCGGACCTCGGGCACCGCCGCGGGGACCGGCCGCCCGAACTCGCTCGCGTCCACCGTCGGGATGCCGGCCTGCGCGTACGCGAGCCACTCGTGGCCGTGGAACTCCAGCGCATGGACCTGCCCGGACAGCACCGTCCCGTGCCGGGCGGGCGAGCCCGGCGCGATCGGGACCAGCGTGTCCGGCCGGATCCCGGCGATCACCATCTGCCCGTGATGGCTGATCAGCGACGAGGCGCGCGGGTCGTCCCACGGGATCGTCAGCCGCTGCGGGCCGAGGTCGAGCAGCAGCCCTTCGCCCTCGACGGCCCACAGCGTCGCCTGCAGCAGGTTGATCGGCGGGGAGCTGAGGAACGCCGCGACGAACACCGTCGCCGGGTCCTCGTAGATCTGCTCGGGCGTGCCGACGTCCTCCAGGACGCCGTCGCGCAGCACCGCCATCCGGTCGGCCATCGTCATGGCCTCGATCTGGTCGTGCGTGACGTAGACGGTGGTGGTGCGGCTCGAGCGGACCAGCGCGGCGATCTCCACGCGCAGCTCGGTGCGCAGCCCGGCGTCCAGGCTGGACAGCGGCTCGTCCATCAGGAACAGCGACGGCTCGCGGATCAGCGCCCGGCCGATCGCGGCGCGCTGCCGCTGCCCGCCGGACAGCGTGCCCGGCAGCCGGTCGATCATCGTGTTGAGGCCGAGCGCGCGCGCCAGCTCGACGACCTTCGCCGACGCCTCCGCGCGGTCGTCGCCCGACACCTCCAGCGGGAACATCATGTTGCCCTTGACGGTGCGGTGCGGGTAGAGCGCGCCCTCCTGGAACACCATCGCCACGTTCCGGTCGCGCGGCGGCAGGTCGTTGGCCACCGACCCGTTCAGCCACAGGTCGCCGGAGGTGATCTCCTCCAGCCCGGCGATCATCCGCAGGATGGTGGACTTCCCGCACCCGGACGGCCCGAGGAGCACGAACAGCTCGCCGTCGTTGATCCGCAGCCGGACCTTGCGGACGGCGACCTGCCCGCCGGGATACACCTTCTCGACGCCGTCCAGCACAACATCCGTCATCAAGGCCGCCTGGGGGTGGGCAAGAACTCGGTGGGTCATCTCATCGCGTCACAATCCGTTTGTCCATAGCTGGCGCAGGGTTACCAGCCGTTAACAAGGCCGGGTCCGGCCACGTGCGACGCGCCCGTCACGGTGGTCGCGCGGTGCCGGGCCCGGCGGACAGCCGGGGCCCGGCCCGGGGGAGAGCGGGTTGCGGTGGGATGGCTTGGATGTCGGCGTGGCGCCGTAGACTCCTTCGCTGTGGCAGGCCGTATTCGCAATGAGGACATCGCGCTCGTACGCGAGCGGTCGTCCATCGCCGACGTCATCGGCGAGTACCTGCAGCTGCGGAGCGCGGGCGGCGGCAACCTCAAGGGCCTGTGCCCCTTCCACGACGAGAAGTCGCCGTCGTTCAACGTGACCCCGTCGCGGGGGCTGTACTTCTGCTTCGGCTGCGAGGCGGGCGGCGACGTCATCAAGTTCGTCCAGGAGATCGAGCACCTGTCGTTCTCCGAGGCGGTCGAGCGGCTCGCCGCGCAGGTCGGCATCCAGCTCCGCTACGAGGACGGCGGCGGGCGCGGCCCCCGGCAGGACACCGGGCAGCGCGCGCGCCTGCTGGAGGCGCACAAGGCGGCGGCCGAGTTCTACGTCGAGCACCTCGCCTCTGCCGAGGGCGCGATCGGCCGCACGTTCCTGTCCGAGCGCGGGTTCGAGGCCGCGGACGCGGCGCACTTCGGCGTCGGGTTCGCGCCGCGCGAGTGGGAGGGCCTCGTCCGGCACCTGCGCGGGCGCGGGTTCGCCGACCGCGACATCGTCGCCGGCGGGCTGGCCAAGGAGGGGCGCCGCGGCCCGATGGACCGGTTCCGCGGCCGGCTGATGTGGCCGATCCGCGACCTGTCCGGCGACGTCATCGGGTTCGGGGCGCGCCGCCTCTACGAGGACGACGACGGACCGAAGTACCTGAACACCCCCGAGTCGCCGCTGTTCCACAAGAGCTCGGTGCTGTACGGGGCGGACCTGGCGAAGAAGGAGATCGCGCGGCGGCGGCAGGCCGTGGTGGTCGAGGGCTACACCGACGTGATGGCCTGCCACCTGTCCGGGGTGCAGACGGCGATCGCCACGTGCGGGACGGCGTTCGGCGACGACCACATCAAGATCCTGCGCCGGCTGCTGATGGACCAGGACGAGTTCCGCGGCGAGGTGATCTTCACCTTCGACGGCGACTCGGCGGGCCAGAAGGCGGCGCTGCGCGCGTTCGCCGACGAGCAGAAGTTCGTCACGCAGACGTTCGTGGCCGTCCAGCCGGACGGCCTGGACCCGTGCGACCTGCGGATCCGGCACGGCGACGCGGCGGTGCGCGACCTGGTCGCGTCGCGGCTGCCGCTGTTCGAGTTCGCGGTGCGCAGCGCGATCCAGCAGCACGACCTCGACACCGCGGAGGGCCGGCTGGCCGCCCTCGACGCGGCGGCGCCCGTCGTCGCGGCCATCAAGGACCGGGCGCTGCGGCAGATGTACGCGGTGAGCCTCGACCGCTGGCTCGGGATCATGGACGAGCAGTTCGTGCTGCGCCGCGTCCGGGAGCTGGCGAACCGGCGGCACGCGCAGGCGCGCAACGGGCGCGGCAACGGCCGCAACGGCGCGATGCCGAACGGCAACGGCAACGGCGCCCCCGGGAACGGCGCGAACGGCAACGGCGGGAACGGCGGGAACGGGGCGGTGCCGCAGCGGCCGGCCTACGACCCGAACGACCCGGAGGTGCAGCGGGAGCGCGAGCTGCTGAAGCTGGCGGTGCAGCGTCCGGCGATGCTCGGGCCGGTGTTCGACGAGGTCCCGGAGGGTGCGTTCATCGCGCCGCCGCACGCCGCGGTGCGCGCGGTGATCGCGCAGGCGGGCGGCGTTACCGCGGCGGGCAACGCCTCGGAGTGGGCGATGACGCTGCTGGAGAGGGCGCCGAACGAGCAGGTCAGGGATCTGATCACCATGCTCGGAGTCGAGCCGGTACGGTCCGCACAGGAATCGGACGACCGCTATGCCGTGGAACTGCTGGCCCGAATACAGGAACGCCAGCTCACCCGCATGATCGCGGACGTGAAATCTAAACTCCAGCGGCTGAATCCGGTCGAGGACCCCGAGCAGTACAACCGGCTCTTCGGCGATCTTGTCGCGCTTGAGCAGCAGAGACGGGTGTTGCGGGAGCGAGGGCTTGGATCCCAGTAGCCGGTATTACCGCGAAATGGGTCCTGTGATCTAGGCCGCATCTGTCGCAGACTGTCCCCGTGGGCCCTTCGGTGCTGCCAAGCGAGGCGCCATCGGTTGATCAGGTGGCGGACCTCGTCGCACGCGGCAGAGAGCGCGGCGGTGTGACCGTCGAAGACGTCGCTGCCGCGCTCGATCGCTCGGACTTGCCGGACGACTCCCTCGAACGGGTCGTCCGGATGCTCGCAGAGCAGGGGGTAGAGGTCCTCGAATCTCAGCAGGAGACCGAGGACGTCGCGCGAGCGGATGAGGGAGACCTCGGCAAGCGGGCGCCGACGAGCGACCTGGTCCGGATCTATCTGAGAGAGATCGGTCGCGTACCGCTTCTCACGGCAGAAGATGAAGTAGAACTGGCGAAATCGATCGAGGCGGGGCTGTTCGCGGAGGAGAAGATGGCGCACACGGCCGTCCTCTCCCGCGCCGAGCGGATCGACCTCGAACTGCTCTCCCGCGACGGAGTCCGGGCGAAGCAACGGCTGATCGAGGCCAACCTGCGGCTGGTGGTCTCGATCGCGAAACGGTACGTGGGCCGGGGAATGCTGTTCCTCGACCTGATCCAGGAAGGGAATCTCGGACTCATCCGTGCGGTCGAGAAGTTCGACTACACGAAGGGGTTCAAGTTCTCCACGTACGCCACCTGGTGGATCCGGCAGGCGATCACTCGCGCGATCGCCGACCAGGCGAGGACCATCCGGATCCCGGTGCACATGGTGGAGACGATCAACAAACTGGTCCGCGTGCAGCGGCAGATGCACCAGGACCTCGGCCGCGAACCCACCCCCGAGGAGATCGGCCTGGAGATGGGGCTGCCGCCCGTCCGGGTCGTGGAGATCCAGCGGATCGCGCAGGAGCCGGTCTCGCTGCAGTCGCCGATCGGTGAGGAGGACTCCGACCTCGGCGACTTCATCGAGGACGCGGACGCGGTGGTGCCGATCGAGGCCGCCGCGTTCATCCTGCTGCAGGACCAGCTCGAGGACATCCTCGGCACGCTGTCGGAGCGGGAGCAGCGCATCATCCAGCTGCGCTTCGGCCTGACCGACGGGCATCCGCGCACGCTGGAGGAGGTCGGCCGGGAGTTCGGCGTGACCAGGGAGCGGATCCGGCAGATCGAGTCCAAGACCCTGGCCAAGCTGCGGCACCCGTCCCGCGCGCAGATGCTGCGCGAGTACCTCGAGTAGGAGCGGCCCGCCCGGACCGGGACCGGGCGGGGGAGAACGACAGGGGGCGACCGCCCTCCGGGCCCGAGCGGCCCGGAGGGCGGTCGCTCGCCGTACGCGCCGATCGCCCGCCGTGGTCGCCGGGTTCCGCGGATCCGGCGCTTGACGTCGCATTTCGGGCGGACGGTGGATTACCGTAATGCCCATGCTGATCGTGACGACTGATGGCGTTGCCGGGTACGAGATCCGCAGCGTGCTCGGCGAGGTCCTGGGGACGGCCGTCCAGACCGATCAGGCCGGGGTGCAGCCCGGGCATTCGGGGAGCAGCGCGACGTTCCGCGTGACGGGCGACCGGCCGGCCCTCGGGCTCGCCGCCGCGCGCCGCGAGGCGGTGGACCGGCTCGGCGAGGAGGCGCGCCGCAAGGGCGCGAACACGGTGGTCGGGATGCGGTTCGACACCGCGGCGCTGCCCGGCGGGGGCCACGAGGTGTGCGCCTACGGGACGGCCGTGTGGGCCGAGCCGGCGCAGCAGGCGCCGCATCCGCAGGCGTCGCAGCATCTGCAGCACTCCCAGCAGGGGCATCTGCCGCCGTACGGTGAGCCGCAGTCGGGCCCGCCGATGGTCGCGCGGAACCTGACGATGGGGATCAACGACCGCCCGCGCTGAACCCGCGGGACGCGTGGGATGCCTCACTGTCGCGGGGGCGACTTGACGGGGTGAGGGCAGCCTTGGCTAATTTAGGTGAGCCTAACCATTGCATCCTGGAGTCCCCCATGCGTCCTGCCTCCGTGCTCGCCCTCAGCGGCGTGGCCGCCGTGTCGATGTCCCTCCTCTCGGCGTGCGGCGGTGACGGGAAGGCGGACGCGGCCGGCGCCGTCCCCGTGACGGCGTCCAAGGACAAGTGCGAGGTCGGCAAGACCGAGCTGCCCGCCGGGAAGAACTCGTTCAAGGTGTCCAACAAGGGCTCGGAGGTCAACGAGTTCGAGGTGCTCAGGCCGGACGGCAGCATCCTCGCCGAGCGCGAGAACATCGGCCCCGGCACCAGCGTGAACTTCGTGGTGAACCTGCCGGAGGGCAAGTACAAGCTGCTGTGCAGCGCCGGGCAGACCGGCAAGGGCCCGTCGCAGGAGGTCACGGTCACCGGCCGGAGCGGCGGCGCCGACCCGCGCCTCACCAGGGCCGCCACCGACTACAAGGCCTACGTGATCGCCCAGCTCGACGACACGATCGCCCAGACCAAGCCGTTCGTGGCGGCGGTCAAGGCCGGCGACGTCGAGAAGGCGAAGAAGCTGTACGCGCCGTCCCGCGTCGGCTGGGAGTCGATCGAGTCCGTCGCGGAGAAGTTCAGCGACATCGACGGCAAGGTCGACACCCGCGAGGCCGACCTCAAGCCGGACGAGAAGAACGACTGGTCCGGCTGGCACCTGCTGGAGAAGGCGCTGTTCAAGGACGGCTCCGTCAAGGGCAAGGAGAAGTACGGCGACCAGCTCCTCGCCGACCTCGAGACGCTGAAGGGCCGCCTGCCGGGCCTCACCCTCGACCCCGTCAACGACATGGCCGCGGGCGCGAAGGGCCTGCTGGACGAGGTCGCCACCGGCAAGGTCACCGGTGAGGAGGAGACGTTCAGCCACACCGACCTCGTCGACTTCAAGGCCAACGTGGACGGCGCGAAGAAGGCGTACGACCTGCTCAAGCCGGTCGTCCAGGAGAAGGACGCGCAGCTCGCCAAGGACCTGGACGAGAACTTCGCCGCCGTCTACGCGCTGCTGAAGAAGCACGAGGAGGGCGACGGCTACGTCTCCTACGACAAGGTCGGCAAGGACGACCGCAAGAAGCTCGCCGACGCGGTGAACGCGCTGGGCGAGCCGCTGTCCAAGCTCGCGGAGGTCGTGGCGAAATGACGCAGTCCCGCCCGTCGGACACCGGTTCCCGCTCCCCGGACGCGCCGCGCGCCGGGATGTCCCGCCGCCGGATGCTCGGGTTCTCCGGCGCCAGCCTGCTGGTAGGCGCCGCGGCCGGGGCCGGCCTGGACCGGGTCGCGTCCGCCGACACCGGCGGCACCGACACGGCCGCCCCGGTCCCGTTCCACGGCCCCCACCAGGCGGGCATCGCGACCCCCGTCCAGGACCGGCTGCACTTCGCCGCGTTCGACGTCACCACCGACGACCGCGGCAAGCTCGTCCAGATGCTCAAGGACTGGACGAAGGCCGCGGCCGACATGACCGCCGGGCGGGCGATCGGCGACGGCGCGATCCCGGAGGTCGCCGTCGCGCCGCCGGACGACACCGGCGAGGCCCTCGGCCTGCCCGCGTCCCGGCTGACGCTGACGATCGGGTTCGGCCCGACGCTGTTCGAGAAGGACGGCAAGGACCGGTTCGGGATCAAGGCGAGGCGCCCGGCGGCGCTGGTGGACCTGCCGCACTTCTCCGGCGAGAACCTCGACCCGGACCGCAGCGGCGGCGACATCTGCGTGCAGGCCTGCGCGGACGACCCGCAGGTGGCGGTGCACGCCATCCGCAACCTCGCGCGGATCGGGATGGGCGTCGTCGGCGTCCGCTGGTCGCAGCTCGGGTTCGGCAAGACGTCCTCGACGACGCCGGACGCGCAGACGCCGCGGAACCTGTTCGGGTTCAAGGACGGCACGGACAACATCGGCGCGAACGACACGGCGCTGCTCGACAAGCACGTCTGGGCGGCCGGGGCCGACGGCTCGGACTGGATGGCGGGCGGCTCCTACCTGGTGGCGCGCCGGATCCGGATGCACATCGAGATCTGGGACCGGACCTCCCTGCGCGAGCAGGAGGACGTCTTCGGGCGGAGCAAGTCCGAGGGCGCGCCGGTCGGGGAGAAGAAGGAGCGCGACAAGCCCGTCCTGGCGCGGATGAAGCCGGACGCGCACGTCCGGCTGGCGCATCCCGACTCCAACGGCGGCGCGCGGATCCTGCGGCGCGGCTACTCCTTCACCGACGGCTCGGACGGGCTGGGGCGGCTGGAGGCGGGCCTGTTCTTCATCGCGTTCCAGCGCGACCCGCGCACCGGCTTCATCAAGATCCAGGAGTCGCTGGCGTCGGACGCGATGAACGAGTACGTCCAGCACGTCGGATCGGGGATCTTCGCGTGCCCGCCCGGCGTGAAGGAGGGCGGCTACTGGGGCGAGACCCTGTTCGCGTAGGGGCTCACCCAGTGCGTCGAGGGCTTCGCCCTAGGGTGCGCCTTGGTGTGCCCTAGGGGTCGCCGTGGGCGGCTCTCAGGAGCCGCCTCCGGCGCGTTCGGAGCGGATGCGGGTGACCACGTCGCCCGCGGCGGTCTTGATGGACTCCAGTTCCTGGAGGTAGGCCCAGTAGTCCGGGTGCGCGCCGGTGAGCCGCTTCGGCGCGTGCTCCAGCCGTTCCACCAAGGCGTCCAGCGCGCGCGCATGGTGCGGGGCGGCGCCACCAGGCTGCGCCATGGCGAGCCGCTGCGCGTCCCGCACCGCGAACCGGGCGCTCTCGACGGGCTTCTCGGGGTCGGCGGCGACCGCCTCCAGCTCCGTCACCCGCCCGGTGACCTGCCCGGCGCGCCGGTCGGCGCCGTTCAGCTCGGTGCGCGCCGCCGTCAGCGCCTGCTGCGCCTGCTTCCACTCGGCGCGGCCGGCGAACGCCGCGGCCTCGTTCAGCCGCTCGCGCGCGCGCTCAACGCCCGCCTCGACGGCCTCCGGCGCGCCCCGCAGATCCTGCCAGCAGGCCTGCGAGTAGGCCCGCAGCAGCACCTTCATCGCCTCCCGGACGGGCCCGGCGCGGTTCGCCACGACGTCCACGCGGGTCCGGACCGAGGCGAGCGCGTTGCGCACCTTCTCCGCCATCTTCGGCAGTTCCTCGGCGGCCAGCCGGGCGCTCTCGGCGATCACGCGCACCTCGTCGGCCTTGCGCATCGCCCCGTCCAGCCCGAGCCCGCCGAGCCCCTGCGAGCTCAGCAGCGCCAGGGCCTCCTTCGCGCGCGCCAGCTCCGCCTCCGGGTCGGCGGCGTCCATCCCGGCCGCCCGCGCCGCCCGCACGGCGGAATCGGCGGCCGCGACGGCCTCCCGGGCGGCGGTGAGCCGCGGCGGGAGCTGGTCAAGGGCCGCCTCCAGCTGCGCCATCCGCGGCGCGAGCCGCTCGGCGAACCCGTTCAGGTTCCGGGTGATCTGCTGCAGCCGCTCCGTGGACGCCAGGAACGCGCGGCGCGCCGCGTCGAACTCGGCGGGCGACCGGTCCCGGTCGTCGAGGTCGTGCGCGTCCAGCACGGAGATGTAGGCCACGGAGGCCGCGTCCGCGGCCTCCGAGAGCCCCGCGAACTCCCGCCGGACCGGCGCGGCGGCGGCCGCGTCCAGATCCTCGAAGACGGTGACGCGCCCGTCGAGGAACTTCTGCGCCTGGTCCATGTCGTAGAAGGCGGTGGCGGCCGCCTCGCGCGCCTGGATCGCCGCGTCGGCGGCCTGACCGCCCCTGCCGCGCCGCCGCTGGTCGCCCGGTCCCCGCAACGCCGCCTCCCTTCGTCCTCAACGCCCAGTCTCGCGCAGTCCCGGGCTTCTCGCGTAATGCGTCCACAACGGATGGAACGGATAGCATCGCTGCTGCGTCGATATAGCGAGACGCCTGCCCGGCGTCCGGTACGTCATGCGATCTTGGAGGAACGCCGTGGGAGTCAGCCTCAGCAAGGGCGGCAACGTCTCGCTCACCAAGCAGGCCCCCGGCCTGTCGGCGGTGACGGTGGGGCTCGGCTGGGACCTGCGCACCACGACGGGCACCGACTTCGACCTCGACGCCTCCGCGCTGGTGCTGGACGCCTCCGGCAAGATCCTCACCGACCAGCACTTCGTCTTCTTCAACAACCTGCGGACCCCCGACGGCGGCGTCGAGCACACCGGCGACAACACCACCGGCGCGGGCGAGGGCGACGACGAGCAGATCAACGTGAACTTCGGCGCGATGCCCGCGGAGGCCGAGCGGGTCGCGTTCGCCGTGTCGATCTACGACGCCGACAGCCGCGGCCAGAACTTCGGGCAGGTCCGCAACGCCTACATCCGGGTGCTCAACCAGGGCGACCGGTCCGAGATGGCCCGCTACGACCTCACCGAGGACGCGTCCATGGAGACCGCGATGGTCTTCGGCGAGCTGTACCGCAACGGGTCCGACTGGAAGTTCCGCGCGGTCGGCCAGGGCTACGCCTCCGGGCTGGCGGGCATCGCGATGGACTTCGGCGTCAACATCTGAACGACCTCTACCCCGGGAAGGGAGTGGCCCGAACATGGGAGTCTCACTCGCCAAGGGCGGCAACGTCTCGCTGACGAAGGCCGCGCCCAATCTGTCCGCCGTCACCGTGGGCCTCGGCTGGGACGTGCGCGCCACCACCGGCGCCGACTTCGACCTGGACGCCTCCGCGCTGATGCTCGGCCCGTCCGGCAAGGTGATCTCCGACCAGCACTTCGTGTTCTTCAACAACCTGAAGAGCCCGGACGGCTCCGTCGAGCACACCGGCGACAACCTGACCGGCGAGGGGGAGGGCGACGACGAGTCGATCAACGTCGACCTGACCGGCGTGCCGCAGGACTGCGACCGGATCGTCTTCCCGGTGTCGATCTACGACGCCGACAACCGGCAGCAGAACTTCGGGCAGGTCCGCAACGCCTTCATCCGGATCGTCAACCGGACCGACGGCAGCGAGCTCGCCCGCTTCGACCTGACCGAGGACGCCTCCACCGAGACCGCCATGGTCTTCGGTGAGCTGTACCGGCACGGCGCCGAGTGGAAGTTCCGGGCGGTCGGCCAGGGCTACGCCTCGGGCCTCGCCGGCATCGCCATGGACTTCGGCGTCAACGTCGGCTGACGGCCGCCGCCGCCCCGCAGGACGGCCGGCCGGTCCGGCCGTCCCTCTCAGAGAAATACGCGCATGATTCTTCGCACCTTCGGTTGGGCCTTCGGCATCACCGTCCTCGGCCTTCTGGTCGCCGCCCTGTACGACGGGGGGACCGGGCTCGCCCTGGTCGCGGTCCTCGCCGTGCTGGAAATCTCGCTGTCGTTCGACAACGCCGTGGTCAACGCCAAGGTGCTGGACCGGATGAGCCCGTTCTGGCAGAAGATCTTCCTGACCGTCGGCATCGCCATCGCGGTGTTCGGCATGCGGCTGGTCTTCCCGCTGCTGATCGTCGGCATCACCGCCAAGCTGAACCCCTTCGAGGCGTTCGACCTGGCGCTGAACGACCCGCACAAGTACCACCACCTGATGAACGACGCGTATCCGATGATCGCGGCGTTCGGCGGGATGTTCCTGCTGATGCTGTTCCTGGACTTCGTGTTCGAGGAGCGGGCCGACAAGTGGCTGCCGTGGCTGGAGGCGCCGCTGGCGCGGATCGGCAAGCTCGACCAGCTGTCGGTCGTCGTCGCGGGCGGCGCGCTGGCGTTCACCGCCGGGCTGTTCGCCGACGACCCCGGCCAGGTCATGATCGCCGGCGTGCTGGGCATGGTCACCTACATCCTGGTGAACGGGCTCGGCGAGCTGTTCTCCGAGGCGACCGAGGACGAGGACGACGAGGACGGCGACGGCGCCGCCGAGCCCGCCGCGGAGCGGGCCCCGGCGAGGTCCGGGCCGAGCTCGCTGGCCCTCGCCACCGGCAAGGCCGGGTTCTTCCTGTTCCTCTACCTGGAGGTGCTGGACGCCTCGTTCAGCTTCGACGGCGTGATCGGCGCGTTCGCGATCAGCACCGACCCGATCATCATCGCGCTGGGCCTCGGCATCGGCGCCATGTACATCCGGTCGCTGACGGTGTTCCTCGTCCGCAAGGGCACCCTGCACGAGTACGTCTACCTGGAGCACGGCGCCCACTGGGCGATCGGCGCGCTCGCCGTCTGCATGCTGGTCAGCATCGGCCGGCACGTCCCCGAGTGGCTCACCGGCGGGGTCGGCGCGGGCCTGATCATCGCCGCGTTCATCAGCTCCGTGGTGCGGAACCGGGCCGACGGCGGCCCGCCCGCCGCGGCGGGCGACGACAAGCCCCTGCACTCCAGCAAGGTCTGACCCGGCCGTACCCCGGCCGGGTCCCGATGGGGCGGTGCACCTTCGCGCGGTGCGCCGTCCGCCCCGCGTACCGTCCGCACCCGACACCCCACCCCGCTTCGTACCTTCCGTATCCGCACCGTCCGCACCCCGCGACGACCGATCATCAGCACCGAAGGAGCCGACGATGACGATTTCGCTGCAGAAGGGGCAGAAGGTCTCGCTGGCCAAGCCCGGCGGCGGCACCCTCACCCGGGTCAGGATGGGCCTCGGCTGGGACGCCGTCGCGAAGAAGGGGCTGTTCGGCAAGGGCAAGGCCCAGTCGATCGACCTGGACGCGTCCTGCCTGCTGTTCGACGCCGGCGGCAACCTCGCCGACTCGGTGTGGTTCCGGCAGCTGCGCAGCAAGGACGGGTCCGTCCAGCACACCGGCGACAACCTGACCGGCGCGGGCGAGGGCGACGACGAGGTCATCAACGTCGACCTGCAGAGCGTCCCGGCCAACGTCGTCCAGCTGGTGTTCACCGTGAACTCCTTCACCGGGCAGGACTTCTCGCAGATCGAGAACGCGTTCTGCCGGCTGGTGGACGAGGCCACCGGGCAGGAGATCGCCCGCTACGACCTCAGCGGCGCCGGGCAGCACAACGCGCAGATCATGGCGAAGGTGTCGCGGGACGGCGACGGCTGGTCGATGACCGCGATCGGCGCGACGGCGTCGGGCCGCACCTTCCAGCACCTGCTGCCGGCCGTGTCGGCTCATCTGTGACCCGGCGGGCGGCTGTGGTCTGCGAGGCGGCTGTGGTCGGCGAGGCGGCTGTGATCGGCAAGGCGATGCTCGGCGCGATGTGGGACGCGTATGCGGCACTTCGACCATATTGACACCGCCTACCGGAAGCACCTGTTCTACCGGCACCCCCGCCCGTTCCGCCGGCACGACGACCCGGCGGTGCTGGCGGTGGCGCTCGGCGCGACCCTGTACTGCCCGGCGACGCGTCCCGCGCTCGCGGCCGACATCGAGAAGGCGGCGCGGCGCGGCGTCATGAGCATGGTCGTGTGCCTGGAGGACGCGATCGGCGACGACGAGGTGCCGGAGGCGGAGGACAACCTGGTCGCCCAGCTGCGCGACCTGCACGCCCGCGGCGCGGACGAGCCGGGCGAACCGGACGGCGGCCGGCGCGCCGCGGGGGAGCGGTCCATCGGCGGCGTGCCGCTGCTGTTCGTCCGGGTCCGCGAGCCCCGGCAGATCGGCGCCATCGCCGCCCGGCTGGGGCCCGCGGCCGGGCTGGTCAGCGGGTTCGTGCTGCCGAAGTTCACGGCGGCGTCCGGTGGAGCGTTCCTCGACGCGCTGGAGGACGCGGCGGCCCGCACCGGGCTGCCGCTGCTGGCGATGCCGGTGCTGGAGAGCCCGGAGACGGTGCACAGCGAGAGCCGGACCGAGATGCTGCACGAGGTGGCGCGGCTGCTCGCCAAGCACCGCGACCGGGTCCTCGCGGTGCGGATCGGCGCGACCGACATGTCGGCGGCGTACGGGCTGCGCCGCCCGCCCGACCTGACCATCTACGACATCCGGCCGGTCGCCGCGGCGATCACCGACATCGTCAACGTGCTCGGCCGCGCGGACGGCAGCGGCTTCGTCGTGACGGGCCCGGTCTGGGAGTACTTCTCGGCGGGCGAGCGGATGTTCAAGCCGCAGTTGCGGCAGTCGCCGTTCGAGGCGCAGCGGGCCGCGCCGCTGCGGCAGCGGCTCATCACCTCCGACCTGGACGGGCTGATCCGCGAGGTGCACCTGGACAAGGCCAACGGCCTGACCGGCAAGACCGTGATCCACCCGACCCATGTGGCGGCCGTGCATGCCCTGTCGGTCGTCACGCATGAGGAGTACTGCGACGCCGCCGACATCCTCGGGTACGCGGGCGGCGGCGCGATGGCCAGCTCGTACGCGAACAAGATGAACGAGGCGAAGCCGCATCGCGCCTGGGCGGAACGGCTGATGCTGCGCGCGCGCGTGTTCGGGGTCGCGGCGCGGGACGTGACGTTCGTCGAGCTTCTGGAAGCGGCGGACAGCCGATGACGGTGCGGTCCGTGGAGGCGGTGTGGCCGGGGGAGTGGGTGACGTCCCGGCTCGGCGTGCGGCTGGTCGACGGCGAACGTCCGGTGGGGGCCGGGCTGGCGTCGATGGTGGGGCTCGCCGTCCGTCGCAATCCGCGTCGTGCCCATCTGCTCGTCTCGGCGGTGCTGGGCAAGCACGTCCCGACCGATCCCCGGCTCGTGTACGGGTCGGGGCTGCTGCTGGGCGAGCTCGTGCGCGCGCGCCTGCGCGACGAGGTGACGTCCGTGCCGTCGGGTCCGTTCAAGGACGCCTTGGCGGGCGTGCCAGGCGCTGCGGCCGCGTTGCGCGACGCGCTGCGGGAACCGCGCCCCGCCGTGGACGCCATCGTCCTCGGGTATGCGGAGACCGCTACCGCTCTAGGGCACTCGGTGGCGGACGCTCTGGGCGGCGCTTACTACCTGCACTCGACGCGCCGTCCGGTGCGGGGATTCGCCACGTACGGCGGGTTCGAGGAGGAGCACAGCCACGCGACGAGCCACCTGCTGCTGCCGTCCGACCCTGCGGCGCTCGACCGGGACGTCCCGGTCGTGCTGGTGGACGACGAGCTCTCCACAGGGCAGACGGTCCTGAACACGATCGAAGCGCTGCACGCGCTGCGTCCGCGTAGGCATTACGTTCTGGCGGCGCTGGTCGACCTGCGGGGGGAGTCCGACCGCGCGCGCGTGGACGAACTGGCCGCGCGGCTCGGCACGCGCATCGACGCCGTCTCCCTCGCCGGCGGACGTGTGGAGCTGCCTACGGGCGTCCTGGAGAAGGGCACGCGGATCGTCTCCGACCTTTCCGCGGCCTCCGCACCCGCCGTCGAGGACGGGGCGTTCGGCGTCGCGCGCGTCCGGCTCGACTGGCCGCGCGGCGTGCCCGACGGCGGGCGCCACGGGTTCCTGCCCGAGCACCGCACCGCCCTGGAGAAGGACCTGCCGCGCATGGCGGACGCCGTCGCCGCGGAACTCGGGGACGGCGCGTCCCGCGTGCTCGTGCTCGGGTTCGAGGAGCTGATGTACGCGCCGCTGCGGCTGGCGGAGGCGCTCGCCGACGCGTCCCCGGGCCTGGCCGTCCGGTACTCGACGACCACCCGCTCGCCCGTCCTGGCCGTGGACGACCCGGGCTACGCGATCCGCACCCGGCTCGCGTTCCCCGCGCACGACGACCCGGCGGACGGCCCGGGGGAGCGGTACGCCTACAACGTCGCGCCCGCCGCAGGCCGCCCGCCGTTCGATCGCATCGTGTTCGTGGTGGACGACGTCGGGGACACGCAGGGGCTCACCGACGGGCTGCTGGCGCGCCTGCGCGCGCTCGCGCCCGTGGTGGTCGTGACCGTCCCGTCCCATGGGGGTGACCGGTGAGGCCGCTGTACGGCCCCGATTTCGGCAGCTACGCGGCGGAGGACGTCGCGTGGCTGCTGAAAGACCTTTCGGACGCGCGGCTGGAGGCGCCCACCGAGGAGCGCGAGGCCGCGATCCAGGCGGGCCGTGCCCACTACGCCGAATCGCTGCCCGTGGAGTACCAGCCGGGGCCCGAGTACCGGCGGCTGTTCCAGGAGGCGCTGGAGGCGTCCGCCGAACGGCTCGCCTACGCGACCGGGCTGGTCGCCGAGTTGATCCTCGGAGAGCGCGGCCCGGACGCCGTCGTGGTGTCGCTCGCGCGCGCGGGCACACCAGTCGGGATCCTGGTGCGGCGCTGGGCCCGCTTCGCGCACGGGCTGGACCTGCCGCACTACGCGATCAGCATCGTCCGTGGGCGGGGCATCGACACGGTCGCGCTGGACTACCTGGCCGCCCGGCACGACCCGTCCGCGGTGATGTTCGTGGACGGCTGGACGGGCAAGGGCGCCATCACCCGCGAGCTGACCGCGGCGCTCGACGGGACCGGGTTCCCCGCCGACCTGGCCGTCCTCGCCGACCCCGGGCGCTGCGCCCCGCTGTACGGCACCCGCGACGACTTCCTGATCCCGTCCGCGTGCCTGAACTCGACCGTGTCCGGCCTGATCAGCCGCACCGTCCTGAACGCCGAGCTGATCGGCCCCGGCGACTTCCACGGCGCGAAGTTCTACGCCGACCTGGCCGACGACGACGTGTCCGCGCTGTTCCTCGACACCGTCTGCGCGCGCTTCGCGGACGTGGCGGAGCGGGTCGCGAAGGACGTCCCGGACTTGCGGGCGTCCGACCGCGCGCCCGACTGGTCGGGGTGGGAGGCGGTCCGGGGCGTCGCGGAGGAGCACGGCATCGACGACCTCAACCTGGTCAAGCCGGGCATCGGGGAGACGACGCGAGTGTTGCTGCGCCGCGTCCCGTGGAAGGTCCTCGCGCGCGCGGACGCGGGCCCCGAACTGACGCACATCAGGCTTCTGGCAAGCGAACGCGGCGTGCCCGTCGAGGACGTCGACCCGGACCGGTTCCCCTACGCGTGCATGGGGCTCATCCACCCGCGCTTCGGCAAGGGGGCCGTCCAGTGACCGTGCTGGTGTGCTCGGACCTGGACCGTACGCTCATCTACTCGCAGGCCGCGTTCGCGTTGGACGGCCCGGACGAGGCCATGCCGCGCCTCGTCTGCGTCGAGTTCTACCAAGGCGCCCCACTCTCCTACATGACGGAGACCGCCGCGCGCACACTGGACACCCTCGCCGCGTCCGCCGTGTTCGTCCCCACGACGACACGGACACCGGAGCAGTACCGGCGCGTCCACCTGCTGGAGAAACCGCCCGCCTACGCGATCTGCGCGAACGGCGGCCACCTCCTCGTGGACGGCGAGGACGACCCGTCCTGGTCGGCGTCCGTGCGCGCGCGCATCGCGGACGGATGCGCGCCGCTCGCCGAGATCCAGGACCGCCTCGTCCGGACCGGCGGGGAGTTCATCCTGAAAAGGCGCACAGCGTCCGACCTGTTCGCCTACACGGTCGTCGACCGCGCCGCCCTCCCGCCCGGCTGGGTCGACGACCTCGCCGGCTGGTGCGCCGAACGCGGCTGGCGGACGTCCCTGCAGGGCCGCAAGGTCTACTGCCTGCCCGCCTGCCTCACCAAGGCCGACGCCGCCGCCGAGGTCGCCCGCCGCACCGGCGCGTCCGCGATGCTCGCCGCCGGCGACTCGCTGCTCGACGCCGAACTCCTCGAAGCCGCCCGCCTGGCGATCCGCCCCGCGCACGGCGAACTCCACGACGCCGGCTGGACCTCTCCGGCCACCGCCGTCACCGCGTCCCGCGGCATCGCCGCCGGCCAGGAGATCACGAACTGGCTGCTGCACCGGGTGGAAAATCACCGCTGACCGGACCCGGCCGTCGACAAACGACGCCGCCCGGGGACTCGCCGGGGCCGCCGTCGCGGGTCACAATCACACTAGGACCCCGGCTCCGGCCGCGAGGAGGTACCCCTGCGCGCATGAGCTCCCGTCTCACCGGCGACGAGACCGCCCTGTGGAAGGCCGCGGCCCGCGTCCTGGACGCGAACTGGACCGGGACCGCGACCGCCGCGTCGCCCGGCCTCTACCCCCACCAGTGGAGCTGGGACTCCGCCTTCATCAGCCTCGGCCTGGCCCGGCACCGCCCCGACCGCGCCGAGACCGAACTGCTGTCGCTCTTCCGCGGCCAATGGGCCGACGGCATGCTCCCGCACATCGTGTTCAACACCAGCCTCGCCCGCCACGCCTTCTTCCCCGGCCCGGACCTGTGGCGCAGCACCGAGCAGCCCGCCGCGCCGCGCGGCGTCCAGACCTCCGGCCTCACCCAGCCGCCCGTCCACGCCCTCGTCGCCCTCCGCCTGCACGAGTGCGCCCCCGACGGGGAGAGCAGCCGCGGCTTCCTCGCCCGCCTCTACCCGCTGCTCGCCGCCCAGCACCGCTACCTCGCCACCGCCCGCGACCTCGGCTCCAGCGGCCTCATCGCCATCTGCCACCCCTGGGAGTCCGGCCTCGACAACAGCCCCGCCTGGGACCGCCCCCTCGGCGCCCTCCAGCTCCCGCCCACCGCCTACGCCCCCGCGCAGCGGTCCCGCACCCTGCCCACCGGCGAGGACTACGACCGCTACGTCCGGCTCGTCGCCCTCATGCGCGACGCCGGCTACCGGCCCGGCTACCTGCGCGACTCCCACCCGTTCGCGGTCGAGGACCCGCTCGTCAACGCCACCTTCCTCGCCTCCGCGCACGCCCTCGCCGAGGTCGCCCGCATCGTCGGCGCCGACCCCGCCCCGCACCTGGAGGCCGCGCAGCGCGTCCACGCCGCCCTCCTCGACCGCCTCTGGGACGCCGACACCGGCTGCTTCCGCGCCCGCGACCTGCGCGACGACCGGCTCCTGCCGGTGATCACCGCCGGGTCCTTCGGCCCGCTCCTCGACCCCGAGCTGCCCGCCGCGCACGTCCGCAACCTCGTCGACCTGCTGCTGTCCGCCCGGTTCGCCGGCGCCGCCGGATACCCCGTCCCCACCTGCGACATCCAGGCGCCCGCCTTCGACCGCGGCGGCTACTGGCGCGGCCCCACCTGGGTCAGCACGAACTGGCTGATCTGGTACGGCGCCCTCGCGCACGGCCTCCCCGTCGTCGCCGACCTGCTGTACGGCTCCACGATGCGGCTCGTCCGCCAGTCCGGGTTCCGCGAGTTCTTCGACCCCTTCGACGGGACCGGACGCGGCAGCCACGACTACTCCTGGTCCGCCGCCCTCGTCCTCGACCTGCTCGGGGCCCGCCGCGCCCCCCAGGCCGCCTGATCGCCTACCGTTGGGGCATGCGCCTACTACGGGGCCACCTGCCCTCCGCGGTCCGCGACGCGCTCACGATCGAGCGCGGCGAACGCGTCCTCGCGTCCGCGCCCACCCGCGGCGGCTCCCACGTGGTCGCCACCACCACCGCCCTGCACCTCCCGACGCCGTCGGGCGGCTTCCTGCGCGTCCCGTGGGAGCGCGTCGACCAGGCCACCTGGAAGGACGGCTGGCTGCACGTCACCGAGACCTCCGGCGGCGCGGAGCACCACGTTCGCCTCACCGAGCCCGGCTCCGTCCCGGAGACCGTCCGGGAACGCGTCACCGCCACCATCGCCGTCACCCACCACGCGCGGCTCCCCGGCGGCGGCAAGGTGCGCATAGCGGGACGGCGCCCCGCCACCGGCGGCGACGTGCGCTGGACGTTCGTCTTCGACGCGGGCCTCGACCCCGAGGACCCGGGCCTGCGCGCCCAGGCCGAACAGGTCCTCGAGGACCTGAGGCGCCAGACGGGCCTCTAGCCGGGGTGGACCGTCGGTTCGTCGTCGGCCTTGTGCCGCCCCGGCACCTGCTGCGGCACCTTCTCCTTCGCGGTGGACGCCATCTCGCCGGCCTTCCCGCGCGCCGCCCCGGCGAACTCGCCGCCCTTGGCGCGCAGCATGCCCGCGGCCTCCTGCACGTTCGGGTTCTCCGACACCTGCCGCGAGAGCTTCTTGATCTGCTCGTAGCGCTCCCGCCCGGCCTTCGTCCCGAGGACGTAGCCGATCGCGGCGCCTGCCATGAACATCACGCGCGCTTTCATGATCAACTCCCTGTGGGGCCGTTCGATCCACCCCCTATACCCGCGAACGCCGCCGCCACCCTCAACGCGTGCGCGAACAGCCCCGCATATGCGCTAACCTAGACGCGCTGGCAGGGGCCGAGGCCCCGCCGGACGCACGATCCCGCGTAGCTCAATCGGCAGAGCAGCCGGCTGTTAACCGGCAGGTTATTGGTTCGAGTCCAATCGCGGGAGCAGATCAACACGCCTAAAGTCGCAGGTCAGGCCCGTTTCCCGTGCTGGGGACGGGCCTGACTACTGCTGTGAGTACCTAACTGAGTACCAAGCGGCCTAGTTCGGGTTCGGGAAGATCAGATCCATCGCCTGCGCGCCGTCCTGGATCACGGGCCTGATCTGCTGGCGGTAGACCTTCTCCGTGACCTGCGTCCCGCTGTGCCCGACCAACAGCGCGATCTTGTCCAGCGGCATCCCGTTGTCCGACAGCAGGGACACGAAGCTGTGCCGTAGCTCGCGCGGCGTCCAGGCGTCGGGGTCCAGACCGGCCGGCGCGATGACCTCGCGGCGGAACGCTCGGAGCACGGTCATGGCGCCGCGCACCTGACCGCCCTCCCCGGGGAAGATCAGGGCTTCCGGGTCGGGCGGCTTGGGGAAGCCCTCCCAGAGGTCCCTGAGTGCCACCACGCACCGCTGAGGGAGCTTGAGCGTGCGCCGGGACTTCTTGGTCTTCGTGTCGCCCCGTGCGCGCACAGAGCGCCACACGTAGACGGCGAACTCGCCGTGCTCCCATCCGGTCTCGTGCACCGGCCGCCACTGCCCGCGGGCGCCGTCGTAGGCCACCACGTGCGACCACGTCAGCTTCCGCAACTCCTCTGTGCGGGCGCCGGTCAGCAGCGCCAGGACGACGTACTGCCGCATGTCCGACCGCGCGCGCTCGGCGGCGGCGAGCACCTGCATGGCCTGGGCAAAGTTGAGCGCTTTGGATGGCCGGCCGGAGCGCTTCCCGCTCGGCACCTGGCAGAGGTCCACCACGTTGCGGGTCACACGCTCATCCCGCCGCATCACGCGAGCAATGGAGCGCCTGAGCACCGACCGGACCTCACGAAGCGACTTCGTGGCGAGCACCTCGGCGCGGCCCTCCAACCATTGTTCGCAGTCGTCGGCCGTCAGTTCCCGAACGGTCAGATGCCCAAGCTGGGGAACGATGTGGTGCTTGGCGAGGCTGTGCGCGTTCGTGACCGTCGATTCGTCGCGGCCCATGAGCCCGTACCGGAGGAACCCGGCGACCGCTTCCGCGATCGTCACGTCAGCCGCCGCCTTCGGCGCGTTCCTCGCCTTCCGCTTCTCGAGGTTCTTCTTGAGCCTTTTCAGCGCATCTGTCTGCGTCTTGCCGCTGCCGCGGACGATGATGCGGCGCCCGTTCGGCTGGTAGCCAACGGTCTTGGACGCTATCCATCGTTTGCGGGCGGCATTCCAGCTCAGACCGCCCTCGCCGTGGGCACGCCGCTTCTTGCCGCTCACGCGGCGTTCGCCTCCTTTTCCAGCAGTTCGATGTACTCGACGATCGCGCTCGCGGGCACGAGGCGAACGCTGTGCTCCTTGACGGTCCTGATGCGGCCGGCGCGCACCAGCTCGTAGATGCGGCTCCGGCTGAACGGCAGGATGCCGGGCAGGTCGGAGATCTTGTACAGCGGCTTAAGTGGCCAGCCCTCGGCCGGGCTGGGCGTTTTCGCGGCCATGTCGGTTGCCCTTCGGTGGTGCTGGTGACCGGTTGGATGCGGCGTCGGCGGTGTGCGTGGTGGCTGTGCGCCGTCGCTGTGTTGGGAGGGGCTGAAACATCTCCGCAACTCCGCAACTCCGCAGTTGGGTGCGTGACCTGCGGTGTTGTGCGCGGAGATGGGTGTGGTGGTGCTCGGGCCATCTCCGCAATGGGGGGTCTATCTCCGCAGTGGTTGCGGAGTTGCGGAGATGGGCGATGACCGGTGGTGGTGATCTCCGCACGTATGTCCGCAGGTCGGGGCGCAGTTTGCGGAGTTGCGGAGTTGCGGAGATGTTTCAGCGGGTTTCGGGTCGGGTCACTGCTCATGGTGTTCCACCCAGAAGACGTTGCGGTCGCCGCGGTCGTGCTTGCCGGTCCGGATGACGTATTCGCCGCGCCACCGGCCGGCCTGTCCGGTGAGCAGGCGGCCGAGGGCGAGCGCGTTGGGCAGGCGGCCGGTGTGGGTGGTGATGAACTGCCCGTCCCACCGGTCGTGTTCGTCCATGCCGATGTGGTCGGGTTCGCCGGAGCGGCGCAGCTCGGCGGCGGTCATGGGCTCGGAGCCGTGCAGGCTGTGCCAGCAGGCCATGAACGCGCGCCAGCGGGTTTCGTCCTCATCGATGCTGCGGACCTCGGCGGCGTTGGCCAGGAACCCGTCGATGCCGTGGTGGGCCAGGAACCCGCCGAGGGCTTGCGCCCACGGGGTGAACTGCCGCATGGAGATCGTGTCGGCGCGCGGGGCGCCGTTGCGGGTCCAGTCCAGGACCAGCACCAGCAGGTGCCACAGCACGGTCAGTTGGTTGGCCGGGGAGGTGATCCATTGGTCCAGGTGCGGGATGCCGAACCGGCTTTGGTCGCGTTCCTCGGGCCGCGGCATGTTCGGGTCCAGGTGAACGCGGACGGTGCGCGAGGCCATGTCGCCGCCGACTTGCAGGTTGTTGCCGGTGGCCATCCACAGCCGGTCGTTGACGGTGGCGATGTTCCGCGAGGCGCCCAACTGGCGGTCGGACCACACCCCGGCGGTGACCAGCAGCGCGAGGGTAGCCGAGTCGATGACGGTGCCCTCGGCGAGGTTGTCCCACACCACCACCCCGACCTGTTCGGCCAGCACCGCGGTGATGGACTTGCGCAGTTCCTCTTCGGTGTAGGCCCACGGGATGACGCGCTGCCCATAGAGCATGCCGGGGCCGCCGGTCAGGATGGACTTGCCGGAGGCGGGCATGGTCGCGTCGATCAACGCGAACGGCGTCAGGGACCGGGTGAAGTGCCGCAAGATCGGGGTGACCAGCAGCGCCACGTAGTTGGCGCGGTCGGCGGGGCTCTTCCACGGGAAGTCGCGCAGGAACCGGTTCAGCAGGAAGTCGCGGGCTTCGGCGACCTGTTCGGCGGTGGGCTCGTCCGGGACGGGCGGCAGGTCGACTTTGGCGGCCAGGTACAGGCCGGTGGCGGGGTCGTAGCCGGGGCGCTGCAACAGGGTGCCGTCGCGGCGCAGCACCGGCGCGCCGATCACCCCGCGCAGCGGGACCAGACCGGGCCAGGTCTTGGCGGCCAGCACGGCGGCGAGGATGTATTGGGGCGGGGTGACTTCTTCCTCGTAGGTCTCATCCTCGCCGTCGCTGTTCTTGCGGGACCGCAGCCGGTACACGTAGGCGTGGTGGGCCAGCAGCCCGGCCAGGGTGGCGGGGGTGATCGGGCTGGCGGTGACCGGCAGGGGCGAGTCTTCGTCGGCGGCCGGGGACGTCTGCCCGCCCGACACGGTCTCCATGTGCACCAGGGACCCGGCGGAGACGTAGGTGTCGGGGAGTTGGTTGTCGGCGAGGGCGGCTTTGAGGACGCGGATGCTTTCGGGGCCGGACCCGATGTGCAGGCGCGGCGTGCGGGTCTTGCGGGCGCGTGGCTCGGGGTCGGCGGAGTCGGGGGCGGCGGGGCTGGAATTGTGGGTCATGCGGGCACCCTCCGTGGGCGTTGGGTGCCGGCGCGGAACCCGGACCGGATGGTCCGGCGGGCGGGCATCTCGCCCAGCCCGGCGCGCACGGCGGCAGCGGTCAGCAGTTGCTCGGTCTCGTCGGGGTCCAGGGCGCCGCCGGCCACGAGCTGGCCGAGGGCGACGGCGGCGCCGTACAGGGTGGCGTTGCGGCGCCCGTGCTCGGCGGCGGCGAGGGCTTCCAGGCTGGCGTTGACGGCCTTGTCCAGGTAGGCGCCGCGGTTGCCGGTGGCCAGCCGCACGGTCACCGGTTCTTGCGGCGGCAGCGGCGCCGGGCGGAGCCGTTCGGCCAGCCAGCCCGGCAGCGGCGCCGGCGCGACGGTGTGGATCGGCTGATAGGTGCCGGTGCCGTCGGGCAGGTCGACAAAGGAGCCGGGGCCGACGACGTATCCGCCGTCGCTGCGGGTGTCGACCTTCCAGCCCAGCCCGTTCCCGCGATCGTCAGAGGTGTTGCCGAGCCGGTACCCGTCCGGGGCGGTGAAGTACAGGTGGAACCCGCCGCGGCGGGTGCGGACCTGGAAGGTCTCCAGCGGCATCGGTTGACCGGCGTCGGCGCACACCTGGGCGAACACGTCGGCGCCGTCGTTGACGCCGGGCAGTGCCCACCGGGGCGGCGGGTGCTCGCCGGGCTTGGGCACGTCCAGGTCGATCACCACCAGCCGGGACGGTCCGCAGGCGATCCCGATGTTGTAGGGGCGCCGCGCCCACATCTGGCGGATGGCGGCGGGGTCGGTGGTGGCGGTCTGCTTCCATCGGGTCCCGCGGGGCGGCTCCTTGTCGCCGATCGCGACGGGGAACACGTGCCAACCATGCGCGGCAGCGGCCAGCGCATACCGGGCCAGCACATGGGGGTGCGGCGGCGCGGGGTTGGTCATGGGGACACCGGCGTTCATTCGGCGTCCTCGGGCAGGATGATGATCCCCTCGGGGTCGAGCACGAATTCGTGGCCGTTGTCGCAGGTCCACAGGTCGCCGGGGTGCTCGGGGGCGTAGGTGGCCCAGCAGGTGTTCAGCGATCCGCAGGTGGGGCAGTCGGGGCCGCACAACACCGGCCAGTGGTGGGCGGGGATCGCCCATTCGGTGCAGCACTCGCCGCACTCGAACAGCAGGACCAGGCCGTCTTCGAGGCTGGTGACGGACCCGGAGTAGTTCACCCAGTCGGTGCCGCCGCAGCCGGGGCAGTCGGGGCCAGCCAGCACGGGCCAGTGCTCGGCGGGCGGAAGGATCGGCGCGTCGTGGGGCATGATGGTGGTGCCTTCCTTGTGTGGCGGTCTCCGTTGGGGGCCGTGATCGGTTGGGAGGGGTGGCCCTCGGCGGCGTGCTTTGGTGGCTGTGCGCCGAGGGCCGCTTTGCGTCCCGAACCCGATCAGGAGCCGAGCGCGGCGGCCGGTCAGGTGAGCTGTCCCGGCGCGTTGCGCTGCGAGCCGGACGGGGGGTCGCCGTCGCGGCCCGGGTCGTGGTGGTCGGTGGTGGGGTCGAGTAGGTACAGGTCGAGGTAGCGGCGGGCGCCGGCGCCGCGGCGGTTGGGGTAGGCGCCGGAGATCTCCCCGACCTGGCAGCGGCCTTCGGACAGCGTGGGCAGGAGTCGGGCGAGCAGCTCGGCGATCGCGGCGGCGTCGTCGTCCTGGCCGGACAGGCGGACCTTGACCACGCGGACGCGCGGCGGCTTTGGGTGGGTGGTCATCGGTCTTCCAGGCGGCGGGGGTCGGTGGCGTTGTCGGCGGCCTTGCGGTCGCGTTTGCGCTGGCGTTCCTTGGCCATCTCCGACCGGACCGACAGCACGGTGCGGTGCGCGGTGCGCGAGCCGAGGCGTTGGGTGCGGCCGGTGCCGCCGCAGCGGTTGCAGGGGCCGAACCGGCGGCGGGTGCTGCCGGGCTTGCGGCCGGTGCCGCCGCAGCGGCGGCAGGGCCTAAACGGGTAGGTGTAGACGCTGACCGCCCAGATCACGAAGGCGGCCATGGCCAGCAGAATCATGTTGATCACGACTCGGTTCCCTACTGGTGCGGGAGCGGGCAGGCGGCTTGTCCGGCGGGGAATCCGGCGGCGTAGCCCTGGGCGTGGCCATCGGAGTGGCCCTGTCGGTAGCCGTTCTCGTAGCCCTGCTGGTAGCCCTCTTCCAGGCCGGTGGCGCGGCCCTCGGCGTAGGCCTCCTTCCAGGCGATGCAGGCGTACCGGCGGCACTCGCCGTCCTGGCACGTCCGGTAGTCGTGACTCGGCTTGGCCGGCCGCGCCTTGCCCGCCGCGGCCTTGCCTCCCGCGGCCTTCGCGGCGGGCTTGCCGGTGCTAGCGGCGGGCTTGCCGCCGGTGGCCTGACGGCGGGCCGCGGCGGCGGCCTTGCGCCGGGCGGCCTGGCGGCGCTTGCGCTCGGCGGCCTCGCGTCGGGCGGCGGCGGCCTTGCGCTTCTTGAAGTCGGTGGTGATCCGGCAGGTGTGGTTGATCCCGCGGGGCTTGCCGCACGTGCGGCACGTCGTGCTGACGCTCACGCGCGGCTTGAGCCGGGTCTTGCCGGGCTTGCGGCGGCTGTCCATGCGGGTGATGCAGGTGTGCGTCAGCCCGCGGGGCTTGCCGCACCGTCCGCACTTGAGTACCTGGATCTTGATGGCCATGGGGTCTCCACATCGCCGGGGTGAGGCCGGGTGCCGCTACCCGCTACCGCGCAGGTCAGCAGGGGTGTGCGGGTAGCGGCGGGTAGCGGCCTGTCGGGTTTGTGCAGGTCGGGCAGGTAGCGGCGCCGCTACCGGGTAGCGGGCTCGGTCAACCGGCCGCGCCGGTGTCGGCGGCGGCCTGCACGGCGTTCTTGCGGCAGCCCTTGCGGTTGACGCCGTTGCGCTTGACGTCCACGCTCGGCACGCCGAGATCGCGGCACTGGGCGGAGATGGCGTCGGCGGTGGTGTCGGCCCACCGGTCGCCGATCTGGTCGGCGAGCCGCTCGGCCAGCTCGGTCCAGTGCAGCGCCGGGTCGCCGCCGAACACGGCGAGGACGTCGGCGAGGACGTCGCGGTCGGGGGTGCCGGTGTCCTGCCCGGCGGCGTACCCGGCGAGGGTCCCGGCGCGTTCGCGCAGCGCGCGGCCAGCGGTCAGGATCTTCTCGGCGTCGCCGTGGTCGGCCAGGTGGGTGCGCACGGTCGGGGTTTCGTCGGCGGCGCCGTACAGGTAGCCCACGCCGAGATACGGTTTGCCGACCGGCAGCGTGGAGGCGTCGAAACCTTCGGAGTAGGCGTCGCCGCCCAGGATGGCGTCGGAGACGTTGCGGTTGCCGCACCGCAGCGCGAACCGCACGGCGTGCAGGTCGCGGTACCGGTTGAACAGCCGCTGCACGTCCCCGGCACCGATCCCGGACGGCTTCTGCGAACTGGACAGCAGGATCACGCCGGAGGACGGACCGACCGCGATGATGAACGACAGCAGCCCGGCGATCTCCTTGTTGTCATCCTGGCTCTGCAGCTCGAAGTAGTTCTGGAACTCCTCCATGACCAGCATCCAGATGAACAGCCGCTTGGGGTACTTGCGGCACAGCTCCTCGGTCAGCTTGCCCTCGGGGCACTCCTCCGCCGACAGGGTCGACAGGAAGTCGTTGGTGGCGATGATGTGCCGCTTGATCTCGGCGAGGGCGTCGATGAGCTGGGTCACGGGGTCGCCGTTGCGGTCGGGCGTGGTGCCGCGGATGAAGTGGTAGGCGACCATGGCGAACTTGTTCCAGTCCGGCGAGTTCTTGCCGTCCACCACGCTCAGGCGCACCGACGGGTCCAGGACGCCGTACAGGGCCAGCAGCCGGGCGGCGAAGGTCTTGCCCTTGCGGGGCTGGGCACCGATCAGGATCGAGTTCCACAGCAGCGCCAGGGTGACCTTGCGGCCGTGCTCGTCCAGCCCGAACGGCGCCGGCTTCCAGATGTTGCGGGGCTTGCAGTCCAGCAGCGGCGTCTTGCCCGCCGGGACGGCCAGGGGGTCGCGGTCCATCACGGTCAGGGTGTGGCGGCGGTGGCTGGTCGGGTCGTGGGTGAGGTACACCTGCGAGGGCGCGACGTCCAGGCCAGAGGCCAGGTCGTCTTTGGCCTTGACCACGGCGTCGAACCCGGTGCCGTGCGGCAGCACGACCTTGACCTGCGACCCCTGCCCTTCCTTCGTGCGGGACATGGTGGTCTCGAAGGTGACCTGCTGGCCGGGCTTGTCGGGGTGGCCGAGCCCGGCGGAGTAGTAGCCGCGCAGCACCACGTCGTGGTTCAGCAGCCGGAACCGCGGCACCGTCATCGCCGGAACGATGATCGGGTGATCCTCCGGCCGGCCGAAGTGCGCCAGCCAGGGCACGACCACGGCGGCGACCGCGACCCAGCCCCACCACGGCGCCAGCTTGACCAGCAGAAGCACGCCGAGGAGCACGCCAGCGGCCTGCCCGGCGAGGATGATCCCGCGGACGCGCCGGGTCTCCTTGACCTCGCGGTGCAGGGTCAGCCAGTCGCGCCGGTCGCCCTGGGCGATGGCAAGCGACCGCAGGTAGTCCTGTTCGGAGACCCACCACCATTTGAGCTGGCGGTTGATCAGACGGCACAGCCCGACCGTCCCCCATACCGCGGCGAGCAGGGCGTAGCGGGGCGCGCGGACGCCGTGGAACGCGGCGCGGTGAGCCAGGCGGCGGGCGTGCCGGCCGATCGCCTCGCCGACTCCGCCGAGGCTGCGCAGGTTCTCCGGGATGACCGGGTAGGCGTCGCCCTCGGGGTCGTCCAGCAGGTACCCGATCCCGTCGTCCACCGGCTCGGGCTCGGCGTCCGGCTCGGGGTCGAACTGCACCTCGAACGAGGTGTCAACGTCGGCCCCCTCGCCGCCGGTGAGTACGGGCGCGTCGGCCGGGTCGGTGCTCGGAGTGGCGGTCGGGTGGGCGGTGATGTCGTCGTCCGGCGAACCGAACGGCGCCGGGCGAAGCGGGATCACCTCGGCGTCCGCGGCGTCCGTGGCGCCGGTGGGGTTGGTGGTCGGGTTGCTCATCGCGCGTCATCTCCCTTCGCGGGGTCGGCGGTGATCTGGGCGTAGAGACGCTGGCCGGTGCGCGGGGTGACCTTGAGACGGCGGCCGAGTTCGGCGCCGCTCATGGTCGGGTCGGCGGCCAGCAGTGCGCGGGCCTTGTCGGCGGTCGTCGCGCCGCCGGTGCGACGTCGGGGCCGCGCGCGTCGCGGCGTCCTGTCGCGCACAGCGTCGCCCGCGGTGTCGCGGTCGGCGTCGGGGTCAGCGTCGGGGGTGCTGTCGCCCGTTCGGTCGTTGTTGCTGTCGCCGGTGGCGTCGCCCTCGCCGTCGCGTCCGGCGTCGCCCGTGCTGTCGCGTCCGGTGTCGCGCGGCGCGGGCAGGGCGGGCAACTCCGGGCGGGGCGAGAGGGCGCGGCGGCCGGGCGCCACGGGGGCTTCGTCCAGGACCCAGGTGCGGAACTCGCGCACGGTGCTCCAGGGCGCCATGCCGAACCGCAGCGCCCACAGCGCCAGCCCGCGAGCGGCGGCCAGCGGGGAGCCGTCCTCGGCGCCGTCGCGGCCAGCGAGCGCGCGCTGTCGGACCACGGCAATGAGCCGGTCGGACGCAGCGGCGTACAGCGCGGCGGGCAGCACCCACGCGGCCACCGACTTGGCCGAGCCGGGGTCGGCGGACAGCGCGTTCATGAACAGCGATCCCAGGACGCACGCCAGGTTGAGCGCACGTTCGGCGACCGCCGGGCGGCCGAGCCGGGCCTGTGCCAGGGCCAGCAGCGCGAAGATGACCGCGGCGGCGTCCAGCCCGAGCGCCTCCAGCATCGAGGCGGCGTGCTCGTGCTTCTGCGCGTGGACGAAGGAGTACTGCGCCCGGTAGGACACATAGCCCTGCGCGGCGGCGAGGATGAGCAGCAGGACGCTGGCCACGGCCAGCAGCCAGCCGCCGGCGCGGTCGGTGTGCTCGGCGCGGGGGTCGCGCTCGGCGCCGTTGGCGCGGCGGCGGGCCAGGAAGCCCGGCAGGTACCGCAGGTTGAACACCTGCACCGGCCGCCCGTACCGGTCCTGTCCGCCGGTCGCGTCGGCGTCGGGGCTGTCGGCGGTGGCGTGGTGGCCGTTGACGGTGTGCTGCCGCTCGTAGGCGCGCAGCGGGTCGTAGGTGGGGGTCATCGCCGGTCCCTCCCTTCGTGGTCGTCGGCGGCGCGGGCCGGGTTGGGCACCGGGCCGGGCACGGGGTGGGGGTGGTATTCGGTGTCGAGGTCGGCGGCCATCACCGACCGGCCGCACGGCTCGCAGCGGAACCGGACCGGGCCGCCGTCCAGCGGCGCCGTGCAGGACGGGCAGCGCTTGCCCGCACCGATGCGTGGCCGAGCACCGGCCGGGGCGGGGGCGGGCATGTCAGAGCCCCCTTTCGGCGCGGTGCTGGGCGGCGAGGCGGGCGATGGTCCGGAGGCTGAGTCCCATGCGGGCCGCGATCTGCCGGTGGGTCAGTCCGGCGTCGGCCAGTTCGGCGAACGCGGCGAGCCGTGCGCGGGTGACACCGGCCGGGGTACGGGCGGTGCCTTTGCTGGCGCGCAGTTCGGTGCGCCACAGCCGCGACGGGCTCTCGCCCTCGTGCCACAGGGCCAGGAACCGGCGGCGGGCGCACGACAGCCGCGCGGCGAACCCCTGGTAGCTGATCCCCAGCGCGTCCGCGGCGGCCTGATGGGTGCCGTGTACGGCCAGGGCCTGGACGGCGGCGCGCTCGCCGGGCGCCAGATGCGGCCAGATCTGCCACAGCGCTATCCGGTCCACCGCGGTGTGCTCGGGGCTGGGGGTCGGCCGGATCACCGTGTCCCAGTAGATGGCGTGCCGGGGCGCCGGCGCGTAGGTGCGCTGCTGGACGCCGTGGTGGTGCAGTTCGGTGCGGTGGTGCCGGGCGATGGCCTTCTGCCCGGTGGTGATCAGGTCGGACGGGTCGGGCCGGTCGGCGGCGGTGTACAGGTGCTCGGCGATCGCCGACCATGCCACCTCGAAGCGGTCCCGCGGGTCGATCGTCACGCCGAACACCCGCCGGGTGGCGAACTTGGCGAGCCGGTCCAGGTCGGCCAGGTTGTAGCCGTGCCGCAACGTGTGAACGTCGGCCACCGGCCGGTGCGGGGCGTCGGGGTGCTGGGTGCCGTTGGGGCCCGTGATCGGTTGGGTGGGACGGCCCTGGGCGGCGTGCGGGTTGGTGGCCGGTGCGCCGAGGTCCGTGGTCGAGGTCTGGGCGGGGATCGGGGGCGGGGCGAGGGTGGTCATGCTGCGGTCACCTCCGTGCCGGTCGGCAGGTCGGTGGGGATGTCGCTGGGGAAGTCGGTGGTGGGGGCGTCGGCGCAGTCCACGCAGGTGCCGAGGTGGCGGGGCAGGACGTATCCGGCGTCGCGTCCGCACTCGGGGCAGCGTCGGCGGGCGGCCAGCGCCTTGCCGAGCGCGGCGCGCTGACGCTCGGTCGGGGGCCGCTTGGGCAGCGCCAGGCGGACGTCGTACAGGTAGGCGGCGCGGACCCCGCCACCGCCGCGGCGCGAGTTCCACAGCACTTGTCCGGCGACGTCCTGACCGCCGGGGCGGAGGTTCTCGGCGGCGAGTTGGCGGCGGGTGCGCAGGTGCGGCGGCGCCATCCGCCACGGCCAGGTCGGGATGCCGAACCGGGCGCCGGTCGGGTCGAAGAACCGGGCCGAGCTGCGGCGGCGGCTCATGGCGTCACACCTCCCGCGCGGCTGACCGCGAACGCGGCGCGCTGGACGGTGACCAGGCACCAGCCGCCCTCGCGCAGCGACCGGTAGGCCATCCGGGCAGCGGCCACCGTCAGCACGGCGGTCACCGCGGCGGTGACCGCGATCGTCGCCGCCGGGTGGGCGGCCACCAGCACCGCGCCGGCGGCACCCAGGCGGACCGGGGACAGGCACAGCCACCCCAGCCCGGCCAGGGCGGCGAGCACGGCCAGGACCAACAGCAGGGCGGTCATCGGATGGCCCCCAGTTCGGTCAGCGCGACGGCCAGGAAGTTGCCGATCAGCAGCCACCACGCGGCGAACCGGATCCACTCGCGCGCGCTCATGCCCACCCCTCCCCGGAGTCGGAGTCGTCGGCGGTGCCGGGGGCGTCGTCGGGGTCGGCGGGGATGCGGACGCCGAGGGGGGACAGCGCGTTGTGCGCGTCGGCGAGCGCGGCCGCGAACATCGAGGCGGCGCGGTTGCACCACTGCAGGGCCTCCACCGCCCTGGCCACCGCGGCGGCCGGGTCGGTGGGGAACGGGCCGTGCGAGACGGTGATCTCGCGCGTCGCGGCGATGA